>OY782680.1:1202250-1523000 GCA_963678085.1 Aliishimia sp.
CAGTTGCTCTAGCGCATAGGGCAGGGTTTCGCGCACATTCAAAAGCGCATCCAGCACATCCAGCAGGCTCTGGGGCAGGGGGGGCTCTTGCGCCTCGGCCTGCAAAGCGGCCAAGCGGGCCTGCATTTCTTCGGGGCTGCGCTTGCCAATCCAGGGCGCATCGCTGAGCTGGGGCGGGCGGCGATCTTTTTGCCCATGCGCGAATTTGGTGAGCAGCGTGCGAAAGCGTTTGGGTCGCCAGATATGGCGCATCAAGGCAGCTTTGCGCCGCTCAGGTGTTTCCAGCCCTTGCACCGCTGCGGTGAGAATGCCAATATCGCCAGTGGCCGCGCGCAGTTTCAAAGGCGCAACAGCCTGCTGGAGTGCATGAAATACCTCGGCATCTGCGGCCTCTGGCGCATCGCGGTCAAAGATCTCAAAGCCGACCTGCACATATTCACTGGCGCGGCTGGGATCGTGCTCTTGGCGGCGAAACACCTCTCCGGCATAGGTATAGCGGGCAGGCTCTGCCCCATCCGCCATATGCATCTGTACCACGGGCACGGTGAAATCGGGGCGCAGCATCATCTCACCGCGCAGCGCATCTTGCGTCACATAAGCGCGCCCGCGAATGTCTTCGCCATATAGATCAAGCAGAGTTTCCGCCGATTGCAAAATAGGCGGCTCCACCGGCACTGCGCCCATCGCCTCAAACTTGGCGCGCAGCTCGGCGGCTTTGGTATTTGTCTCAGCGCGGGTGGGCATCAGTGGCACCCGCATCCAGGGCCATGCACATGCCCGGCCTCAAGGCGTTGTTGCTCGTGATCGCGCAGGATCTCGCGCACTTTTCGCACCAGTTGATCGCGTGGCACTTCGAATTGAGAGGGGCGGTCTTTCCATTCCTCAAGGCTTGCCGTCTGTGCAATCTGAGCGCCCAGCACCAGGTCTTTGATCTGGATCACGCCGTTCTCATGCTCATCCGAGCCTTGAATGATTGCAATCGGCGCGCCCCGTTTATCCGCATATTTCAGCTGATTGCCAAAGTTTTTAGGATTGCCCAGATAGACCTCGGAGCGGATGCCCGCCCCGCGCAGCTCTGCCACCATTTTCTGATAATCGCCCATGCGCGCCTTATCCATAACGGTGACAACAACGGGGCCCTGAACCTGCTCAGCCACCCCGCGCCGTGAGCGGATGGCCGCAAGCAGACGATCAACGCCAATGGAAACGCCGGTGGCCGGAACCGATTGGCCGGTGAAGCGCTTGACCAGATCATCATAGCGCCCACCCCCCGCAACCGAGCCGAATTGCACATTCTGCCCTTTTTCATTCTGAACCTCAAAGGTCAGCTCCGCCTCATAAACCGGGCCGGTATAGTAGCCAAGACCGCGCACAACGGAGGGGTCAATCACGATGCGATCAGGGCCATAGCCCTGGGCCTCGAGCAAAGAGGCGATTTCACCCAGCTCTTTCACCCCTTCGGCCCCTACCGCACTATCCCCAATTGCCGCGCTGAGATTGGCGAGCGTTTCCTCTGAATTTGCGCCCTTGGAGGTCAGAAATGCAATCACCGGCTCGGCCTGGGCGGGGTCTAATCCTACCCCGTCGATATAGGCGCCCGAGTCATCAAGGCGCCCCTTACCGAGCAATTCGCGCACACCAGCCTCGCCCACTTTGTCGAACTTGTCGATGGTGCGCAGCACATCTGCGCGCTGGGTCTCATCGCTCAGGCCCATGGTTTCCAGCACGCCATTCAGCACCTTGCGATTGTTGATGCGGATCACATAATCCCCGCGGGCAATGCCGACCTCTTCCAGCGCGTCCGACAGCATCGCGCAAATCTCGGCATCTGCTGCCATAGAGGCCGTGCCCACCGTATCCGCGTCACATTGATAAAACTGCCGATACCGTCCCGGTCCCGGCTTTTCATTGCGCCACACGGGGCCAAAGGTGAACCGGCGATAGGGCGTGGGCAGATCATTGCGGTGCTGGGCATAGACGCGGGCCAAGGGCGCGGTCATATCATAACGCAGGGCCATCCACGCCTCATCCTCGTCTTGCCAGGCAAAAACGCCCTCATTCGGGCGATCCACATCGGGCAGGAATTTGCCCAGGGCCTCAACGGTTTCCACGGCCGAGGTCTCTAGCGCGTCAAAGCCATAACGATGATACACAGCAGCAATGCGCGAGAGCATATCGGCGCGCTCGCTCACATCTTGTCCAAAGTAATCACGAAAGCCTTTGGGCGTTTCTGCCTTGGGGCGCGGGGATTTCTTTTGTTTGGCCATGGTGCCTATCCTCGAAAGCTTCGGCGCGTGACTAGCCTATGGCTGCGGGCGCGGCAAGTCGGCTTGGCCTTGCGTTTTGGCGCAGGGGCGTTAAGGGGGCACTATGCAAGAGATCGAAGAGAAAATCGCACATCTGACCCGTGCCGTTGAGGATATGTCAGAGGTGATCGCCCGCCAGGACCAAGAGCTGACGCGCCTGCGCAAACAGGTCGATCTATTGATCCAGCGCGAGGCGGCGCGTGAGGCCGAGGGTACAGGCGGCGTAGTCTTCGGCGATGAACGCCCGCCGCATTACTGACCCGCTTGGGGCGATGAACTGACGCATGTAAATTTGGAATTATTTGCGACGTAATTGGGAGCGGGAGAGCCTTTGCCATATCCTGCATTGGCCCTACTTAACGCTGCACCGGGACTTAGGTCTCATGCAAAACACATTGGAGAAGAATTTTGACCACACTCCTCACCCGCCGCCAGGCATTGATTAGTGCAACCGCCGCAACGACCTTGCTCGCAACGCCCGCGATCTTGCACGCTGCCACCGAACATGAAGTGCAAATGCTCAACAAACATCCCGAGGATGCTAAGCTGCGCAACGTGTTCTTTCCCCGGCTTTTGGCTGTAGACCCTGGTGACAGCGTCAAGTTTGTCGCGACCGACCGAGGGCATAACTCGGCCTCGGCCAAGGGCATGATCCCCGAGGGCACAGGGGGCTGGAAGGGCAAGATCAATGAAGAGCTCTCCGTGAGCTTCGACAAACCCGGCCTTTACGGCTATGTCTGCGCGCCGCATGTGGCACTTGGCATGGTCGGGCTTGTGGTCGTGAAGGGCGAGGGGGCTTTGCACAATCTCGATGCGGCCAAATCAGCCAAACAGCGCGGGCGCGCCAAGCAAGCCTGGGCCGAGATCTGGAAAGAACTCGCCGCGATGGATTTGTCGGCGTAGCGCCCATCATCCCGAAAAGTGGGCACCGGTTTTCGGATACGGTGATGGGGTGAAAAGGCTCCATCGCCCCGAAAACCGGGCTTTTCCTGGTGGTCTTGCCGACTACCAAGCGGCACAAAATGTCCCGCGCACCCAAGGCCTCAGTCCGATTGCATCTTTGCAGAGCGTGCAAGGCTGCGCCATGTCCATGCAAGTGCGGCAGTAGCGATCAAGCCGGCGAAAACTATCTTGCCAAAAGGGATGCCTTTGTGCCCCGCCAGGGTGAGGGTCCGGTCGTTGCCAAGCGTTAAGGAGCCATTGATTGTTTGAGCAGAGCCTTGAAAATCGTGGACATTAAACGGCACCGGCTGCTTGGGGGCGGCCGCCAATTTCAATGTCAGATCTCCCTGCGTTTGATCGGCATATGCAATCATCGCAAGATAAAGCCTAGTCTCGTCCAAGGGCGCAGTACCGCCCTCGGTGGCGCAGACTGAAACAGCGGTTAAGCCATCCCAAGGGGTCTCAAAGGGGATCTTATCTTCCTCGGGGTGTAGCATTAGCGACATCGGCTCAAAGGAAACCTGGGCCCCGTCAATCTGTGCCTCGACCCCTTGCCAGAGAGTGCCAGCGGCATCAACTGTCCCGGCCCTAAACGCGCCGAAATCCACCAGCCCCTCTTCATTCAGGAATAAACCTTGCGGCATATCAAGCAGCTCAAGCGCTTGCTGCGTTGGCATGGCCAAGAAGAGCTCCACACTGCTCTTTGTGCGGCTTATGATGATCTGGGCCTCTTGCGCTTTAAGAGCGCTGCTGCCCAAGGCTGGCACCAGGCAAAGAGAAACGCAGATAAGGCGCGGAACTAGATTTATGCGTAACATGGCGGGGCGCCCCTATCGCTCTGGACTTTCCTAAGCTAGCGTCGATTGGCTGAGAGGCGATATTCTATCTTGTCGCAGCCCGTGTGGAACGGTGTTTTAAGTCCGCTGCTTGGCCGCGAATATAAAAAAGGCGCAGCCCGAGGGGGAGCTGCGCCTATTGGACGTGGGCAAGGTCATCCTGCCCCAGATTGGCTGATGATTAGTCGTCTTTCGCGAACCAGACGTCTTCGGTCATGACCTCTTTGCCGTCGATGGTCGCGTCTGAGCGCATCAGGTCTTCACCGCGCTCGTTCTTCTCAAGCGTCATTTCGGTGGAGATCCGTGTGATACCCGCATCTGCTGCGGACATCATTTCGCCCTCTTCGACCACGGCGTCACCATCATCGACCCAGACGGCGAGCCCTTCGAGCTCTTTGCCAGAGATTTGGCCGTCATCATCCGTGTCAAGCTGCGACAGTTTCACATAGCCGTTCTCGTATTTGCCGCCCTCGTCGCCATAGAGGCGCGCGCCGTCCATGTCATTGGCCACATTGCCGTCGCGGTTGTCGACCAGAAGGCCATCACCATCGCCGGACATCCATTCGATGGTGTCCAAATCGCCGTCGCCGTCAATGTCGAACTGCACAGTTTCGCCGACATTGTTGTCGATGCGCTCTTTGGCAGTAGAGTTGCCGGTAGTGCCGATTTTCCCGTCACCATTCAGATCGAATGCGATGGGGGAGTACATGAAGGCTTGTGGGATCGCTCTTTGCAATCCGATAGCATTGCCTGCAGGATCGTAGGTCACGAACATTCTTATGTCACCATCCCATTTGGCGCTGTGACCCGCATAAGGTCCAGAGACGATAATGGGCCGTCCTTCGTGGGTCGCGCCTCTGACAGCCATAGGGTTGAAAGGCACATTAAGCTCAGGCAGTGCGGTGATTGGCATGTTGATGTCGGTGCCCGTTGGCGGGTTATAGCGCGCGACCAGATCGCCCTCTGGGTTGTAGATGGCATAGGTGTTGTCCTCGGCGCTCCACTCAGCTGTATGGCCTGCATAGTCTCCTTTATTGATGTTATAGCTACCATCGCCGTTTGCTGTGACACCCTCATAAGGCGCTAGCCATTCGCCGGCTTTTATTTGCGGCATATCGCCGGGGGTTGGAGCAACTGGCTCTGACACGATGATCGGTTCGGAACGTATCGGAAATCTCGGAATTGTGACGATTCGATCGTAGAGTACAGGGCGGCCGCTAGGAGGCTCGAACCGTCCGATGGCATTCCCTTCTGGGTCATAAACCACGAACTGACTGTTATCGGCGTCCCATTTCGCGGTATGATCGGCGTAGGTGCCCTCGGTGATTAGATAATTGTTATCGCCAAGATCTGTGTAGTTATCCTGAGGTCCGATAAGCGCCATTTCACCGGGTCTGAGTTGCGGCAGATCGGCTAGGGTTGGAGTGAGGCGGTCCGCGCCATGTGGTGCGATGTAAGTGCCGACAAGTTCGCCTTGTGCATCAAGGATTGCGAAAGCTCCGTCGTCTGCGCTCCACTCAGCTGTGTGACCGGCATACTCGCCCTCATTGATGTTGAAGCTACCATCAGCGTTCTCGGTCACGCCGCCATAGGGAGCGAGCCATTCGCCGGCTTTCACCTGGTTTGCGTCACGCAATGTTGGGGCCAGTTGCCCGTCCGCGCCATTTGGCGGGGTGTAGCGGCCGACGAGTTCGCCTTGTGCATCAAGGATTGCGAAGGCTCCATCATCTGCGCTCCATTCTGCGGTGTGGCCTGCATACTCGCCTTTGTTGATGTCATAAGTGCCATCAGCGTTTTGGGTGATGCCCTGATACGGTGCGAGCCATTCGCCCTCTTTGATTTGTGGCATATCGGCTAGGGTTGGAGTGAGGCGATCCGCGCCATTTGGTGCGATGTAAGTGCCCACAAGCTCACCTTGTGCGTCAAGGATTGCGAAGGCTCCGTCGTCTGCGCTCCATTCGGCTGTATGCCCGGCATAATCACCTTCGTTGATGGTAAAGCTGCCATCAGCGTTCTCGGTCACGCCGCCATAGGGGGCGAGCCATTCGCCGGCTTTTACCTGGTTTGCGTCACGCAGTGTTGGGGCCAGTTGCCCGTCCGCGCCATTTGGCGGGGCGTAGCGGCCTACGAGGTCGCCTTGTGCGTCTAGAATTGCGAAGGCTCCGTCGTCTGCGCTCCATTCTGCTGTGTGACCTGCGAAGTCACCTTCGTTGATGGTAAAGCTGCCATCGGCGTTTTGAGTGACGCCATCATGGGGGGCCAGCCATTCGCCGGCTTTCACCTGGTTTGCGTCACGCAATGTTGGGGCCAGTTGCCCGTCCGCGCCATTTGGCGGGGTGTAGCGGCCGACGAGTTCGCCTTGTGCATCAAGGATTGCGAAGGCTCCATCATCTGCGCTCCATTCTGCGGTGTGGCCTGCATACTCGCCTTTGTTGATGTCATAAGTGCCATCAGCGTTTTGGGTGATGCCCTGATACGGCGCGAGCCATTCGCCTTGGCTGATTTTTGGCATATCGGCTAGGGTTGGAGTGAGGCGATCCGCGCCATGTGGTGCGATGTAAGTGCCTACGAGTTCGCCTTGTGCGTCTAGGATTGCGAAGGCTCTGTCGTCTGCGCTCCACTCGGCTGTGTGACCGGCATACTCGCCCTCATTGATGTTGAAGCTACCATCAGCGTTCTCGGTCACGCCGCCATAGGGGGCGAGCCATTCGCCGGCTTTTACCTGGTTTGCGTCACGCAGTGTTGGGGCCAGTTGCCCGTCCGCGCCATTTGGCGGGGTGTAGCGGCCGACGAGGTCGCCTTGCGCATCAAGGATTGCGAAGGCTCCATCATCCGCGCTCCATTCCGCTGTGTGGCCGGCATAATCACCTTCGTTGATGGTAAAGCTGCCATCAGCGTTTTCGCTCACGCCGCCATAGGGGGCGAGCCATTCGCCTTGGCTGAGCTGCGGCGCATCAGCGAGTGTTGGGGCCAAGCGATCGGTTCCATCCGGCGCATCATAGTGCGCGACCAGATCCCCATCCGGGTTGAAGATGGCGAAGGTATTATCCTCAGTGCTCCACTCGGCTGTGTGGCCGGCATACTCACCCTCATTGATGCTGAAGCTGCCGTCATCGTTCCGAGTGACACCATCATATGGCGCGAGCCATTCACCCGCGCTGATTTGCGGCATATCTTCGGGGGTTGGAGCCAGGCTATCGGCGCCATTTGGTGGGATGTAGCGGGCAACCATGGCGTCATCTTGGTCAAAGATCACAAAGGCATTGTCATCCGCGCTCCATTCCGCAGTGTGACCGGCATAGTCACCCTCGGTGATGCTGAAGCTGCCATCGGCATTTTCCGTGACGCCATCATGGGGAGCGAGCCATTCGCCCTCTTTCACCTGCGGCATATCTTCGGGGGTTGGAGCCAGGCTATCGGCGCCATTTGGTGGGATGTAGCGGGCAACCATGGCGTCATCTTGGTCAAAGATCACAAAGGCATTGTCATCCGCGCTCCATTCCGCAGTGTGACCGGCATAGTCACCCTCGGTGATGCTGAAGCTGCCATCGGCATTTTCCGTGACGCCATCATGGGGGGCCAGCCATTCGCCCTCTTTCACCTGCGGCATATCTTCGGGGGTTGGAGCCAGGCTATCGGCGCCGTTTGGTGGGATGTAGCGGGCGACCATGGCGTCATCTTGGTCGAAGATCACAAAGGCATTGTCCTCGGCGCTCCACTCGGCTGTGTGGCCGGCATAGTCACCGTCGGTGATGCTAAAGCTGCCATCGGCATTTTGAGTGACGCCATCATGGGGAGCCAGCCATTCGCCCGCGCTGATTTGCGGCATATCCTCAGGGGTTGGAGCCAGGCTATCGGCGCCGTTTGGTGGGATGTAGCGGGCGACCATAGCGTCATCTTGGTCGAAGATCACAAAGGCATTGTCCTCGGCGCTCCACTCGGCTGTGTGACCGGCATAGTCACCGTCGGTGATGCTAAAGCTGCCATCGGCGTTCTCAGTGACGCCATCATGGGGGGCGAGCCATTCGCCCTCGCTGATTTGCGGCATATCCTCAGGAGTTGGAGCCAGGCTATCGGCGCCATTTGGTGGGATGTAGCGGCCAACCATGGTGTCATCTTGGTCAAAGATCACAAAGGCATTGTCCTCGGCGCTCCACTCGGCTGTGTGGCCGGCATAGTCACCGTCGGTGATGGTAAAGCTGCCATCGGCATTTTGAGTGACGCCATCATGGGGGGCGAGCCATTCGCCCTCGCTGATTTGCGGCATATCCTCAGGGGTTGGAGCCAGGCTATCGGCGCCGTTTGGTGGGATGTAGCGGGCGACCATAGCGTCATCTTGGTCGAAGATCACAAAGGCATTGTCCTCGGCGCTCCACTCGGCTGTGTGACCGGCATAGTCACCGTCGGTGATGCTAAAGCTGCCATCGGCGTTCTCAGTGACGCCATCATGGGGGGCGAGCCATTCGCCCTCGCTGATTTGCGGCATATCCTCAGGGGTTGGAGCCAGGCTATCGGCGCCATTTGGTGGGATGTAGCGGCCAACCATGGTGTCATCTTGGTCAAAGATCACAAAGGCATTGTCCTCGGCGCTCCACTCGGCTGTGTGACCGGCATAGTCGCCGTCGGTGATGGTAAAGCTGCCATCGGCATTTTCCGTCACGCCATCATGGGGGGCGAGCCATTCGCCCTCTTTCACCTGGGGCATATCCTCAGGGGTTGGAGCCAGGCTATCGGCGCCGTTCGGCGGATTATAGCGCGCGACCATGTCTCCATCGGGGTTGTAGATGACGAATGTGTCATATTCTACGCTCCACTCGGCGAGATGGCCTGCAAAGTCGCCCTCGGTGATGGTAAAGCTGCCATCGGCATTCTCAGTGATGCCATCGTGGGGTGCGAGCCATTCACCCTCTTTGATCCGTGGCATATCGTTCGGGGTCACATATGGCGGCGCGGTGAGCTGCCCGGCATCTGCGCCATTTGGTGGGTTATAACGCGCCACCATGTCGCCATCGGGGTTGTAGATGACAAAGGTCTCGTATTCTGCGCTCCACTCGGCTGTGTGACCGGCATAGTCACCTGCTGTGATGGTAAAGCTGCCATCGGCGTTCTCGGTGACACCATCATGGGGCGCGAGCCATTCGCCGACTTTGACCTGAGGCATATCGTTCGGGGTCGGCGTTGGCAGGATGATCCCTTCGTTATCTATGATCGGTCTGGGGCCTGGAACCCAGTCAGGGTTGCGAATTGTGGCCTCGCCGCTAGGGTGTTCGTAAAGCGCGACGGCCTCTCCCTCGGGATTATAGACCACGAATTTGCCAAGATCCGCATCCCACTGAGCAGTGTGATTGGCGAAATCGCCGCCTTTGATCAGATATGTGTCATTGCCCAGATCTGTGAAGTAATTGGTGGGAGACAGGTAAGGCTGATCAATCATGGGCAGGTCATTGATCGGTGTATCGCCAGGAGCTGGTGCCTTATCACACCCGCCGCCGTAATTGATGTTAATGTCGATATCGACGTCAATATCGATGTTACCGCCCCCCGTGTTTGCCCATTGGTTCGGCTGTTGGAACATCTGTCCACCGCCCTGCCAGAGCATATTGGTCATCATCCCGGAATAGGCGTTGATCAGAGGCATAAAGCATTGATTTGGAACAGGGAGCTGGATCAGCGCGGTCAGGCTCTGGATCATGTTCTGGATCATCATGGTGATCTGAGCGAACATCTGCTGGAGCTGCGCAACTTGCCCAACACCCGGCGTATAGCAGGCTGCAGGCGCATAGGCTTGCGGCTGAACATAGGCTGGCGCTGGTGGCCCGTAGGCCTGGAGATCGCCCATCGCCGGTTGCGGCTGCGCAAAAGCAGTCGCAGGGCTGGCAAATGCTTGCTGCCATTCACTTTGAGCATTCGCATTCTGATCTGCTTGGGTATTCGGGCAGTTCGCGCCGCTATTGGCAAGTCCTGGCATCCAGGTCATATCGTTACCTCTTCACATTCTACTACGCACCTAAAGGCCGTATTCGCTTCAACAATGGATCCCATAAGGCTACGGCCCCGAGTGGGGATAAGGGCACGTTCTCGTAGTTTTCAGTTTTTCATCCTATGGTCGCCGTGGGGGCTGACTAAGCAAGAATAGATTGTGACAGATCTATTTAATCAACGATTTAAATTTTAAGGATGGGGCGTTTTGCAGAAGAAAAATGCAATCCTGGGGATATCGCTTTTTCCGAGGAAATTGTGCATGGCATTGTTTTATATGTGTAATTATTCTGCACTCATGCTCGCAAATCCAATCAAATTCAATTCAGATGGGCGGTTTTTACATTCATAGAATATGGTTAAGGCGTCGCCTAGTTTATGAACACTATAAGAAATGAAGGTAGAGCTGTTCTAAATCCAAGAACAATTTATTGGGGCGTTGCGTCGCACATCACCTGGTAACCAGAATCAGATCGTCCCCAGTCGCAGCGAAATTCGAACCGGGGTATCCGGCAATATGAGCGAAACTTTCGGCCGTCCAAATTCGCTCGGGCAGTCTCTTGATTGATTTTATACTGTTTGGCTATTGCATGGAGCGATGGGCCGCTGGCAAAGAATATCGTTCTCCAGTAGACCGATTTTGAAACGACGCAGCATAGGGAGGCGCACATGAGCCAGGATAAGGTGATCATCGCGGGCGGCGGGATTGGCGGGTTGGCTCTTGGGCTGACGCTGCATCAGATCGGTGTGCCTTTTGTGGTGCTGGAAGCTGCGCGCGAGATGCGCCCTTTGGGGGTTGGGATCAACATCCAGCCCAATGCCGTGCGTGAGCTGTTTGATTTGGGACTTACGGCAGAGCTTTTGGACCGGGTCGGAGTTCCCGCGCGCGAATGGGCGCTGGTCGGGTTGAATGGGAAAGATATCTATTGCGAGCCGCGCGGGCTTGATGCGGGCTATCACTGGCCGCAATATGCTGTGCATCGGGGCGAGATGCATATGTTGCTCTACAATCTGCTGCTGGAGCGCGCAGGCCCCAAAGCCATCCAACTTGGGACGCGTGTTGAGGGATATAGGCAGCGTTCTGAGGGCGGGGTCACTGTGCGTGCCCGGCGCGAAGGCGAGACCGAAGAGCTATCCGGGGCTTTGCTGATTGGCGCCGATGGGATCCATTCCGCCCTTCGTGCTCAGATGCACCCAGATCAAGGCCCGATCCATTGGGGCGGCGCGGTGATGTGGCGTGGTACGGTGCGGGCCAAACCTTTGCGCACGGCCTCCTCCTTTGTGGGATTAGGTACTCATAAACACCGTATGGTGATCTATCCGATCTCGGGCATGGATGATGAAGGGCTGGCGCAGATCAATTGGATCGCGGAAATGACCTGGGACAACCGCGAGGGCTGGCCGCAAGATGCCTGGTTCCAAGAGGTCGCCATTGACAGTTTTGCGCATCATTTTGAAGCGTTCCGCTATGACTGGCTTGATGTGCCCGCCATGCTGCGCAGCGCCGATTGCGCCTATATGAACCCGATGATTGACCGTGATCCGGTGACAACTTGGGTTGATGGGCCGGTCGCGCTGCTTGGCGATGCGGCCCATGCGATGTATCCCACCGGATCAAACGGGGCGAGCCAAGCAATTATCGACGCGCGGGTCATGGGGGCGGCGTTTCTAAAGCATGGCGTGAGCGAGCAGGCGCTTGCCGCCTATAATGATGCGCTTTGTGAAAAAACCTCAGCCCTGGTGCTGCGCAATCGCTCTGCTGGCCCGTTTGGGATGCTGAATATTGTTGATGAGCGCTGCGGCGGGGTGTTTGAGGATATCGAAGAGGTGTTCCCGCTGCCCGAGCGCCTTGAATTCATGCGCAATTATAAAGAGGCGGCGGGCTTTGCCATCGAAACCCTGAACGCGGCGTCGCCGACGATTCCACCGCGCTAGCTCAAACACATTCCAAAAGCAGCGTGCCGGCCCCAGTGTTGGAGATTGGGATATGGTAATTGCGCGTTAGCTCTGTGACCTTGTCGCCCAGAGCGCCGCGCATCATCATCCACATCAAGAATTCAGTGCCCTGCGCGCCCGCCTTTTCCACGAGCTCCATGCGCGTGATTTTGGTCAACTCTTCGGGGTTATCGGCGATGTTGTTGAGACAATACTCGTCAAACTCCTTATTGATAAAGCCCGCACGCGCCCCATCTAGCTGATGGCTAAGCCCGCCTGTGCCCAGCACAACCACTTTTGCATCCTCAGGGAAACTTGCGATGGCGCGGCCCAGAGCCTTGCCGAAATCGAGCGCGCGCTTTAGCGTCGGGATGGGATGCTGCACCGTATTGGCCGAGATCGGCACGGCGCGGGGCATATCGGGATTATTCGGTGCGCCAGGCCAAAAGAGCTGCATTGGCACCACAAACCCATGATCCACCGGCAGCTCTTGGCACGAGGTGATGTCAAACTCATCGGCCACCATGCTTTCGATGATATGCCAGCTTAGCTCCGGTGCGCCGGGAAAGGGCGGCAACTCGGGCAGGCCCCAGCCCTCGTCTTCATTGCGATACTCGTGTGCTGCCCCAATGGCAAAGGTGGGCATCCGGTCAAGGAAAAACCCAAGCCCGTGGTCATTATAAATATTGATCACATAGTCGGGTTTATTCGCCTTCACCCACTCATGTACTTTGGGATAGCCGTCAAAAAACGGTTTCCAGTAGGGATCGTCATAGAGCTCGTTTTGGATTGCATTGCCCACGGCTGGGATATGCGATGTGGTTATTCCACCAAGAATTTTTGCCATATGCTTTCTCCTTATGCCTGGCTGAGCAAGTAGGCTTTGAACTCTTCTGTCGTGCGGCCCGTTTGCAACCCGCCCACATCCTGCACGGACAATTTGAAGATGCCCGCCAGTTTTGCCAGGTAATAGATGTTCCCGCCTTCTTCGATCATGGCGAGGATATTGCTGGAGCGGATCGCCTCTTTTTGCGCTTCGCTCAGCTTATACGCCGCCATATACGCCTCTGGATCGTCCTTAAACGCATCGCGATTGTCAGCCTTGTTAAAGGAATAGCACATCTTGTTGAGGTTATAGCCCTTCATGGCTTGCTTGCCGTCAAAGATGGTCGTTCCGGGGATATCGATATGATAATCATGTCCGGGCATATCATGGGGCATCACTTGTCTCCTCTTCGGGCCAGTAAAGGCGCATGGGGTTTGTCACCAAAAGCTTGTGCTGCTGAGCAGGTTCAGGCGCAATACGCGGGATGAAATCGACCAGCGCCCCATCGTCGGGCATATGGGATTTCATATTGGGATGCGGCCAGTCGGTGCCCCAGAGCACGCGATCCTCAAAGCGCGCCACCACAGCGGCGGGGAAGGGCACCACATCGTCATAGGGCGGGCCGACCTTGGTCAAGCGTTCTGGGCAAGTGACCTTGGACCAGATATTTTCGTTCTCCTCCATCAGACGCAGAAAACGCTGGAAATCTTGATGATGCACGGGTTTGCTCACATCGGGGCGGCCCATGTGATCTACGACAAGAGTTGTGGGCAGTTTCTTGAGGAAGGACTCAAGCTCTTCCAAGTCCTGGGCCTCGAAATAGACGACGATATGCCAGTCAAAGGCCTTGATCTTATCGGCGATTGTCAAAAACACCTCTTGTGGGGTTGCATCCACCAGCCGCTTGACAAAGTTAAACCGCACCCCGCGCACCCCTGCCGCATGCATATCGGCAATCTCGGCTTCACTGATATCCGCGCCAACCGAGGCAATGCCCCGCGCCAGCCCATTTGAGGTACGGCAGGCATCGACCATCGCCCGGTTATCTTTGCCATGGCAGGTGGCCTGCACAATCACATTGCGCGCAAAGCCCAAATGATCGCGCAGTGCAAAGAGCTGATCCTTGCCCGCATTGCAGGGGGTATATTTGCGCTCGGGCGCGAACGGGAATTCGGGGCTTGGGCCGAACACATGGCAATGGGCATCCACCGCACCTTTGGGCAGCTTGAAATCTGGCAGCTTAGGGCTGGGGTGAAATTCGAGCCAATCGGCGTCCATCGTTTGGATTTCACTCATGGGAAGACCTCTCCATCCATCAATTTGCGGGCTGTTCGCAGAATTGCTGCGCTTGCCACTGTGCCTGTTTCATCCAAGGTCGCGACAACCGTCATCTCACCTGTGGGATGCTCGATTGCGAGGTTCCGCGTTTCCCCATTTCCCCGCGCAGCAAGGTCATAGGCGGTTGAGCCCTCAAGCAAGCAGGCCGTCGCCACACTCACCGCGCCAAGCACGCCAATGGTTTTGTGGCAGCGATGCGGGATAAAGGTTCGGGTTGATATAGCCGCGCCTTCGGTTGCAGCGCTGACCATCGTCATTTTGGGAACAGATTTCTCGGCCACATCGCCAAGGTTCATCAAGGGGCCACAGGCCAAGCGAATGCTCTCCAGCTTGGCGCGCAGATCTGCATTGGTTTCCAGGTCTTCTGGGCTCTCATCCCCTATGATCCCGAGGTCATGCGCGCGCATAACAACGCAAGGCATGCCATTGTCGATCATGGTGACTTCCACCCCTTCGACGATATCCAGCACGCGGCCCGTGGGCAAAAGCGCACCGCAGCTTGATCCGGCTGTGTCTTGAAATTCAATCGGCACCGGGGCAGCTGGGTTTGGCACGCCATCAATGCGCGCATCGCCCGTGTAGCTCACCCGTTCATCCGGCGTTTGCACCTGCGCGATCGCGGTTTGGCCGGTGTTCTCCATATAGATCGTGACCGGGGTTGTACCCGCCTGCGACTGGACCAGTCCCCGCTCAAGGGCAAAGGGACCGACACCGGCAAGGATATTGCCACAGTTCTGCGCATCCGTGACTATGGCTTGATCCACGAAGACTTGCAGGAACAGATAATCCACATCGACGCCAGGGCGCTCTGAACGCGAGACAATCGCAACCTTAGAGGTCAGAGGATCAGCGCCCCCCATCCCGTCGATTTGGCGAGGATCGGGCGATCCCATGATCCGCAAAAGCAGCGCATCACGGGCGGCAGGATCAGCGGGTAAATCTTCTTTCAGAAAATACCCGCCCTTAGAGGTGCCCCCCCGCATCCACATGCAAGCGATGCCCTTAGACATATTTCAGGCCCTTTTCCGCGAGCCGCCCGCGCATGTTATAGATATCAAGCCCCAGCTCGCCAGCTTCAAAGCGGGCGCGCTTTTCGGCCTCATTCGCTTCGCGCGCGCGCGCCTTTTCCAACACGCTGGCGGCTTCCTGCCGGCGCACCACGCAGACCCCATCATCATCAGCGACGATCACATCGCCGGGATTAACTAGCTCATCAGCGCAGATCACAGGCACATTGACCGAGCCCAAAGTCTCTTTGATGGTGCCTTGGGCAAAGACCGCTTTTGACCACACGGGAAATTCCATCTCGGCCAGATCGCGAATATCGCGCACGCCCGCATCAATGATGAGCCCGCGGCAGCCGCGCACCTTAGCAGAGGTCGCAAGCAGATCGCCAAAATACCCGGCATTGCTGGGCGAGGTTGGGGCGAGCACCAGGATATCGCCGGCCTGAAGCTGTTCTATCGCCACATGGATCATCCAGTTATCGCAAGGCGGGGCAGAGATCGTGACCGCGCTGGCCGCAACACGCGGACCGGAATAGATCGGGCGCATATAATCGGCCAAAAGCCCCTTGCGCCCCTGCGCCTCATGCACGGTGGCCACGCCGCATTGAGCAAGGCCATCAATCACCGCTTGATCTGCGCGCGCGATGTTTTGCACGACGACGCCCGTGGTTCCGACAGGGTAGCTCATACCAATTCATCCATGCAGAAGGGGAAGATCGTCTCGAAACCTTCGGCATATTTGCAATCACGCCCGCCTGCCATGCCGCCAGAATTGCGCTTAAAGTGATTGGCCCGCTGCTGCGCCACACGGGTGTAAAAATCCCAGAGGTGAACTTGGCCGTTCATAGCCTCCATGGCCGCGCGTTTCTTGTCCCAGACCGGCGTGATGTCGAGGAACACATTCGGCTTCCAGCCCATCTGCTCGGTCTGGTGCGGCTCAAACAGATACATCTGCGGCGCGCCCAGCACTTTTTGCCCCGGATTATGCCCCCAAGCCTGCGCGATCATGCGGCAGGTCAGCGCAAATTCAGTCGTTTTCATGTGGTCGGTGTTGTAAGGATCCCATTTAGAATGGGAAAACATGAACTTGGGCTGTACCTCGCGGATGATGTCTACAACTTTGTTTTCATATTCTTCGGTAAAACGCAGCGGATAATCGCCCATATCGAGAAAGCGAATATCGCTGACACCCAGGGCCTTGGCGGAGGCTTCGGCCTCGCTTTTTCGGATATCCTTCACCTGCTCAAGCGATTTGCCTTCTTTCCAGAGCCGCGCACTTTCGCCGCGCTCCCCAAAGGAGAGGCAGAGAACGGTCACATCATAACCCTTTTCCTGATGCAGCGCGATTGCCCCGCCGCAGCGCCATACAAAATCCGCCGCATGCGCAGAAATGACCAGCGCAGTTTTACGATCTGCCATAAGTGATATCTCCCCTATATGAGCTTGCGCTAACCTAGTGCGGGGCGGCTCTTTTCAGCCAGTTTGATTGTTGGTAGTTGTTATTTGAATTTGTTATACAGAGTAGATCCAAAATTCCCCGCCGTGGGGGTTTTGCACCCTAGCGCCCCCGCAAGGTATTTTTAGCCAAATGAAGGGGGCGCGGGGTTTGGTAGAATATACTTGTTGGAGCTTTGGGTGATGAAAAGTGACACGGCGCTGCCAGACATGCCGCATATTCGCGGCCTAAATGTGGTGCGCGAAGTGTTTCGGCTCAGGCGCATTGGCGCTGCGGCGGGGGCCGTGCATCTGTCGCAACCGGCGGCAACTCAGGCTGTGGCGCGGGTGGAGCAAGCCTTGGGCGCAGCGCTATTTGAGCGGCGGCCTACAGGGATGTTTCCTACCGAGGCGGGGGCGTTATTTCAGCCCCGCCTTGCGCGTCTTTTTGAGCATCTGCGCATTGGGGATATGGAGGCGCGCAAAAAGGGACGGCGCGGGGCGGGAAAGCCGTTTTATCCCTATTGCACGCCGGTTCAGCTGCGCGCGCTGTTGGCGATTTCAAAGGCGGGCAGTTTCACGCAAGCCGCGCATGATCTCGGGGTGAAACAGCCAGGCATTCACCGGGCCGCGCGTGATTTATGCCGCCTTGCTGGCTTTGATCTGTTCGAGCAACGGCGCGGCGGCGTTGTGCTGAGCGCTGCGGCTGAGGTGTTTGTGCAGCATCTACGTTTGGCTATCGCTGAGTTTCGCCAAGCCATCTATGAGATCAACGAACTCACCGGGCGCGATGTGAGCTGCATCAATGTGGGCTCTTTGCCGCTGTCTCGCGTTGATATTTTGCCGCGCGCAATCCACGAGGTGATTCATGACGGGGTTCAGGTCAATTGCGTTGAGGCGCGTTATGATAAGCTGATGCGCGATCTGCGCTTTGGCGATTTGGATCTGGTGATCGGGGCTCTGCGCGTGCCGGCCCCGGCGGCAGATATTGTGCAGGAGGAGCTGTTTGTGGACCGGCTTGCGGTTGTGGCTGCGCCCGGCCATCCGTTGCTGAGCAAAGCTGGTATAACGCTGGATGACACGTTGGATTTTCCCTGGATCGCCCCGCCCAAAACAACGCCCACCGGCACCTATCTGTTTGAGACCTTGGATATTGAAAGCAGGGCGCAAACTCCGGTGCGGGCGGTGTCGAGCTCGCTTGTGCTCTTGCGGGGGTTGTTGGCGCGGGGGGATTATGTGTCGATTGCCTCAAAGCGTCAAATTGCACTGGAAGAAGAGATGGGCACAATGATACAACTGCCCATCCCCCTGCCAGGCTCCGAACGGGCCATTGGCCTTGCGCTGCGCAAAGATTGGACGCCGACGCCCGCGCAATCTCGCTTCTTGCAGATCATTCGGCGCGTTGCACGAGGGTAAGAGAATAACAATTTCAAATAGCTTTATCGGCAATCGAATTTTCGACTGTCCCCTGCTATGTTATAGAGACCTCAAAGCGGCAGGGAGGACGCCCTATGGCGATTAAGAAAGACTATGAGGATATTCCGGGCACATTTGTCTTTGATGCGGACCGGGCGCGGCTGGGATATCATCTGAACCAGTTTTGCATCTCTTTGGGCAAACAGGCGGGGCGCGATGCGTTTAAGGCGGATCCAGAGGCTTATTTGGCGCGCTATCCCATGAGCGAAGAGCAAAAGCAGACGGTGCGTGATCGCGACTGGAACCGCATGCTCGAGCTGGGCGGAAATATCTATTACACGTCGAAACTTGCGGCCTTTGATGGTATCAACTTTCAACACCTTGCGGGCTTGATGACGGGCATGGGCGTGGGGCCCTACCGGGAAATGATGCTGAATGGCGGGCGCTCGATCGAGGGCAACCGCTATCAGCATGAGTGGGACGAAGAGGGACAAGAGTAATGGCACGAATAACCGCAGGCGTAGGCTGTAGCCATGTGCCCGCCATTGGCGTGGCGATGGATACTGGCATCACTGAGCAAGATTATTGGAAGCCGGTCTTTGCCGGGTTTGAAAGGTCACGGGAGTGGATCAAAGAGGCCAAGCCCGATGTGATTTTCCTGGTCTATAATGATCATTGCACGGCCTTTGACAGCTCAATCATTCCCACATTTGCCCTGGGCTGCGCGCCCGAGTTTCAGCCCGCCGATGAGGGCTGGGGCGCGCGCCCCGTGCCCGTGGTGAAAAACCATCCCGTGATGGCCAGCCATATCGCGCAATCGCTGATTTTGGACGAGTTCGACATAACCATCATGAATGAGATGGATGTGGATCACGGGCTGACCGTGCCGCTCTCTGTGATGTTTGGGCAACCCGAGGAATGGCCCGCGCTTGTGATCCCCTTGGCGGTGAATGTGGTGATGTATCCAGCCCCGACGGGCAATCGCTGCTACAACCTAGGCAAAGCGATCCGCCGCGCGGTTGAGAGCTTTGATGAGGATCTGAATGTGGTGATCTTTGGCACCGGCGGGATGAGCCACCAGCTGCAATATAAGCGTGCGGGTCTGATCAACTCTGAATGGGATAAGGCGTTCTTGGATCGTCTGACCTTGGACCCCGTTGGGCTTAGCCAGATGCCGCATGTGGAATATATGCGCGAGGCGGGCTCCGAAGGTGTTGAGATGGTCATGTGGCATGTGATGCGCGGCGCTTTGGATGACGAAGTGCGCGAGGTGCATCGCCATTACCACGTGCCCGCCTCCAACACGGCTGTGGGCCATATCATTTTGGAAAATAAGAGCTGAGGAAAAACTCATGAGATTATGCGTTGCGGGCGCCTACGGGGCGTTCGGCCAAAAACATCTGGATGCTTTAGAGGCGATTGACGGTATCGAGGTCACATCGGTGATGGGGCCAACACAGGAAAAGATCGAAGCGCTTGCCGCCAAACGGGGCATCGGCCATGCGTCCACCAGCTTGGAAGACTGCATCGCGCGCGATGATGTGGATGCGGTGATCCTTGCGACGCCAACACAAATGCATGCGGATCAAGCGCTTGCCTGTATGGATGCGGGCAAACATGTGCTGATCGAAATCCCGATGGCCGATAGCCTAGAGGACAGTCGTGCCATTGTTGCCAAACAAGAGGAAACCGGGCTGGTGGCTATGGCGGGCCAAGTGCGGCGCTTTAATCCTTCGCACCAGTGGATCCATAACAAGATCATGGCTGGAGAGCTGAAGGTCCAACAGATGGATGTGCAGACCTATTTCTTCCGCCGCACCAATACCAATGCCAAGGGCGAGCCGCGTAGCTGGACGGATCATCTGCTTTGGCACCACGCCTGTCACACAGTGGATTTGTTCCAATATCAAACTGGCGGGCAAGCGGTTGAGGCGTTTGGTTTGCAAGGCCCTGCGCATCCAGATCTGGGGATCGCTATGGATATGGCGATTGGGATGAAGGCGGCAGATGGCGCGATTTGCACCCTGTCTCTGTCCTTTAACAATGATGGACCGCTTGGCACGTATTTCCGCTATATCTGTGACAATGGCACATATCTTGCGCGCTATGACGATCTTTATGACGGCAATGACAACCAGATCGATTTGTCAGATGTCGCGGTGTCCAATAATGGGATCGAGTTGATCGACCGCGAGTTCATCGCAGCGATCCAAGAAAACCGCACCCCCAATAGCAGCGTGGCCGATGTTTTATCCGCCATGGAAACGCTTGACCGGATTGAAAAATCCATGCTGTAACATAGGCGGCGCGGGTCGGGGTCAACCGGACCCCGCCGCGTTATCTAGCTACCAATCCCCTCCTGCGCCTTTATCTTCAAAGACTTTCACGAGGAAGTCGATAAAGGCACGCACCTTTGGCTGGGTGAACCGGCCCGGAGGGTAGACCGCATAGATCCCTTGCGTTTCCATAGGCAGATCGGGGATTGCATCTTCAACAAGCCCTTTCTCCATGGCTTCTGCGTAGAGGAAGCTCGGCAGATAGGCGATACCAAGGCCGGAAATCGCGGCATTGAGCAAAGATTGCCCGTCATTCACGCTGAGCCATCCGGCTGTGCGCACCTGGCGTTTTTCTCCAGAAGGTGCGGTGATTTTCCACACATTCCCCGCCGCTTGGTTGGAATAGTGCAAGAGTTTATGTTCATTGAGATCATCAATGCGCATCGGGCGGCCATATTTCTGGAAATATGACGGCGAGCCAATCATACGCTTGTTGGTCTCGGCCAGCTTGCGTGCGCGCAGGGTGCTGTCTTCCAGCTCACCAATGCGCACGGCCATGTCAAACCCTTCGGAGATCAGCTCAACATAGCGGTTATTCAACACCATGTTTACTGTGATATCTGGGTATTCTTCGAGAAACTCTGAGAGCATCGGCGAGAGATGGTTCACCCCAAAATCCGTCGCAACAGAAATGCGCAACAGCCCAGAGGGCGCGCTTTGCATTGACGTCACCAGCGCGTCAGCTTCGCCTGCATCGTTCAAAACCCGGCGCGCACGATCATAATAAGCCAGCCCAATCTCGGTGGGAGATACACGGCGCGTCGTGCGGTTCAACAGGCGCGCACCCAAGCGAGCCTCCAAAGCGGAGACATGCTTTGAGACTGCGGACTTTGAAATGCCCATCTTTTTTGCTGCATCCGTAAAGCCGCCTTGATCCACGACTGTAGCGAATGCTTCCATTTCCGTCAGGCGGTCCATCGGCCGTCCCTTTCTTTATCGCTCCTGCTCTTGCCCAGAGTCGTCGGAAAATGAGGCAAGAACAGGGCAGCTCTGAGAAATATTTTGGGAAACCACATAGTAGTTTCGCGGTATTCGCGAATGTTTGTATAGTTTCGGATGGCCGCATCAAACCCAACCCCAAACGGTTTGCCGCGCGCCACATAATCTCCCAATTTTCACCCTTTAGCCAGTATAGTTAACTTTTGGTAAGAGGGACAATATAGAAATCTGATTTGCTGTGTCTCAAAATGGCAACAATTTGTTTCAGTAAAGAGATCTTCTCTAGCGGGGGTAGTTTGGCTATCAAGGCGGGCTGCGTTGGCGTGTGGTGTTGCGACTTTCGGCGACAGGTCCTTGCTGCTTGCGCACTGGGTTGATTCTGGGACTGCCGGGCGGATGGCGGCCTATGTCTGTTGTGACCGGGTTAGTCGAATAGAACCTGGCTGAGCTTTTGCGCCGCGTTTTGCAGGATGTCTTTTCGCTCTATCGCCTCGGTGAGCGATACGCGCTGCGCGGGGCCATGATAGGCTAGACTGGCGATGTAACGCCCCTGCGGGTCCGTAACCGGGACGGCTATTGCGACCATGCCCTCTAGAAATTCTTCTTGGTCCAGCGAAAAGCCTTGCTTGCGGATCTTGCGCAGCTCTTCAAGCAGCTCTTGCGGATCAACAATCGTGTGCGGTGTTCTTTGGTCAAGCGTAAGGGATGCGAGCAAGCCTTCTCTTTTCTTTGGGGCGAGGCTGGCCAGAAAGGTTTTCCCGCTTGCGGTGCAATGAAAGGGCACACTCGTTCCGATAGGCAGCTGAATGCGAAAGGGCCAATCGGTTTCGACCCGGTCCAAGTAATTCATTCCAGACGCGCCGGGGGCCGCATAGTTCACGGTTTCCCCGACGCGCTCGGCAACATGCTTGAGAATCTGGTGCCGGGCTATGTGATCGCGAGAGCTATACAGCAGCCCAGCCCCCATTTCCCGCAAACGACGGGCAACCTGATATTTCTTGCCATCGCCTTGGCGGGTCAGAAAGCCATTTTCTTCCAGAGTGACGCATAGGCGATGCACCGTCTGCTTTGGCAGGCCGAGCTGGTCATTGATCTGTGTTGCGCTCATAGGTTGATCGCTCTTGCCTAGGATCTCTAGGATCAAAAGCGTGCGCAGATTGGTTGGGATGCGATCAGAGTCCGGCATTTTTCTCCATGTTGAAAAAACAGCGTGCATTTCTTTCGAATCAGTGTAACTGTGAATTGGGCAAAAATCGAGATATAAAGTCTCATTTTTTGATATTTCGGGGGATCATGGAGTTCGACTTCATCATCGTGGGGGCTGGGTCTGCGGGCTGTGCGTTGGCAAATCGGTTGTCTGCGGATGCGCGCTATTCCGTTGCGCTGATCGAAGCGGGGCCTGTTGATCGCAATCCGTGGATCCATATTCCTGTTGGGTATTTTCGCACCATGGGCAATCCGCGCTCTGATTGGATGTACGTGACCGAGCAGGATCCTGGCATCGCTGGGCGCGCGATCCCTTGGCCGCGCGGGCGGGTGCTTGGTGGGTCCAGCTCGATCAATGGGCTGCTTTATGTGCGTGGCCAGCCGCAAGATTACAATTATTGGGCGCAGCTGGGTTGCACTGGCTGGGGCTGGGATAGTGTGTTGCCGCTGTTCAAGCGCTCCGAGACCTGGCATGGCGAGCATTTGAACGATGTACGCGGCAGTGATGGGCCCTTATCTGTGCAGGACAGTCGGCTGACTCGAAAGGTCGTTGATACTTGGATCGATGCGGCAGAGGCGGCGGGCTACAAGCGCACCCCAGATTATAACGGCGAAGATCAAGAAGGCGTCGGCTATTTCCAGCTAACGATGAAGAAAGGGCGGCGCTGTTCTTCGGCCGTGGCTTATCTGAACCCGATTAAGCACCGCCAGAACCTCACGATCCTAACCAATGCTCAGACGGAAAAGGTATTGATTGAAGAGGGGCGCGCCACCGGCATCCGCATCAAACGCAATGGCGTGATGCAGACCATTGGGGCGCGCAAAGAGGTGATCCTAAGCGCTGGGGCGATAGGCTCGCCGCAAATCTTGATGCTCTCAGGTATTGGCGATCCAGAGGAGCTGCGTCCCCATGGCATCGACGTTCATTCGGCTCTGAGCGGTGTGGGCAAGAACCTACAGGATCATTTGCAGGCGCGCCCCGTCTTTAAGACCACTCTCAGCACCATCAACACCGAGGCCAATAACATCTTCAAGCAGGGGCTGATGGCGATGCAATATGCCCTGACCCAGCGCGGCCCGATGACGATGGCGGCCAGCCTTGGCACCGGGTTTCTCAAGACTGACGCACATCTGGAAACCCCCGATATTCAATTCCACATCCAACCTTGGAGCGCCGATAAGCCCGCCGATGGGCCGCATAAGTTTTCCGCCTTTACCGCATCGGTCTTGCAGCTGCGCCCGGAAAGCGCCGGGCATTTGACGTTGCGCTCGGCCAATATGGAAGATCACCCAGAGATCCATCCGAACTATCTGGCGACGGATCTGGATTGTAGAACCATCGTCAAAGGGATCCAGATCGCGCGTAAGATTGCGCAAACCGAGCCGCTCAAATCGCATATCACCGAAGAACATGCGCCGGGCGCGGATGTGGCCTTTGCGGATGCAGCGGCCACTCTGGATTGGGCGCGCCGAACGGCGGTGACGATCTATCATCCAACCGGAACCTGCAAGATGGGAATAGACGAGATGGCCGTTGTTGATCCCCGTCTAAGGGTTAAGGGGGTCGATGGTTTGCGCGTGGCGGATGCGTCGATCATGCCGCAGATCGTCAGCGGCAACACCAACGCGCCCTGCATCATGATCGGTGAAAAAGCCGCCGATCTAGTGCTTGAGGATGCGAGATCATGACAAGCATACAAAATTCCAGGCCGCTGGTCGGCTATGAATACGGGGCGGCTAAGCGCCCCCAACAGCGTCGGGGCAATGCCTTCAGCTCCGAGAAGAACAATCAGAAAACCGAGGGCTCTAACATTTGGGAGGACATTGAATGTTTAAACTGAAACACATAGCCGCCGGTGCGAGTGCATTGGTGCTTATGGCATCCGCGGCCATGGCCGAGAAGGTGCTACGTATCCAATCGGTGCTGCCCAGCACGGCTGACGAAGTTCACATGCTCAACGAGTTTGGCAAGGACGTCGCAGCACTTACTGGGGGATCTTTGGTCATCGAAGTATTGCCCGCGGGCGCCGTTGTGGGCCCGCGCGATATTATGGATGCGGTGGATGCCGGCCTGGTCGAAGGCGGCTTTGCTTGGACCCATTATTGGGGTGGCAAGCATGTGGCGGCGAACCTCTTTGGCGCGCCTGTTGCCGGTGCTGGCGTGGGCCTTGACAACATTGCGTTCCTCAGCTGGTTCCAATATGGCGGCGGCAAAGAGCTCTATGACCGTCTGTGGGATGAGATGGGCGTGAATGTGAAAGGCTTCATGCTGCAACCTGTTGGTCCCGAGGCACTGGGGTGGTTCCCCGAGCCGATTACATCCATGGATGATTTCCGTCAAATGCGCTTCCGCGCGCCTCCTGGAATGGTGGGTGCAGCCTATGCGGATATCGGTGTTCCAGCTGTTGCCATGGGCGGCGGGGATATCCTGCCTGCCCTGGAAAAGGGCACGATTGACGCGGCAGAATGGTGCTGCCCCAAGCCTGATAGCGTCTTTGGCTTCCAGAAGGTGCTCAAGCATTACTATCTGCAAGGTCTGCATCAGGTGGTCGTGAATGCGGATATGTATGTGAACCGGGATTTCTATGACTCGCTCACACCGCTTGAGCAAAAGGCGCTGGAAGTTGCGGCCAATGCCTCCCTGTCCAAATCGCTCTCCTACCGGATTTATGAAAACGGCAAGGCGCTTAAAGATCTGACCGAGAACCATGGTGTGATTCTGGAAGACACCCCAGAGGATTATTTCACCGAGTATATGGCGGCGGCAAAGAAAGCGCTGGAAGCGGCTGCGGCAGAAGATGAGTTCTTTGCAGAGGTTTGGCAGTCCCAGAAAGATTTCGCGGATACCGTTGTGCCGTTCTGGGCCGGTGCGCAAACTTCCAATGCTGGGCTGGGCCGCGCGCATGCGGCATCGCTAAAGTAATCTAAGACTTGGTGCGGGGCCTTTTTCTGGTCCCGCGCTTCATTTTTGCAAAGGGTCAGAGCGCGGGTCTTTGGCGCAGGCCTTTTGCAAAAATGAAAGCCCGAAAAAGGGCATCAAATCGACAAGGGAGATAGGGTATGGCCGCAGATGAGGTGAACCCGGATAAGCTCGAAATTGCGGACGAGCTGATTGCCGAGCGACGTGCCGAGGCCCCAGGGCAAACGCCTGAGGATATGACCCCGTGGCAGCGCCCGATCACCGCAGCCATTGATGTGATCAACCATCGCGCAGGCCAGATCATTGCCTTGATGATGGTGCCTTTGGTCGCTGTGGTGGTCTACGAGGTCTTCATGCGGAACTCTTTCGCGATCTTGCAAGACGCAGGGTTTGAAGATCTGGCCCGCGCGCTTGGCCTGGGCCCAACACTTTGGGTCTATGACACCAGCCGGATGATCGCGGGGATGCTGTTCATGGGAGCGGCGGGTTACGGGCTGATGCGCGGGGTGCATATTCGCGCGGATTTCCTCTATCGCAACTGGTCGGATAAGACCCAAGCGACCGTGGATGCCTCCCTGTATCTGCTCTTCTTTATGCCCTCTATGGCGCTGTTTACCATCGTGGCCTCAGAATTCTGGTGGAAGGCATTTGTCACCGGCGAAACCATGGCGCTGGACAGCGCATGGCAGCCGATCTTATGGCCTGCGCGCATTGCCATGCCCATCGGCGGGTTCCTGTTGTTCTTGCAAGGTATCCCCGAGGTTTTCCGGGCCTTTCACAAGATGGGCAAAGCGCGTGAGCGTATTTTCCTGCGCTTGCTGCCGATTTATGTGATTGCTTTTGTCTGGTTGCTGCTCGCCATTTTTACCCCAGATTATGTGCCTGGCGGTGAGTGGTTCACCGATTTGATGAAGGCACGGCCCAGCCTGTCCAAACCCACCATCGGCCTGATTATGCTAGGTGTGATGCTGTTTGTGATTTTCATCGGTTTTCCGATCTCTTTCACGCTGGTTTTCCTGGGGTTTGTCTTTGGCATTTGGGGTGCGAATTTCAAGCTGACGACCTTGCTGATGACGCTGAACACCAACTCAACAATGCTCAATGATCAACTGATGGCGGTTCCGCTGTTCGTGTTGATGGGGATTGTGATGGAGGCGGCGGGGCTCATGGAGCGTCTGTTCATTTCAATCCAGATGATCATGGCCCGTGTACGCGGCGCATTGTTTATTGCCGTGCTGATCGTGTCCACGATCTTTGCGGCGGCGACTGGGATTGTGGGGGCCTCTGTGACCTTGCTCGGAATTATGGCGGGCGCGACGATGAGCCGATCTGGCTATAATGTTAAACTCTCTGCGGGCACGATCACGGCGGGGGGAACGCTGGGTATCCTTATTCCGCCCTCGATCATGTTGATTGTGATGGGGCCGGTGCTAGAAGTTTCCACGCTGGATCTGTTCAGAGGTGCCTTTGTTCCGGGCGCGCTTCTGGCCTCGCTTTATCTGATTTACACGCTGGGGCGCTGCTGGATAAACCCAGAGCTTGGCCCGGTTCTGTCCGAGGAGGATCAGCCCGATACGTCGAAATATTACGGAGCCGAGGTGGCCTTGATCTGTCTGGGGATCCTTACCTTGTTCCGCATCTTTGGTTTGAGCCTGTCCGGTGCCTTTGGCGGCGTCATTCCCTTTGGCGGGTTGATCGTGCTGATTGCCGCTGTTTTGCTGGCGCACCGAGCTTATCGCCAGCTTAACGTGCTGCGCATCGTGCTGCCACTGGCGGTGATATTCCACCTCTACATGATCCTGGGCAATTGGAGCGCGGATGGCCTGCCCATTTGGTCCATGATCTTTGCCGCCTTCATCCTGCTTTTGGCTATGCTGGCGCGCCCGATCTATGGGGCGGATGCTGAGGGTAATTTCTATTTTTCCGCCCTGTGGGACGAGTTCTTTGCCGGGCTCATGCCCCCGACGATCTTGATTTCATTTGCTTTGGGCTCGATCCTGTTAGGGCTGGCCACACCGGCAGAGGCAGCGGCGATGGGCGCATTTGGCGCGATCCTTCTCTCTATCGCCTATCGCAAATTCACCCTTCCCAGCTTTATGGATAGTCTCATCAAGGCGCTCGAAATCACCGTCTTGATCATGTTCCTTGTGGCGGCCTCGAACTTCTTTGGCGCTCAGTTCAACGCACTCGGCACGCCCAAGATGCTGGCCGAGCTGCTGTTGGGCTTGAACCTGTCGCCCTATCTTATGTTGCTCTTGGTGATGGCGCTGATCTTTTTGTTGGGCTGGCCGCTGGAATGGGTGCCGATCGTAGTCATCGTCATGCCGATATTGCTGCCCATCGTTGTGAACCTAGAGATCCATGGGCTCGCGCGCTACGATCTGTTGGTTTGGTTTGGCATACTGGTGGCGGTAAACTTGCAAACCGCCTGGCTTTCGCCGCCCGTGGCGCTATCTGCCTATTTCCTGAAAGGCGTGGTGCCCAATTGGGATCTTAAGGATATCTATCTGGGCATGATGCAGTTCATGCTGGTGCAGCTCTTTGGCTTGGCCCTTTTGTTCCTCTTCCCGCAGCTGGTGCTTTGGCTGCCCGCCGTTATGTCAGGAAACTAACATGAGCACGCAGCGCAGTACCTTATCCTATCTGAAATGGCCAGTCATCATCACCGTTATTGGGCTGGGCCTATCGGGCTGGCTCGGCTGGGCCACCGAAGGGACACTATCCGGCGTCATATCCTTCCTGATTGTCGGGACCGTCTTGGCTGCGTTGGAGATCGCGCTCTCCTTTGACAATGCCATCGTGAATGCCAATAAGCTGGAGGAGATGACCCCGGTCTGGCAGCGCCGCTTTTTGACTTGGGGGATATTGATTGCTGTGTTCGGGATGCGGATTGTTTTTCCGCTTGCTATCGTGGCGATTTTTGCCTGGATCAACCCGTTTGCGGCGGTGCATTTGGCCCTGTCTGACCCTGACCGCTATTCCGAGATTATCGGCCATGCCCATGGGCCCATTTCAGCTTTTGGCGGCACGTTCTTGATGATGGTGGCGCTGAAATTCTTCATCGACGAGGACAAATCTATCGACTGGATCGGGATGCTTGAGCGGCGCTTGCGGGTCTGGGGCTCAATCCGCGGCTTTGAGATTGCCTTTGTGCTGGTGATTGTTCTGGTCATCTGTCGCTCGGTGCCGGAGCATGAACAAGGTGCCTTTCTGACCTCAGCGGTTATGGGGCTGTTGGTTTTCACACTGGTGGATGGTTTGGGCACATATCTTGACAATATGGCTGGCTCGACCGCGCAGATCGGAGCGAAAGGGGGATTGGGCGCTTTTCTCTACCTTGAAGTGCTCGATGCGAGCTTTTCCTTTGACGGGGTGATCGGGGCCTTTGCGCTGACGACCAATATTGTGTTGATCGCCATCGGTCTGGGGATTGGCGCGATGTATGTGCGCTCCATGACCATCATGCTGGTGGAGCGCGGCACGCTCGCCGAATTCCGCTATCTCGAACATGGCGCGTTTTATTCGATCTTTGCGCTCTCGGTGATCATGTTCCTGCAATCGCTGCTGCATGTGCATGAGCTGATCACCGGCGGCATCGGTATCGCGTTGATTGGGCTAGCATTTTACGCCTCAATTCGACACAACAAACGCGAAATATGACGTTTAACAAATTCACAGGACATTAGACATGGCTCGGACCTATTTGAAAAAGGCAACACTTACGTCCCGCTCGGATGCGGGAGAGACAACAAGAACGGTTGCAGACATTCTTGCTGATATCGAGGCGCGCGGGGAAGCGGCGGCGCTGGAATATGCGGCAAAGTTCGACAAATACGACGGCAATGTCGAGTTAACCGCTGAGGAAATCGAAGCCGCCTGCGCGAAAGTTCCGCAAAAGCTCAAGGATGATATCCTATTTGCCCATGACAATGTGCGCCGGTTTGCGCAGGTGCAAAAAGGCACTCTGGCGGATGTGGAGTACGAGATCAATCCAGGCCTGATCGCAGGGCAAAAGGCGATCCCTGTTGCGGCCGCCGGATGCTATGTGCCTGCCGGTCGCTATCGCCACATTGCCAGCGCGATCATGACTGTCACAACGGCCAAGGTGGCAGGCTGCGCGCATATCATGGTCAGCTCAGCGCCCCAGCCGGGTGAAGGGCTCAACCCGGCTATTGTCTATGCTGCCCAAGCTTGCGGCGCCGATAAGATCATGGCTCTGGGCGGCGTGCAGGGTATCGCCTCTATGGCCTTTGGTCTCTTTGGTCAGCCCAAGGCAAATATCATCGTCGGCCCCGGCAATCAGTTTGTGGCTGAGGCCAAACGCTCGCTCTATGGCCGCGTTGGCATTGATATGATCGCAGGTCCAACTGATAGTTTGATCTTGGCCGATAAAGGGGCAGATGCGCATATTGTGGCGACGGATTTGGTGTCTCAGGCGGAACATGGCTATAACTCGCCTGTTTGGCTGGTCACAGATCATGAACCGCTGGCGCGAGAGGTGCTCGCGCGCGTGCCGGGGCTCATTGCGGATTTGCCCGCGCTCAACCGCGAAAACGCTGAGGCCGCGTGGCGCGATTATGCCGAAGTGATTGTCTGTGCGGATCGCGAAGAGATGGCGGCAACCTCTGACGAATACGCACCCGAACATCTGACCGTACAAGCGGAGGATCTGGATTGGTGGCTCGCGCGGCTGCAATGCTATGGCTCGCTGTTTTTGGGCGAAGAAACCACCGTCTCCTATGGCGACAAAGCGTCCGGCACCAACCATGTTCTGCCCACCTCTGGCGCGGCCAGCTATACGGGCGGGCTCAGCGTGCATAAATATATGAAGATCGTCACATGGCAGCGCGCCACCCGTGAAGGCTCCAAAAAGGTGGCCGAGGCGACTGCGCGCATTTCTCGCCTTGAAGGGATGGAGGGCCACGCCCGCGCGGCCGATGTGCGCTTGGCGAAATATTTCCCGGATGAGGTATTTGATTTGACCGCCGATGGATAGGCCAAGCGATTTCTGTGTTGGCAGGTAAGGGAAGCTATGGAATGAAAGCGCTAGTGTACGAGGGCGTGGAGACATTGAACCTGCGGGATGTGCCGATGCCCGTGGCGCGCGATGGTGAACATCTGGTGCGTATCCAGGCCGTGGGGATCTGCGGATCTGATATGCATGCCTATCTGGGCCATGACGAGCGTCGCCCCGCCCCTCTGATCCTAGGACATGAGGCCGCTGGTGTGATTGAGGATGGCCCGATGCAAGGTCGCCGCGTGACGATCAATCCGCTGGTCACTTGCGGCACCTGCACCTATTGCGCCTCAAACCGTGAAAACCTGTGCCCAGAGCGCCAGATTATCTCTATGCCCCCACGCGAAGGTGCCTTTGCACAATTTGTCGCCATGCCCGAGCGAAACCTTGTGACGGTGCCCGATGGTTTCCCGCTGGAGAAAGCGGCGCTCTGCGAGCCGATTGCGGTCAGCTGGCATGCGGCGCGCTTGGCTCTGGAGGCGCTACACCCGGCGATGGAGCGCCGCGCTTTGGTTATTGGCGGCGGAGCCATTGGCCTAGCTGCTGCCTTGGCTCTGAGGGCCATGGGCGTGCAGGACATCCAGATCAGTGAACCGAGCGCGCTACGCCGCCGCTTTTTGCAGGATCATTGCGCGCTTGAGGCGATTGCGGCCCCTGAACGTAGCGCGCCCATTGTAATCGACGCTGTGGGATTTGCCGCCACGCGCGCCGCCGCCTCTGAGTGGGCCGAGCCCGGAGGGGTCATTGCCCATGTGGGGCTGGGCGATAATGACGGGGGCTTGGACATCAGGCGGCTGACCCTGCAAGAGATTACCTTTGTGGGCACCTATACCTATAGCGCCCAAGATTTCCGCGATACGGCGCAGGCTATGTTTGAGGGGCGACTTGGGAGCCTTGACTGGTTTGAAACCCGCTCGCTGGAAGAGGGGGGCACGGCCTTCGAAGATATCCGGGCGGGCAAAACCGCTGCGCCCAAGATCATTCTAACCCCGTGGGACTGTGCCAAATGACTGCAAAAGGAAGAGCGCATGTATAAGAAAGTTCTGGTGCCGATGGCCTTGGATCACGGGATCTCGCCGCAAACACTTAAGGTCGCTCAAGCGATTTGCGCTCCTGGCGGAGATATTACGGCGCTGCATGTGTTTGAGGTGCCAAAGGGATCGGTTAGCGTCTATATCGGTGAGGAAACGGTGGAGCGGGGCTTTCAAGCGGCGCGTGCGCTCTTAGAGGAAAAAGTGGCTGACATGCCGGGTGTTGCTGCTAAGATCACCCGTGGGCAGGCGCATCACGGGATTATCGAATACGCTGTGGAGCATGGGTTTGATTGCATCGTGATCGGCTCACATAAGCCAGGGCTCGCAGATTATTTCATCGGATCGACCGCTGCGCGGGTGGTGCGCCATGCGCCTTGCGCGGTTCATGTACATCGCGACACCTAAGGGGGGAAAATGAATATAGATAAACGGATCACGGATGATCTGGTGGCCAATGATATATCATTTGTCACAACAGTGCCGTGCAAACAGCTTGCTGGGGTGATTGACGAGATCGACCAGCGGGAGGAGATCTTTCACATCCCATCCAATAAAGAGGATGAGGGCATGGGGCTCTGTGCGGGGGCCTGGATGGGTGGTAAACGCCCGGCAATCATCATGCAGAACACCGCCATTGGGGTGACGATCAACACGCTGGCTACGCTTATTCAATTCTATCGCATGCCATTGCCGATGATCATTTCCTATCGCGGCGAGCTGCGTGAGCCTGTGGCCTGTCAGGTCGAAATGGCGGTGCATACCAAGGCGCTGCTGGCCCAGCTGAATATCCCGACCTATCATTTTCATTGGCAAAAGGATGTGGAGGAGTTCGACAACATTCTGAAATATACCTTTATGTGCAACAAACCCGTGGCGATCCTGACGGATGCCAATTTCTGGGGAGGCTATGGCGATCAATGATTAGATCTGAAATTCTGCGTGAGATTGCGCCGATCCTGAGAGATCATCTGGTGGTGTGTAACATAGGCATCCCTAGCCAAGAGCTGCATGCGATCGATGATCAGCCGAGTAATTTCTATATGCTGGGCACGATGGGGTTGGCCTCGTCCATCGGTCTTGGGCTGGCGCTGGCGCAACCAAAGCCGGTGATCGTGATTGATGGGGATGGCTCGATTTTGACCAATCTGGGTACGCTGCCAACCATCGCCAATAATGTGGCTGACAATTATATCTTGATGATCATCGACAATGGCTCTTATGGCTCAACCGGCGATCAGCCAACCTATACGGGCAAAAAGACCTCGCTGGCGGGTATGGCGCGTGCGGCGGGCTGTGAGACTGTTATTGAGGTGCAAGATGCTGATACGGGGCCTGCGCTGGAGGCGGCACTGGAGAGCGGCAAGATGACGGTGATGGTGGTGAAATGTGAGAGTGGGAATGCCAAAATGCCTGTGATCACAATGGATCCGGTGGTGATCCGTGACCGATTTATGAAAGCCGTTCAGGCGTAAGCTAAGCGGGGTCGCTTGCGCGGCACTCTATCTATTTTGTGAGAGGGGAGGGCCCCTCTCACTGATCTCTCCCCCCGTGGAGAGTTATTTCTTTGATACGCGCTCATGCACCTGGGCAACGGTTTCGACCCGTTCGGAGTAGCGATCAACCAGGTAATCTTTGCGGCCCCGCACCATATAGGTGAATTTGACCAGTTCTTCCATCACATCCACGATGCGGCGGTAAAACGGGCCTTCGGGGAGGCGGCCGTCTTTGAATTCGAGCCAGGCCTTGGGGATGGAGCTTTGGTTGGGGATTGTGACCATGCGCATCCAGCGCCCCAAGATTCGCATTTGGTTGAGCGCGTTAAAGCTTTGTGAGCCGCCCTCGACCTGCATGATTGCCAGGGTTTTGCCTTGCGTGGGACGAATGCCGCCTTGCAGGGACAGCGGCAGCCAGTCGATTTGGGTTTTCATGATCCCGGTCATGGCGCCGTGGCGTTCGGGACTGGACCAGACCATGCCTTCGGACCAAGCAGCGAGTTCGCGCAGCTCGGCCACTTTGGGATGACCCGCATCGGCATCATCCACCAGAGGCAGGCCAGAGGGGTTAAACATGCGCGTCTCGCATCCCAATAGCTCTAGGATACGCGCGCCTTCCTCAGCGGCAAGGCGTGAAAAACTCTGTTCGCGCAATGAGCCATAAAGCAGCAAAATCCGGGGCTTATGGCCAGGATCATCCGGCCCAGCAAGCGCGGCAACATCAATCTGGGGCAGGGCCTCTTTGATCAAGGCCGGCAAGGTTTCTTCGCTCATCGCTCTCTCCACAATACTCTGATACCCCGTCCCTCAAAATAGGAGTTGCTGCAAGCGAAGCTTTGTCGCAGCGGGTCTTGAGAGCCTCTCATAAGCAGGTTAACAGATCGCTATGGCAAAGCTGTATTTTCACTACTCTACAATGAATGCGGGCAAATCGACGATCTTGCTGCAGGCGGCCCATAACTATCGCGAGCGGGGCATGGCTCCGTATCTTGTGACTGCGCGGCTTGATGATCGGGCGGGGCGTGGGCAAATCGCTTCGCGCATCGGGATCACGGCAGAGGCGGATATGTTTGATGCGGGCACTGATATGTTTGCATTGATTGCGATGCAGCAAGCCAAGGGCGAGCTGGCTTGTGTATTTATCGACGAGGCGCAGTTTCTCAGCCGTGATCAGGTTTGGCAATTGGCGCGCGCGGTGGATGATTTGCGGGTGCCGGTGATGTGCTACGGGCTGCGGGTTGATTTTCGCGGCGAGCTCTTTCCTGGCTCGGCCACCTTGCTGGCCCTGGCCGATGAGATGCGCGAAGTGCGCACGATTTGCCATTGCGGGAAAAAAGCAACCATGGTGGTGCGCCAGGATGAGCAAGGCAATGTGCTTACCGGCGGCGCTCAGGTGCAGATTGGCGGCAATGAGACCTATGTTTCCCTGTGCCGCCGTCATTGGCGTGAAGCGGTGGGGGATCTATAGCGCCGCTCTTGTGCGCCGCAGCTGAAGATTGGACCAAATACGATAGGCTTCCAAAAGCCCCAAAGGCAGGAAATGCACCAGGGCCGGGCCGAGACCTCCCCAATCATGCAGCGCGGCCCAGTGGATAAGGGTGAGCACAGCTGCGCCATAGACCCAGCGTTGCAGGCTTTTCCAGGCGGGCCCCATGCGTTTGATCCAGCCATCAGTCGAGGTCACAGCGAGCGGGACAAAGACCACAAAGGCAAGCCAGCCGGTCCAGATATAGAGCTTTGATAGCTCCGCACCGCTTACTGCCACCGCGCCCTCATCAATTAGGTAAAGCACTGTGTGCAGCAGCGCATAGCCAAAGGCTGCCACGCCAATATAGCGCCGTCGTTTCATGAGCCAGCGCGGGCCGCGCCAGCCTTTTAACAGCATTGTGAGCGGCGTGATCATCATGGCAAAAATCATCATACGGGCTGCGAACTCTCCGCTTGGGTGCAGCAGCTCGTGGACCGTTTCGGGATTGCCTGATGTGAGCGAGCTCAGCATCCCAAGTGCGGGCAGGCTTAACAGCGCCCAGAAAGTGTAGGGATGGTGCCATATGGTTTTTACTGCGGACATGTTTCGCCTCCTATGTCTGTGATAGAACGCAGGCGCCAGAGCATTCCGGCGCAGCTTTTTCATGCCGCATAAAAAAAATGACCCGCCGGATGGCAGGTCATGTTCATAAATTCAACTTTCAGGATTTACGCGCTCAGCGCACCCTTCGCTTGGTCCACGATGGCCGCGAATGCGTCGGGCTCATGCACCGCGAGATCGGCCAGAACCTTACGGTCCACTTCGATGCCAGCCAGGTTCAGCCCGTTAATAAAGCGGGAATAGGTCAGGCTCTCATCATGGGCGCGCACGGCTGCGTTGATCCGCTGAATCCACAGCGCGCGGAAATTGCGCTTACGATTCTTGCGGTCGCGCGTTGCATATTGGTTGGCCTTATCAACCGCTTGGCGTGCGACCTTAAAGGTGCTCTTGCGGCGACCATAATAGCCTTTCGCGGCCTTGATAACCTTTTTGTGGCGTGCGTGTGTGGTGGTTCCACCCTTAACTCTGGACATAGATCACACTCCTCTTAGCGGTCATAGGGCATAAAGCCCTTGACGATTTTTGCATCCGGCGCGCTGAGCGTGGTGGTGCCGCGTGCGTTACGGATGAATTTCTTGTGGCGTTTGATCATGCCGTGGCGTTTGCCCGCCTGTCCCGAGATCACCTTTCCGGTGGCCGACACTTTAAAGCGCTTCTTGGCGCTTGATTTGGTCTTCATCTTAGGCATTTACGTCTCCTAGTCTTAGGTCCGTGAAACGCGCCTTGGCATGCCTTTTAAGCCGATGGCGCGACTGAGAAGGCCCCTTTAGGCAATCTCGCTGGGTTTGGCAAGTGTTTTTCAGCCAGACGCGCGCTTGATTGAGTTGAAGGTAAGTGCTACCAAGCCACACTGTAGGAGCGAGATGCATGACGGTAAAGTCCTCCATTTCTTTGACAGACGAGCAACATGCCTTTGCAAAGGCATTGGTTGATGCCGGAAAAGCAACAAGTTTGAGCGGTGTTTTGCAACAAGGTGTAGAGATGCTCCGCCGGCAAGAAGAAGATCGCACTCTGGAGCGCGCCGCATTGCGTGATATCCTCGCTAAACGGCAAGACGCAGCAGGAGAAACTGCGCGCCAATTTGATCTGCGATTGGAGGACATGATCGCACATAAACGTAAAGCGATGTTGAGCTGATCTTTGTTGATTTTGGAGAAACGATGTCAGGCGCATTGGCGCACGCAGAAACACGCATTCGGGATATTCGACAGGACGCCGAACAGATCCTCATAGCCCCGTATAGAGGGGCGTGTCATGATGATCCGGCTTTTGCAGGACAAGTGAGGGTCTGGAGCGCCAAATGAGCTATCCCGCCGCCCGTTCTCGGCCCGCTTTGATGGCTTCGCGCAGTTTTCTCTCTAGCGCTTCTTGTTTGGGTTTGGAGTGGTATTTCAGCCCGAACATGTCTTTGACGTAGAACGTATCCACCACCTGCTCGCCGTAAGTTGCGATCACTGCATTGGCCACATAGACATTGTTGGCGGCAAAGGTGCGGGCCAGATCATAAAGCAGGCCGGGGCGGTCGCGCGTATCTACCTCGATGATCGTATAGATCTCAGAGCCTTCATTGTCGAAGGTGATATGGGTTGGCACGTTAAAGGGCTTTTCGCGTTTCTTGATCTTGTCGCGGTCTTTGAATTCTTCACCCGCGATGACCTCGCCTTTGAGAATGCGCTCAATCATACGTTTGAGGCGCGGTAGGCGGTCGGCCTCGTAGGGGCTGCCATCAGCATCTTGTAGCCAATAGGCATCTGTGACCCATCCATCCGACGTGGTATAGCTGCGTGCATCCACCACATTTGCCCCCACGAGCGCCAGCGCTCCGGCCAAGCGGCTAAAGATCCCCGGATGATCGGCCATCACAAAGCAGGCGCGGGTGGCGTCGCGGTCCTCATCGGGGTGTAGATCAATGCGGATTTGATCCTCTTCCAGCCCCTTTAGGAGACGGGCGAAAACCTCATGGGCGGTGGCATGGAGCCCTTGCCAATAAGGATCGTAATGCCGGTTCAGCTCGGCCTCGATATCTGCGCCGGGCCAATCTTGCAGCGCCTCTGTGAGCGCGCGCTTGGCCTCCTCGCCGCGCCCTTCGCGGGTGAGCGCCTCCATACCATCTTCCAGCGCGCGGGCGGTTTGCCGGTAGAGCGAGCGGATCAGCACCGCTTTCCAATTATTCCAAGTCTCAGGCCCCACACCGCGAATATCGCAAACGGTCAGCACCGTCAGCAAATCCAACCGTTCGCGCGTTGTCACCGCCTTGGCGAAATCACGCACGGTGCGCGGGTCCGCGATATCTCGCTTTTGCGCCATATCGGACATGAGCAGGTGATAGCGGATCAGCCATTCGACAGTTTCGACCTCCTGCGGCTCAAGCCCCAAACGCGGAGCAACAGTTCGTGCAATGCGTGCACCCAAGATCGAGTGATCCTCTGGCCGCCCCTTGCCAATGTCATGCAAGAGCAGTGCCACATAAATCACCCGTCGATTTACCCCGGCCTCCAAAATGCTCGACGCGATAGGCAGATCCTCTTCCAGCTCGCCTTTTTCGATCATTGCAAGCTGGGCGATGCATTGGATTGTGTGCTCATCCACCGTGTAGCTGTGATACATATTGAACTGCATCATCGCCACGATGGGGGCAAATTCCGGGATAAAGGCGGCCAGCACGCCCAGCTCGTTCATCCGCCTGAGCGCCCGCTCGGGATTGCCATGTTTCAGCAGTAAATCCAGAAACAGCTCTTGCGCGGCGGGGCTTTGGCGAAAGCCCGCATCAATAAGGTCCAGGTTCGATTTCACCATGCGCATCGCATCCGGGTGGATCAGCATGCTGGTGCGCAGCCCCTCTTCAAACAAGCGCAGCAGGTTCAAAGGGTCTTGCAAAAACGCGGCCTCATTGGCTACGGCGAGCCGCCCATGCACGACCTGATAGCCTTTGCTCAGCTTTGGCGTGCGCTTGAAAAGCCTTTCCAGCAGCGGCGCGGCCTTGACATGTTGCGCCTCAAGTTTGGTGAGGAAAATCCGGGTCAGATCCCCGACCTCGGTGGCTTGCAGAAAGTAGTCCTGCATGAATACTTCAACCGCGCGCCGCCCCTTTTTGGCCTCATAGCCCATAGCATCGGCGACCTCGACCTGCATATCGAAACTGAGCTGCTCGGTTGCGCGCCCGGCGATCAGATGCAAATGACAACGCACGGCCCAAAGGAAATTTTCCGCCTTAGCAAAGGCCTCGAACTCCTCAAGGGTAAAGACTTCTTTGGCCACCAGATCCGCCGCATCCTGAACCCCATGCACATATTTGCCAATCCAAAACAGCGATTGCAGGTCGCGCAAGCCGCCTTTACCCTCTTTCACATTGGGCTCAACCACATAGCGCTGGTGAAACTTGCGGTGGCGGATGTCGCGCTCTTCCAGCTTGGCCTCGATGAATTCACGCGCGGTGCCAGTGTAAAGATCGCTCTGTAACTGCGCGGCGAACTCTTGTGCCAGAGCTTCATCCCCGGCCAGAAAGCGATGCTCTAGCATAGCGGTGCGGATGGTGAAATCTTCGCGCCCAAGCCTCAGGCAATCATTGATCGTGCGCGAGGCATGGCCCACTTTCAACCGCAAATCCCAGAGCAGATAAAGCGTTGCTTCAATCACACTCTCAGCCCAGGGCGTGATTTTATAGGGCGTGAGAAAAAGCAGATCCACATCGGAAAAGGGCGCCATTTCTCCGCGCCCATACCCACCAACCGCAATCACTGTGAGACGTTCCGCATCGGTTTGCTGGGACGAAGGGTAGAGATGCTCTGATGTGTATTTGAGAACCGTGCTGACAATTTGATCCATTTGCCAGCTATAGGCACGGGTGGCGGCGCGGGCCTCAAACGGCGCCTTTTGAAGCGCCGCTTTGATGGATGCGCGCCCGGATTTATGCGCCTCTTTGAGCATGGTCAGCAGCTCGGGCCGAGCCTTTTTGGCATCCTCCGCTGCAGGATCTTCTGAACGGCGCGCTGCGAACCAGCTCTCAAATCGCGCGTTGTCGAAAATCTCAGCGGCGGGGCAAATCAGGTCAAGAGGCGCTTGCGTCATATGCTAGAAGTAGCCCTTAAAAGCCCGCAAAGCTGCTTGGAGCCGGGCTCAGAACCAGTGCTTTACCATCCGAAACCGTGGCGACTGCAATCGCTCGCTCATTAGTGCCATCCGCCTTGAGCCTAAAGGCCCCGCTTGCCCCTTGGAACCCGTTGGCTTGGGTCAGCGCCTCTCCGGTCAAAGCCTCAGGGTTACCCGTTGCAATAGAGGCCCCAATCGCCGCGATCCCATCAAAGGCCAACGCGCCAATCGGGTGCGGCTGACGGCCATAGGTTTGTTGATAAAGCGCGTTATAGGCGGCAACTCGCGTTGGATCTGGCAGTGCGAAGAGCCCGCCCTGCAGCCCAGGGAAGTTCAGCGTTTGTTGCGGGATGTCCCAGCGGGTCAGGCCGATATATTGCACCCGGTCCGGCTCCACCCCTGCGGAGGGCAGGATACCGGAAAAGAGCGGCAACGCGCCCGAAGAGGTGGAAGTCAAAAAGATCGCATCCGCCCCCCCAGAGTTCACCGCTGATTTGATGCGCGGCACAGAGGCGGCCACGCTCTCTTGGGACAGCTCATAAGCAACCGATCCCACCACTTGGGTGCCGCTTAAGCCCGCAGCCTTCTGGATTGCATCGCGCCCAAGCTGACCGGATGCGCCGGTGTCATGCACGATTACAACGCGCTTATTGCCCCGACCCGCCGCAAAGCCCAAAAGCCGCTCAGCTGTGTTTTGGTAGGTTGGTCCAAGGATAAAGACATTCCCGCCCGCAATGGTCGGGTTGTTGGAAAACGCCATCACATTCACGTTATCATCCGCCACAGCCCGGCCCACCGCATTGGCCGACTCGCCATAGACGGGGCCAAGAATGATCTTTGCGCCTTGCTGAACCGCCAGCTCAGCTTGCTGAACCGCCGTGTTCACATCGGCCGCCGTGCTGTAAACTCGCAGGTCAATCTGCGCGCCCTCCAGCTCTGCAACCGCAAGACGGGCCGCGTTTTCAAGGCTTGCCGCGAGAACCTCATCGCCGGTTTTGCCACTGCCGCGCGGGACCAAAAGCGCTACGGGCACAGGCTTATTGGGATTGATTCGCTGCCCGGAAAAGACATTTCCGATATCCCCCAAGGGGACGGTATCACAGGCCACCAATGCCGTGAGAGAGGCAATCGCGAGCCCGCGGCCCAATGCCTTGCGAGCAGATTTGAAAATGGAAAACATGAGCGGCAACTCCCTGTGCTGTCGACATAAGCGTTGGCATCTTTTAACAGGCCTCACCGTTTAGGCAAGAAAAGGCAGGTCCCTGTGGCAGATTATCTTCGGCAAAACCTCGCTCCTGGTCTTTATCTTGTCGGTGTGCCGATTGGAACGGCCCGCGATATCACGTTGCGGGCGCTCGATACGCTCGCCTCAGCTGACCTGCTGGCGGCAGAAGACACCCGTAGCCTGCGCCATTTGATGGAGATCCACGGCGTGCCGCTAGCAGGGCGAAACATAGTGTCGGTGCATGATCACTCCAAAGAGCACAAGATCGAAGGCCTTATCGCTGAAATGGCTAAGGGCAAAAGCCTTGCCTACGCATCGGAGGCGGGCATGCCGCTCATTGCAGATCCCGGTTTTGAACTGGTGCGCGCGGCCCGCAACGCCGGGCTTTATGTGACAAGCGCGCCGGGCCCCTCTGCGGTGCCCACAAGCCTCGCGCTGGCCGGGCTGGCAACGGATGCGTTCCACTTTGCAGGGTTTCTGCCAAACGCACAATCCGCCCGCCGCACGGCCCTAAAAGCGCTGAAATCACTGCAGGCTACACTGGTGCTCTTTGAATCACCCGCCCGCCTGGCTGCCTGCTTGAAAGACGCGGCTGAGCTGTTTGGCGAACATAGGCAGGGCGCAATTTGCCGGGAGCTTACCAAAAAATTCGAAGAAATTGTGACAGGGGATTTGGCCGAGCTGGCAAGCCTTGCTGAGGAAAAACGGTATAAGGGAGAGATTGTTTTGCTGATCGCACGAGACAATGCACCCCAGATTAACGAAGCTGAAATAGAAACCATGATAGGCTCTGCCTTAGAAACCATGTCCGTAAAAGATGCCGCCGCTTTTGTCTCAGAGGCCACAGGTCAAAAAAAGCGCAGTGTCTATCAAAAAGCCTTGGCGCTCGCAGCGCTACGCAAAGAAGATTGAAACCAAGATGCCCTTTGATGCCTGCTTTGACGATCCAATTTACCTCAGCCGCCAGGCCGCTGGCGCTATGGCGCAGCTCGCTGGGCAATCCAGCGAAGAGCAGGTTATTCGCCATTATGAACAATTTGGCGCGCAGCTGGTCGAGAAAAACTGGCGTGGATCAGCGGGGGAGATCGACCTGATTTTGCAACAAGATGACGAAACGATCTTTGTCGAGGTTAAATCTAGCCGCACGCACGCCGCCGCCGCTGATCATCTGCAACCTGCACAAATGGCGCGTATCTGTGCCTCAGCCGAGGAATTTATTGGCACATTGCCCACCGGCGCGCTTACCCCGATGCGTATTGATGTGGCTCTTGTTGATCAGACTGGCGCAATAGACGTGCTGGAAAATGCACTGATGGCGGCATAAACCGCCTCCGCTTTTCCCCCATTGCACAGCCCGCATCTCTGCCCCATGTAAAAGAGCAGATGAAAACGGAGGTTGGGATGAGAGTCGCGTTTCAGATGGACCCGATTGGGGCAGTGGATATTGGGGCGGATAGCTCGTTTCGTTTGGCGGAAGAGGCGCAGGCGCGGGGGCATTCGCTGTTTTTCTACGGGCCTGACCAGCTTGCCTACCAAGAGGGACGCCTGACCGCGCGGGGCCATGACTTTACGGTGCAGCGGGTGCAGGGGGATCATGCACAGCTTGGCCCGGAAACCGAGGTTGATCTCGCCGAGTTTGACGTTGTGTGGCTGCGCCAGGATCCGCCCTTTGATATGCATTATATCACCACAACGCATCTTCTGGATCGTCTCGCGCCCACAACGCTTGTGGTGAATAATCCCTTTTGGGTGCGAAACTACCCGGAAAAACTGCTGGTTCTCGACTTTCCCGAGCTGACTCCGCCCACGACCATCGCCCGCGATTTGCCAACCATTCGCGCTTTTAAGGAAAAGCACGGAGATGTGATCGTAAAGCCGCTTTATGGCAATGGCGGCGCGGGTGTGTTCAAGCTTAGCGCCTCTGATAGCAACCTATCCTCGCTCTTTGAGCTTTTTACCGGCTTTTCCCGCGAGCCGCTCATTGTGCAAAAATTCCTGCCCGATGTTTCCAAGGGTGATAAGCGCGTGATCTTGGTGGATGGCGCGCCCGTCGGGGCGATCAACCGTGTGCCAGCGGCGGGCGAGACCCGCTCGAATATGCATGTAGGCGGGCGGCCCGAAAAGGTCGATTTGACCACACGCGATCTGGAAATCTGCGCGGCCATTGGCCCCTTGCTCAAAGAAAAGGGGCAGGTTTTCGTCGGCATTGATGTGATTGGCGATTATCTGACAGAGATCAACGTCACCTCTCCGACCGGCATTCAAGAACTCGAACGGTTTAACGGAATCAACGTCGCCGAAAAGATCTGGCAGGTGATCGAGGCAAAGCGCCAGAACTGGGCAAAACCCACAGATTGACCCCATAAGCCCGCGCTTATGCCCAAAAATATAAGCCTTTGGTTAATTTCCAGCGATCTGAACCCAGTCAATGTGAGGGGGCGCAGCACAGAACGTGTGCGCTTACATATGAACTGGAGATACCTATGCGCAACATCGCACTCACCACCCTTGTCGCTTTCACTTTTGCCACCGCGTCTTTCGCCGGCTCTGACAAAGCAAGTGACCTGATCACGATGGAGACCATGCTCGGTCACACAAAGGAGGAAATCACCGCATCTTTGGTTAATCTCGGTTTTGAGGTTCGCAAATTCGAAATCGAAGATGACAAAATGGAGGTCTATTTCGTTGGCCATGGCAAAATGGGCGAAGTTTATGTGAACCCAGAGACGGGCCTGCCGAGCAAGATCGAAATCGAGTGATCGCTATGGCGAAACAAGACACATCTGATTGCGGGCGCTCCGGTGCCCGTACCCTCGCAGTTTGGGATCCTTTGGTGCGGCTCACACATTGGTCGGTGGCGCTGATCGTTTTGATCAACTCATTTTCCGATGGGGAGGGCGATTTGCATGAATGGGTTGGGTATATCGCGCTTGGGCTTGTGCTGCTGCGTCTGGTCTGGGGCGTCTTGGGTTCGCGTGCTGCACGCTTTTCCGCCTTTCCACCAAACCCCATGCGCGCGGCTCAGCATCTGTTGACCAAGGGGGACAAACATATCCACTTATCTCACAATCCCGCCGGTGCGCTGATGGTCTATAATCTATGGCTTACACTGCTTTTCATAAGCGCGACCGGCTATATGATGGGTACGATGCGGTTTTTTGGCGTGGCCTGGGTCGAAGAGGCTCATATGCTTGCCTATAATTGGCTGTTGTTGTCTGTTATCTTGCATGTGGGCGGTGTCGTGCTTGATACTTGGCGCACCGGTGTGGCACTGGTTCCGGCCATGGTGACCGGGCGTAAGCGCATTCCAGAAGGGATGGAGGCGGAATGATCTCTAAGCTTTTGCGAGCGACGAAGATAGAGCGGCGAGTCCTAGTGCTCGCCGCCATTATCTGTGTGCAATCTGCATGCGGGTTGTTTTTCCTGGGGGATGTGGTCGCCGATTTATTCAGCGACGAACACATGGAAACTGTGCATTTGATTGCTGAAACCGTTGCGGTCATTGCGTTGCTTGCGGGTGTTGCCTACCTGATGATCGAGTTGCGGCAATTATTGGCGCGCTTTGACCAAATGGAAACGGGCCTTCGGGTGGCGCGCGGGGAGGTTGTGAAAATCATCGACGATCATTTCGAGCAATGGCGGCTCAGCCCGGCAGAGCGAGACGTGGCTTTGTTGCTGTTGAAGGGCGTCGATAATGAGAGCATCGCAACGATGCGTGGCACCGCAAAAGGCACGGTCAGAGCGCAATCTGCCGCGATCTATAACAAGGCAGGCGTTGATGGCCGGGCGCAGTTGATCAGCCTTTTCTTGGAAGAGCTGCTTGCCGATGGGCTGTCAGAAAGTGCGGCCTGATGTGATTGAAGCGCCCGTCTTGGCGCATTGCATAAAGAGCGGGGCAGGCGGCCAGGGCGTCGCACCGTCCTGAGCCAGTTCGTTTAATGCAGCTGCAATCGCTTTTGCGCCAAGTGTGTCAGCGTAAAACAACGGCCCCCCTTTTGAGGATGGAAACCCGCATTTTTGTATGGCCGTTTGGTCGATGTCGTGGGCGTCCGCGCCCTCATGCAGAATATTCGCGGCCTCATTGATTATCCCCAGCACGAGCCGTTTTCGGATTTGTTCTTGGGTGTACTCAATGCGGGTGATCTTGGCGAAGTAAGCTTCTTCAATCGCAAGATCCGCCACGATAGGATCCTCGACCTTGCCACCGCCACCGGGATAGCGATACCAGCCCGCCCCTGCCTTTTTGCCCAGCTTGCCCAGGTCCAGCATTCTCTCCATAATTGGGGCCGTGCGATAACTTTTTCCCTGGCGAGCCTCTTGGCGCAGGCGGCAGTCATAGGCGGTATCGAGGCCCAGCAGATCCTGTGTTTCATAGGGGCCATGGGCAAAGCCGAACGCGACCATGGCCTCATCAATTTCCCAAGGCGTGGAGCCTTTGATCAGGACCGCATCGGCTGCATCCCAATAGCGCGTATTCAGCCGTTCAGCGATGAGTGTCCGCATTATTGCGACGGGCGAGGCTGCAAAAGGCCGGTGGCATGAAGCAAGTTTGACAGATCGGCAAGGCTCCTCTCAACCGTCTTCCCGCTTGTATCAAGCACATGATCGGCCTTGGCATAATGCGCCTCGCGCCGCTCTAAGATACCGCGCAGCTGCTCCATTGCTTGTGGATTACCTTGCATCGGGCGCAAATCGCCTTGCGCGCGCACCCTTTCCATATGCTCGCTTGGGGCGGCTTTCACCCAAACTGTGTGAAAATGCGTTAGGATTTGCGAAAAGGTATCAGCCTCCGAAACGATCCCGCCCGCCACAGCAACCACGGCACGGTTATGGCGCTGGATCACCTCGGCCAGCGTATCAAATTCGAGCTTGCGATACCCCTCTTGCCCGTAAAGCGCGATGATCTCTGCCAAGGGCATGCCAGCGCGGCTTTCGATTTCTGTGGTCAGCTCGATGAAGGGCACATCAAACGCCGTGCCAATCTTAGCGCCCAAGGTGGATTTTCCCGCGCCGCGCAGCCCCACAAGACACAGCCGCTGCGCTTTTTGGCCGTGGGTTTTGCCCGGATCGAGAAGTTCAAGCACACGCGCGCGCAGAGCCTCATCTGCGCATTGGTAGAGCTCAATGATGTGTTGCAGCTCGGTTCCCCGCATTGCCTCTTGTGCCAAGAGCGCCTCGATGGGAACTTGCAGCGCCAGCGCGATTTTCTGCAAAAGCCCAATCGACGCATTTCCATCTCCCGCCTCAAGCTTGGCGAGATAGCGCGGGGAAACACCAGAGGTTTCTGAGAGCGCACGGCGCGAAAGCTTTTGTGCCTTGCGCGCCTCTTTGACACGCGCGCCCACCAGATGGATCAGCGCATCCACCTCTGTTTTTGCGCGGGGCTCTAAGGTGCCAAGATTATCAAGGGCAGTGGGCGGCATGAGGGCTCAGGCGACCCGATCCAAAACCTGCGCCATGAGCGTTTCCAACCAGGGCAGGGCGATATCTTCGGGCATTTCACCGGTGGAGGCATCATGCAGGCCGCGCTCGCCGATTTGGGTGGCTTTATGGGCCAACATGGCGTTCATGAGCCGCTCTGAGCCTTGGTTGAACGTGGCCTCAAACACCATATCCCCAAGGCCAAAGACGGCGAAATGGATGCCGCTCAGGTCCAGGCCCCCCGCCTCAAGCGCATCCACAAACTGCGCCGCAGCAGCGGGAAGATCCCCGTTGCCATGGCTGGAGCTGACCAGGATGTAAAATGTCTCCTGGTCGAGATCGCTTGGGGCAACATCGCTGAGATTGGCGATGTCCACCTCATGCTCTGCGTCCAGCTCGTCTTTCAGATCATCGCAGAGCATTTCCGAATTGCCGGATTCTGTCCCATATAGCAGCGCAATTTTCATGTCTGCCTCCGCTTAGGCCATATGCAGCTTAACATATTCGAAATCGCCGGGCCGGTTGTCGATGCCTACCTTTGGCGGGGCGATCCAGCTGGCATATTTTCCGGGCTCATAGCAAGGGATCATCAGCGATTGGATGAACGCGCCATCCTCGGGAGAGGGCAAGAATTCATCGCGGCGTTTGGCCCAGTCATCCTCTGAAATGATATTGCCCGTCGGGTCGGCTTTGATCGCTGCGAAGACACCGATTTGACGGTGGAACGCTTCATGCGGAAGGGCCAATTGGAACTCGATGCCCGCGCGCTTAAGGATCTTATTCCAGCGCCCCAGACCACCCGCCGCATCGCGAATATAATCATCACGCAAGCGCATATTGATCGCGGTCAGCGCCGGCACTTCTTGCGCAACGATCTGCCCATCCACGATCGAGCGCACAACATAAGTGTCGTCCTTGAGCTGGTGATCATCCTCAATCCGCCCTTCCATATAACGGCCCTTGATGCCCGCGTTAAAGGCATTGGCTGCATTGGTCGAAACCTCTTGGCCGAACAGATCCAGGCTAAGCGAGTAATGCATATTCAGCTTTTTCTGGATCGTAGGCAGGTCGATCACACCCAGATCACGGATCTTGCCAATGTCATAGGGATCGGTGATGCCCGCCTTGTTCATCGCCTCGCAAGTGGCTTGGATCACGCGGCTCACCCCGGTTTCGCCCACGAACATGTGATGCGCTTCCTCAGTAAGCATAAAGCGGCAGGTGCGGCTCAGCGGATCAAAGCCCGATTGCGCCAAGCTTTCCAGCTGCATCTTGCCATCGCGGTCGGTGAAATAGGTGAACATGAAGAAAGACAACCAATCCGGGGTTTCCTCGTTGAACGCGCCCAGCATACGCGGTGCCTCTTCGCTGCCAGAGGAGCGACGCAGCAAATCATCCGCCTCTTCGCGCCCGTCTTTGCCAAAGTATTTTTGCAGCAGATAGACCATGGCCCAAAGGTGGCGACCCTCTTCCACATTGACCTGGAACAGATTGCGCATGTCATAAAGCGACGGCGCGGTGAGCCCGAGGAACTTTTGTTGTTCAACCGAGCCCGGCTCCGTATCGCCCTGGATCACGATCAAACGCTTGAGCATATTGCGATACTCGCCCGGCACCTCTTGCCAAGCGGGCTCGCCTTTATGTTCGCCCATGGGGATGGTGCGCCCCTCCACCTGCGGGGCCAGCAAGACGCCCCAGCGATATTCCGGCATTTTCACATAATCGAACTTGGCCCAGCCTTTGGGATCCACCGAAACCGCCGTACGCAGGTACACCATCGATTCCTGAAAGTTCTGCGGGATCAGGTGGTTCCACCAGTCAATATAGCCAGGGTGCCATTTTTCCAGCGCCTTAAGCACCTTGCGATCTTCGCTGAGGCCCACATTGTTGGGGATAAGCGTGTCATAATTCACATTGATGAGATCAAGCATCTCTCTCTCTCCTGTTGTCTTTATCTGGCTGTGCGGATCACACCCGTTCCATATTAAATGAGCCGCGAATACCCGTGCCATAGCGCTGCAAGGCCCCCTCGGTGCCAACCGCATTGGGGCGGTTAAAGATCCAGTTCTGCCAAGCGGTCAGACGGCCAAAGATGCGGGTTTCCATGGTCTCGGGCCCGGCAAAACGCAGATTTGCCTCCATCCCGGTCATGGCGTCTGGGCTGAAAGAGGCGCGCTCTTCCATAAAGATGCGCACTTCGTCCTCCCAGTCGATATCATCGAGGATCATGGTCACAAGGCCCAGCTCATTGGCCTCTTCCGCTTCAAGGGGCGTGCCAATCTGGTCCTTCGCCGCATCCAGCGCATCCGCATCGCCCCAAAACCGGGTCTCCAGCCGCGTGAGATCATTGCCCATCGGGTAGGGGCCGAAATTGGACTCTGACAGGGTAATCGCCGCCTCGGGCCGGTTATCGCCGTCAAATTCGCCCTCCATCATATAGCTGCGATCCACGGCAAAGAGCAGCTCAGCCAAAATCCCCGCAAAGCAAGAGCCATTTTCCACAAACGCGGCCAGCGAGCGCGAAGTCACATCAATCCGCTTGAGCGTGCGTTTCCAATAATGGCGCAGCTCATTTGCCAGCCAGTGATCGCTGCTGGTGATAACCGCCTCATGGGCAAGCAGTTTTTCCGCATCGCCAACGGTCTTAAAGATCCAGAGCCCCGCGTCCATCTCGTTCAGTCGCAAATGCAAAATCGCATCTTCCAGCTCGCGGCAGAGTTTCAGCAGATAGGCTTGATCGCCCTGGGCCTGGAGCGCGTGCATATCCGCAGGGGCATCCTCTTGCGGCCCTTTCAGCGTAATCACGGCGCGGCGCGCGGCGCGGTCAATTTCGATCTCCACGCAGTCATACGTCACGGTATCGCCTGAAATCACCCGGCTCAGCGGGCCGAGCGAAATCCCCTGCGCCACATCCGGCTTGGGCGATGCGGCGGCAAATTCATGGGCGCGCGCTTTCACGGTCTCATCGAACTTTGAATTCGGGATCACCTCATCCACAAGCCGCCAGTCTTTCGCCCGCTTGCCCTTCACACCTTCCTCGATCGAGCAGAAAATATCCGCCAGATCGCGCCGCACTTTGCGTTTATCAGTTACACGGGTCAGGCCTCCGGTGCCCGGCAACACCGCCAGCAGCGGCACTTCGGGCAGGCCCACCGCAGAGGTACTGTCATCGGTGAGCATGAGATGATTGCAGGCCAGCGCCAGCTCATAGCCGCCCCCCGCGCAAGAGCCCTTTATCGCGGCGATATATTTCTGCCCGCTCTCGGCCTCCGCCGCCTCATAGGCGTTGCGGGTCTCATTGGTGAATTTGCAGAAATTGACCTTATGCGAATGCGCCGCCCCGCCCAGCATGCGAATATTGGCACCGGCGCAAAACACCTTGTCCTTGCCCGATTGCATCACAACAACCTTCACTTCGGGATGCTCAAAGCGCATGCGCTGCACGATATCATTCAACTCGATATCCACGCCCAGATCATAGGAGTTCAGCTTTAGCTCATAACTCTCAAACAGCCCGCCCGTCTCATCCACATCCATGATCAAATTGGCGATGGGGCCGTCATACTCCACGCGCCAATGACGATATTTGGACGGGTCCGTTTGAAAATCGATGAGCTGCGTCATGTGCGATTGCCTCCCTGGTCTTGCGGGCCGACCCTATCGCGGGGTGGCGGACGAGTAAACGATTTTGTGCATAATAGGGCTAAATTTTGCGAATACCTCGCTCATTTCCGCAAGTCCACCCAAAAATGGGAACTATAGAGCGCACCTTTGCGTCAGGCCGACTCGATGCGCTCTAGGCGGCGGCAGTATTCGGTGATTGCTGAGAGGACAGGTAAGGGGTGCTCAAGGAATGGGGCGTGGCCGCATTCGTCTAGGATCACGCGATCAACGGGGGCGTAGCACCGGTTTTCCAGCGCTTCGATTTGCGCAAGGCTTCCATATTGGTCCTGCCGTCCTTGGATTGCGAGCACAGGGACGCGGATATAGTCGATCACCTCTTCCACGTTCCATTCTCTGAAATCAGGATGCAGCCAGGCATCATTCCAGCCGCGAAAGGCATTCTCTGCGTCCCGGTGATACTTCGCCAGACGCGCCTTCAAATCCCCGTCCTCGAACGTGGTTTTGGCACTTGCAATCGCAGTCAGCCCCATCTCTTCGGCAAAGAAATGCGGGCCATCAGGATCAGCCTGCGCGCCCGCATATCAGAGATAGAGCCCGAATAGATCGCTGCAATCGTCGCTCCGTCGCTGTGACCCAGCAGAACCCCGCGTTGAAAACCGATTTTGTCCAACACATGGGGAAGCACGTCCAGAGCTTCGCGCGTTAGGTAGTCGATGGGGCGGGGCAGATCGGCTGTGTCTGAGTACCCATAGCCTGCCCGCGAATAGGCAAAGACCCCAAACCCTGTGGCGGCGGCAAGCTTTTCAGGAAAATCGCGCCAGAGCCTTATGCAGCCAAGCCCCTCATGCAAGAGCACAAGTGTTGGTGCCTCGCCCGGCGCGGGCCCCCAGCAGGCATATTCCAGGGATTTATTCCCAGCTGTTATACACCCGGAGGGCTTCCACTGGACCGTCACGCGGGCTCTCTGAGTTTAAACCGTTGGATTTTCCCGGTCGCTGTCTTGGGCAAGTCCTCAACCACCTCAACCCAGCGGGGGTATTTCCACTTGCCCACCTTTTCCTTGATGAACTCTTTTAGCTCGCCCAGCTCTGCGGCCTGTTGCCCGTCTTTGAGCACGATAAAGGCTTTTGGCTTTTCCAGCCCCTCGCCGTCCCTATGCGCCACCACTGCGGCCTCAAGAATGGCGGGGTGTTCGATTAGGGCTTGCTCAACCTCAAAGGGGCTGACCCATATGCCGGAGACCTTGAACATATCGTCGGTGCGCCCGCAATAGATGAAACGGCCCGTCTCGGTGCGCTCATATTTATCGCCGGTGTGGGTCCATTCGCCCTCAAAGGTCGTGCGCGATTTATCCCGCTGGTTCCAATAATCCGCCGCCGCTGAGCCGCCGCGCACCAAAAGCTCACCTACCGCGCCGGGGCCAACCTCGCCGCCGGTTTCATCCACCAGCCGCAGATCATAGCCGGGAACCGCTACCCCAGAGGTGCCATAGTGCACATCCCCCGGCGCGTTGGACAAAAAGATATGCAGCATCTCGGTAGAGCCCACACCGTCGAGAATATCAACACCCCAGATCTCTGTCCATTTGCGCCCAATCTCGGCGGGCAAGGCTTCACCGGCGGAGACAGATACCCGCAAGGGCGCGTCTGGATGGGAACCCTTTGCCTGCCATTCATGTAGCATCGCCGCATAAAGCGTTGGCACCCCGCAATAGATGCTGGGTTTATAGGTTTGCAAGATCTCACTCACGCTGGCGGGGGTGGGGCGGGCGTTATAGAGCAGGCTGGTTGCCCCAACGGAGAGGGGGAAAGACATGCCATTGCCCAGCCCATAGGCAAAGAACAGCTTGGCAGCAGAGAAGACCCGATCGCTTTCTTGGATGCCCATCACTTGGCTGGCGTAAGTCTCGCAGGTGGTTTGCATCGCGCTATGCACATGGCGCACGCCTTTGGGGGTGCCGGTGGAGCCAGAGGAGTAGAGCCAAAACGCGATCTCATCCGCTGAGCATTCGAGCGTTTCGCGCGGCTCAGCATCCTGGATGAAATCCTGCCAGCTCAGCGTGCCCTCGGGGGCCTGCCCACCAATGACGACGATTTGGCGCAGATGCTTAGATGCACGGGCCGCAGGCAGTACGACATCCAAAAGCTCAACAGAGATAAAGGCGATCTTGGCGCGGCAATCCTCCAATATCGCCCGGTAGATATCTGTGGCCAAAAGCGTATTGAGCGCAACCGGCACCACGCCCGCCTTAAGCCCGCCCCAGAAGATCAGGGGGAATTCGATCTGGTCCAGCACGAACATGGCGGCGCGATCTTCGCGCTCAATACCCGCCCGCGCAAAGGCACCGGCAACCTGCGCCGAGCCATCCGAGAGATCCGCATAGGTAAGGTTGCGCCCGCCCTGCCAGGCCTCTTGAAAGGCAAGCTTTCCCCCGCGACCCTCATCAATATGGCGCTCAACAAACCAATGCGCTGCGTTTCCTGTCATGATCGCGTCCTCCCCCAAGGTTCACTCTGTGTTTTCGATAGCCCTCACCATGGGATGAGCAGCAGCGTGATGATCGGAAAGGCGACCAGGATCGCCACGCGGATCAGGTCAGAGGCCACAAAATAGAGGACTGCCTTATAGGTTTCGACCATCGGCGTTTTGCGATCCATCGCGTTGATCACAAAGAGGTTCATGCCCACGGGCGGGGTGATGAGACCGACCTCGACCACGATCAACACCAGGATGCCGAACCAAATCGCGGTGTATTCTGTGTTCACGCGGTTCAATGCGCCCTTGCTCACGCCGCGCAGGCCAAGCTCTTTGGTGATTTCTCGGCTCAGCTCTTGGCCGCTGGCAAGCAGCGCTTGGGCCTCGGCCAGCACCTGCTGGGGCAGTTCCTTTCCGCTGGCGATCAGCGCATCTAGCTTGGCTGACTGTAGATCGACCATCGAGACCAGCCCGAAATCCAGCTCTTGCATGATGGGCCAAAAGACCGGGATGGTTAGCAAGATCATACTGAGACTGTCCATCACACAGCCCAGGAGTAGGTAGAACACGAGGATTATGATGAGGATCATCCATGGGTTAAAGCCGCTCTGTGCAACCCATGCTGCGGCCTCTTGCGGGACTTTTGTAAAGCCAAGAAAGCCGTTATAAAAAGCGGCCCCTAGCACGATGAAAAAGATCATCGCTGTGGCGCGCGCGGTGACGACAAAGCTCTCTGACAAGGTCTTGCGGGTCAAACCACCCGATATCCAGGCGATAAGCCCGGTGCCAAACGCACCAACAGCGGCCCCTTCTGTGGGATGAAATAGACCTTTATAGATGCCGCCGACCACCAAAACGAAGACGAGTAAGACCGGCCAGACTTTCAATAGATCATGGAGGCGCTCAGAATAGGGCACACGGGCCCGCGTGCCTGCCGAGCCAGGGTTGACGCGCACATAGATTGATATGGCGATCATATAGCCAATCGCAGCCAAAATACCTGGGATGAACGCGGCCACGAACAGCTTTTCGATATTTTGCTCGGCCAAAATCGCATAGATCACCAGCACCACAGAAGGCGGGATCAAGATGCCAAGTGTGCCCCCCGCAGCCAGTGTCGCCGTGGAAAAGCCCCCAGAATAGCCATATTTGCGCAATTCCGGCAGGGCCACACGGCTCATCGTGGCGGCGGTCGCTAGGGACGAGCCGCAAATCGCCCCAAAGCCCGCGCACGCGCCGACCGAAGCCATAGCAACGCCGCCTTTTCGATGCCCTAGCCAGCCCTCAGCGGCTCTGAACAATGCTTGGCTCATACCACCTAAAGTCGCAAAATGCCCCATAAGCAGGAACATCGGAATAATCGACAAGCTGTGACTGGAAAAGGTGCCATAGGTTTCGGACTTTAGCCGCGCGAGAGGGATCGTGCTCTCGCCGGTGACAATAAAAAGCCCTGCAAACCCAGCCAAGAACATCGCAAGACCGATGGGCACGCGCAGGAAAATAAGGGTAAGCAAGGCTGGAAAAGACAGCAGCCCAATCATGACGTCGCTCAATGCTCCGCCTCCGTATCATTGGCTAGGATGGAACGCCCACTCACCATTTCGCCCACACGCATAGCCGCGACATAGACCGCAACGAAAGCTGCGACCGCCGCTGGAACAAGGCTGAGCGCATAGGCCCACCATAAGGGGAATTCGAGAAGAAGGGTCGTGGTTCCACTGCGAAACTTGCTCTGCGTGCCCTCAAAGAGCTGCCAAGCGATCAGGATCATAACAGCGGAAAATACCACTTCGATGATCATGCGCAGCGCACGGTTAAAGGAAGCAGGCAGGCCAGAGGTGAAAATATCAACCGACGCATGCGCGCCCTGCAATTGGCAAAGGGGCAGAAACGCAAAGATAGTAAAGGCTATCCCCGCCTCCACCAGCTCAAAATCCCCGTTAATGGGGCCGATCCCAGCCCCAAGCAAAGTGCCCAGCTCTCGGCCAAGAATAGAGACGCACGTCATCACGATAAGAGCGCATAAGACCACCCCACCCAGCAGCGCGAACAGCCGCGCCAGCCGGTCAACAAAAATAGACATAAAGCCCCCTCCCCAAGGGAACAGCCGCAATCCTTAGAACTGCGGCTTTCGATAGTATTAGAAGCTTGAGGTCACGCCCTTGCAAGACCCGCCCATCAGGGCCTGGGCCTGATCGATGCGCGCTTGGCCGTCAATGCCCTTGGCATTCATATCGGCGATCCAGTCCGCATAGATCGGTTGCACCAGTTTCTCCCACTCGGAGGTGTCTGTGACAGTCACGATATTATTCCCATTCTCGACCGCAAATTCACGGGCGGGGGCGTCGTAATCTTGTTGTACACCACCGGCAAACACTGAGAACTCCATCCCGGAATGGGCGTCGATCACGGCTTTCAGATCATCAGGCAGAGCGTTGTATTTGTCTTTGTTCATCGCCAAAACAAAGGTCAGCGTGTAAAGCGCCGGTCCTTCAAACTCGGTGTGGTTATCTACCAGCTCTGGCACTTTCAGCGCGCCGGTCACTTCCCACGGGATCGTGGTGCCATCAATCACACCTTTTGACAGGCCCTGTGGAACCGCTGGAACAGGCATGCCAACAGGGGTTGCGCCGGTCAGCTCAAGCAGCTTGTTCACCAGACGAGAGCCGCCGCGGATCTTCATACCGTCCAGATCGGCAGGGGTTTCCACTGGCTCGGCCGTGTGGAACATGCCAGGTCCATGCACCCAGGTACCGATGATCTTGAGATCTTTGAACTCGCCGGTCTCCATATGCTCTTCGAACATCGTCCACAATGCGCAAGAGGCCTCGCGGGCATCGGACACCATAAAGGGCAGCTCAAACACTTCGGTCGAGGGGAAGCGCCCAGGCGTGTACCCCACAACGGTCCAAACAATATCTGCAATGCCGTCAATCGCGTGATCCATCAGCTCTGGCGGCTTGCCACCCAGCTGCATTGAGGGGAAATGGTCGATCTTGATGCGCCCCTCTGAGGCGGCCTCAACCTTGCCAGCCCATACATCCAACACATGCTTTGGGACATTGGCCTGTTGTGGCAAGAATTGGTGCATCTTCAGCGTGACATCTTGCGCCATAACACCCGTGGCCGTCATGGCGGCAAAGGCCGCTCCGCTCAGCAATCCGAATAGTTTGTTACGTTTGGTCATTCTTGGTCCTCCCTTTGACCCAAGGCCGGCGACGCTCAAGCGGCCAGCACATCAATCATGTGGATAGTTATAAAGCATAACCTTTTGGCTTTGTCACGGGGTATTGCGACAAAAAGTCAATTGAGATCACAGCCCAAAGCCGCGCGCATATTCGCTTTATTATAAGGCGCAAGAATGCGGGTGCTCAGCTCTTTCCCGTCAAACTGGCTTGCAATGACAGTCTGCCAAGAGGCATCCGCCGTGATAAGTTCCGGGCGTGGCCCGCATTTGCGCAGCCCACCGGAAATGAAAGGATCTCCGATTCGGTGATTGGTCAAACCTGTCTGGCGTGCAATCTCGCTCAGTTGCCCGTCCCTATAGCGCCAGATGCGCAGCGTTTTGGCCAGATGAGGCCGGTCAATATAGGCCAGCTCAATGTGACCATCCCCATCCAAATCCGCCGCGCCAATCGGGGCCAGCCAGCGATTGCGTGTGCCAATTGGCGGCGTGCTCACGTTGCGCAGCTCGCCCCCGTCGAGAAAGTAAATCGAAAGCGCCGCGCCGGCTGTAATGCTGCTCTCAACCACAACGGCCTCAAGCGCGCCATCGCGGTCCACATCAACAAGCCGGGGCAAGATATCTTCAAAAACGCGGGTCTGTGGTAATTCCACACAGGCCTCAGCCTCCGGCCCCTTTAGACAAAGCCGCCCCCATTCTGGCAAATCCCCCATGATCCCATGGCCGTAACGATGGGTAGGCGCTTCAAACCGCGCGATATACCCGGTCTGCTCAACTTGAACCGACATTTCTGCTTGCGCGCTAAAGCCTGCCAAGAAAAATGCCAGCCAAAAGCCCAATAGGTGAAATGCGCCGCGCGTACGCTGCTGCCAGAGGCGGGGGAGGCGACGCGGCGCCATACGCACTCAGATCTGCTTTTCTGGCAGTTGCACCACCAGCCCATCCAACGCATCGCTCACCTTAATCTGACAGGTCAGGCGCGAGCGGGTCGCATCGGGTTCATAGGCAAAATCCAGCATGTCGGTTTCCATGTCATCTCTTGCAGGCAGTTTCTCGACCCAGTCAGGATGCACATAGACGTGACAGGTCGAGCAGGCACAGGCCCCGCCACAATCCGCGTCAATGCCCGGAATATTGTTATCGCGTGCGCCCTCCATCACGGTCAGACCGTTTGCGACATCAACCACATGCTCTGTTCCGCTATGTTCAATATAGGTGATCTTGGCCATTGCTTGCCCTTTCAAGTGATTTTGAGCCGCACTGTAATCTGCTGCTTGCGTGGCCGCCAGCCCATTTACGACCTGCATTTGCTTGCTTGCGTTAACTGCGCCGTTGCACCAGGACCGAGCCCACCGAATAGCCCGCGCCAAACGAGCAGATCAGCCCATAATCGCCGTCTTCCAGATCGCTCGAATATTTCGAAAAAGCAATGATCGAGCCTGCCGATGAGGTGTTGGCATAATCTTGCAGAATGTTTGGTTGCTCACCGGGCTTTGGGGCGCGTCCCAGCACCTTTTTTCCAATGAAATCATTCATCGACTTATTGGCCTGATGCAGCCAGAGCCGTTTAAGATCGCCCGCGCTCACCCCATCATCCGCCATGTGCTGCGCGATATGGGCCGAGACCATGGGCAGCACTTCTTTGAAAACCTTGCGCCCCTCTTGCATGAATTGCATATCGCGCCGGTCCTTCATCCCATCTGGCCGGGAGCGGCGCAAAAAGCCGTTATTGTTGCGGATATTGTTGGAAAACTCGGTGGCGCAGCGGGTGGATTTAACCTCGAAATACGGGCCTGTGGCGTTCTCTGCGCGCTCGACCAGCGTTGCCGTGGCCACATCGCCAAAGATGAAATGACAATCGCGGTCGCGCCACTCCAAATGGGCCGAGCAGATCTCAGGGTTCACCACCAGGGCCGAGCGGATTGAGCCCGAGCGCACCATATCACAGGCCGCCTGCAACCCGAATGTCGCCGAAGAGCAGGCCACATTCATATCAAAAGCAAAGCCCTTGACGCCCAAAAGCTGTTGGATCTCGATTGCAATGGCTGGATAGGCCCGCTCTAGGTTGGAGGCTGCGCAGATCACCGCATCCACATCGCCCGCCGCTTTGCCCGCTTGCGCCAGCGCTTTTTCGCAGGCATCCACACCCATTTGTGCCATCACAGCAGGTTCATCATCCGAACGTTGACGCAAGAGCGGGTGCATCACATCGGGATCCAAAATGCCGGATTTATCCAGCACATAGCGTCGCTCGATGCCTGAGGCTTTCAGGATGAACTCTTCTGAGGAATGCTCCTTAGCGCTGAGCGTCCCGGCGGCGATCTCATCGGCATGGGCCGCGTTCCACTTATCCGCATAGGCATTGAAAGCTTGCACCAATTCCGCATTGGAAATGCTCAGCTCAGGTGTGAACACCCCGCTGCCGGTAATCGCTGGTCTATGCATGACATCCCCTTCCTCAGATGTGGCAATCTGCGCAAACTCTGCGAAGGAGGTCAAGAATTGATTACGCCGCCAGCTTGGCCTCTGGTGTTTTGACCTTGATGGCGATCCAGTCGCTGAGGGCATCTTGCGCCTCGGTTAGGGTCAGCTCATGGGTATCGGCCAGGTAGGTGATCAGCTTGTTGCGATCCCCTCGAAATCGGGTGAGGGCCGCTTTTTCAAGGTAGGGGAAATCATTGCAGAATTGATCAATCAGGTCAGGCCAGATCGAATAGACGTCTCTCCAAGGCATGTTGTCCTCTTATGCGCTGTCAATCTTTTGTTAACGGTTGAAGCTAGGTCGTCGGCCTGGAACCTACTTTGACATAGATCAATTTTCGGTTAACGGAATTTAGAAAATTGCGCGCCAGATGCCGATAAACATCATGAGCCCGCCAAGATTGCAGCAGCTATGCCAAAGCGCATAGCGATAGGGCAGGGTTTTGCGGGTGTAAAACAGCACGCCGATCACATAGAGCCCCGCGCTCGCCAGCACCCACCAGAGGGTTTGCTGTGGTACCAGGGGCAGGGCGGTGAGGCACAGCGCGCCCAGCCCTAAGTAAGAGGCGGTGGACCAGCGGGATTTGACCTCGGGGCTTACCAGTTTCAGCCAGATCCCAAGCAAGCTCAGGCCCCAGCTGAGGGCTAGGATACTTAGCGAAAACCCCGTACCAATCAGCACCATAAGCGGGGTAAAGCTGCCAGTGATCGAGGGGTAGATGGCCGCGTGATCAATGCGGCGCAGGCGTTGGCGTGCCCCGTGTCGGGGGGGAGAAATGATAGGCCATGGAGGCAAGGTTTGATCCAAGCGCGCAGGCCGCATAGATCCAGATCGCGGCTCTAAGCGGCAGCTCAGCGTCCCGCATGTGCCAAATCAGCAAAGCGGCGCCAACCAGAATGGCGATGCATCCAACCAGATGCACATAAAGATCGGCGCGGCGCTGGCTTGGATCTTGGGTAGGGTAGTTCGGCGCGTGGTTGGGCTGGGTCACTTAAGGTCTTCGTGATCGTGAAAATTCTCTTTCAGGAACATGGTTAACATCATATACATAAAGACCGCCAGTTCATATGCCTTTTGATCCAGGTCCACCCCGTCTTTATTGGCCATATTGAGCGCATGCATCAGGCGGCGCGGGCTGGGTTCGCGCTCGGGCATATAGCCGTCCGGCACATGTTTGAGCATATGCGCCTCGCAGCGATCACGCATGGCGTGCGCCTCGTCAACGACCTGCTTGGCGACTTCGTCGCTGACCTTGCCCGCTTCAAAATCGCGCAGCAGATCACAGCGAAAGGCGCGGCATTTGGCGGGGCGTTTTTCGTAAACCCCGCACATCCCATCCGCGCCAAGCTGCACACAGCGCTGACGCATCGAAAGCCGCCCATCCACCATCTCAAATTCAGGCCCGCCGCCTAAGGCGTCAACTTCGTCTTGCGTAACCTGGACATAGCCAAACAGCGTGCGATCACAACACATCGCACAATGAACACAGAGGTGGTCGGACATATACTCTTTACCCTTGTAATGACTTCACGCTTATATCCCCAATTGCTTGAGATTTTATTGCCAAAGCGGCGGCATGTGCGCCAGCGGCGGTGGTGAAATAGGGGATCTTGTCATAAAGCGCGATAGAGCGGATCGCGCGGCTATCCTCGACAGCTTGTGCCCCCTCGGTCGAGTTCATCACCAGCTGCACCATGCCATCTTTCATCACATCGGTGATATTGGGGCGGCCCTCATAGACTTTGTTCACCGTTTCGCAAGCCACGCCTTGGCTCGTCAACCAACTGGCCGTGCCCCGTGTGGCAATCAAACTAAAGCCGTGCTCAATCAGGATTTGCGCCGCTTCGAGCATTTGTGTGCTCTTGTCTGCATCGCGGATCGAGAGAAACGCACAACCGCTTGCGGGCAGCACCATACCTGCGCCCATTTGTGCTTTGAGGAAGGCACGGGGGAAATCACGGTCCCAGCCCATGACCTCGCCCGTAGAGCGCATTTCCGGCCCCAGGATTGTATCCACGCCAGGGAAGCGGGCAAAGGGCAGAACCGCCTCTTTCACTGAATACCAAGGCATATTGGGGTCGGCCAGGGTCATTGGATCGGCGATTGGCACATCTGTATCGTAATCAGCGTCCGCGGGATATGGCGCGCGTTTGGGGAAATTGCTCAGCTTTTCACCCGCCATCACCCGCGCCGCGATTGAGGCAATGGCGCTGTCGGTGGCTTTGGCCACAAAGGGCACGGTGCGCGAGGCACGTGGATTCACCTCAATCAGATAGACAACATCGTCTTTGATGGCGAATTGCACATTCATCAACCCAACCACATTAAGTGCTTTTGCCAGCGCATGGGTCTGGCGTTCAACCTCTGCAATCATCTCTTGGCTCAGCGAATAGGGTGGCAAAGAGCACGCGCTATCCCCGGAATGCACACCCGCTTCTTCGATATGCTGCATGATGCCGGTCACATGCACGTCGGTGCCGTCGCACAAAGCATCCACGTCCAGCTCAACGGCGCCATCGAGATAGCTATCCAGCAGAACCGGGCTGTCACCGGACACCACCACGGCCTCAGAAATATAACGCTCTAGCTGGGCTTGATCGCGCACGATCTCCATAGCGCGCCCACCCAAAACATAAGAGGGGCGGATGACCAGGGGAAAACCGATATCTGCGGCAATCTCAAGCGCCTCTGCATCCGTATGGGCAATGCCGTTCACCGGCTGTTTCAGATCGAGCGATTGCACAAGTTGCTGAAAACGCTCGCGATCTTCGGCCAGGTCAATCGCATCGGGCGAGGTGCCCAGGATTGGAATGCCCGCGCCCTCTAGAGCATTGGCAAGTTTAAGCGGCGTCTGCCCGCCAAATTGCACAATCACACCGTGCAGGGTTCCGTTTTCTTGCTCAACGCACAGGATCTCCATCACATGCTCAAAGGTGAGGGGCTCGAAATAGAGCCGGTCAGAGGTATCGTAATCGGTGGAGACCGTCTCGGGGTTACAATTGATCATGATGGTTTCATAACCCGCATCGGTCAGCGCATAGCAGGCATGACAGCAGCAATAATCAAACTCGATCCCTTGCCCAATCCGGTTGGGCCCACCGCCCAAAATCACCACCTTTTTGCGATCCGACGGGCGCGCCTCACATTCCACATCGCCAAAGGCGGGGGCCTCATAGGTGGAATACATATAGGGCGTTTGCGCCTCAAACTCTGCCGCGCAAGTGTCAATACGTTTGAACGCGGCTGTGACGCCAAGCTCGTGGCGCAGGGCACGCAGATCGTCTTCTTTGCGATCATCAAGATGGGCCAGGCGCGCATCGGTGAACCCCATCATCTTGAGATGGCGCAGCCCCTCTGCGGTCTCGGGGAGGCCATTATCGATGATCTCCGTCTCGGCATCGACGATCTCGCGAATGCGGGCCAGGAACCAAGGATCAAAGGAAGTGACGGCAAAGATTTCCTCATGGCTCAGCCCATGGCGCATGGCTTGTGCAATGGTGCGCATCCGATCCGGGGTTTGCTTGGAAATCGCCGCGATCACCGCCGCTTTGTCCGGCGCGCCAGGGATATCAACCTCATCAAAACCGGTGAGCCCGCTTTCCATCGACGCCAGCGCCTTTTGCAGACTCTCATGGATAGTGCGGCCAATCGCCATCGCCTCGCCAACGGATTTCATCGCGGTGGTCAGGAAAGGCTCAGAGCCGGGGAATTTCTCAAAGGCAAATTTCGGGATCTTGGTGACGACATAATCAATGGTCGGCTCAAAGCTCGCTGGCGTGACCTTGGTGATGTCATTATCCAGCTCATCCAGCGTATAGCCCACCGCCAGCTTGGCCGCGATTTTCGCAATGGGAAAGCCCGTCGCCTTAGAGGCCAGCGCCGAGGAGCGCGACACGCGCGGGTTCATCTCAATCACCACCATGCGCCCATCAACCGGGTTGATCGCCCATTGCACGTTAGAGCCCCCGGTCTCCACCCCGATCTCGCGCAGCACCGCAATGGAGTGGTTACGCATGATCTGATATTCTTTATCGGTCAGTGTCAGCGCCGGGGCCACCGTGATTGAATCCCCGGTATGTACGCCCATCGGGTCCACATTCTCGATCGAGCAGATGATGATGGCATTATCGGCCGTGTCGCGCACCACCTCCATCTCGTATTCTTTCCAGCCCAAGAGGCTCTCATCAATCAAGATTTGCCCCACAGGGGAGGCATCCATGCCAGAGCGGCAAATCGCGATGTAATCCTCACGGTTATAGGCGACACCGCCCCCCGTGCCGCCAAGCGTGAAAGCAGGGCGGATAATCGCGGGCAGGCCAACGGTTTCCAGCGTGTCCAGCGCAATCGCAACGCCCGCCTCCAGATCTTTCTTGCCGCTCTCGTCTTTGGGGGCGGTCACGATCTCGGCCTTTGGGTTCTCAATCCCAAGCCGATCCATAGCTTCGCGAAACAGCTTGCGATCCTCGGCCATTTCAATGGCTGCGCGCTTGGCGCCGATCATCTCGACACCGTGCTCGGCCAGAACGCCCATCTCTTCCAGCGCCAGCGATGTGTTCAGTCCCGTCTGCCCGCCCATCGTGGGCAAAAGCGCATCTGGCTTTTCTTTCGCAATGATCTTGGCGACGGTCTCAGGGGTGATTGGCTCGATATAGGTGGCATCGGCGAGGCCCGGATCGGTCATAATCGTGGCCGGGTTGGAGTTCACCAGGATCACCCGATAGCCCTCTTCGCGCAGCGCTTTACAGGCCTGTGCCCCGGAATAGTCAAACTCGCAAGCCTGCCCGATCACAATCGGCCCCGCTCCAATAATCATGATCGAGTTGATATCGTTCCGTTTTGGCATGCCAGTCCCCTACATACAGCCCCGCGCAAATTGTCCTGCCTTATAGGGATGGGACGCTGGGCCGCAAGGGGGATTTGGTCTGTTGGGAGGTTGAGACGGGAGGTAAATGCACGACAAAAACGCCCGCGCAGCTCCAACTGCCGGGTCATGCCATCATTTCAACCACTTACTCATACATCAGGATCTAAACAGGTAGTGGGGACCGCACCAGGTTTTCGACGAACGCAAAGAGCCGGATTGCGCGTGCGAGCCGTTGGTCATCATCTAATCCTGCCCCGCACGCTTAAGCTACTAGGGACTTATCTGGGTTCCACGGGCCTATGCCCCAGGCGTCTCACGCGCGAAGGGAAGCTTCGGAGGTAAAATAATCGACAAACCCTTAACATCCGATGATCTCCCCCCCGCGCGCCCCCCTTCATTTGGCTAAAAATACCTTGCGGGGGTGTGGGGGTGCAAAACCCCCACCTCTGCAGCATCAAATGTAGACGAGGCTAGCCCAAGCGCGCGACCCTATCCAATCCGCCCATAAAACCCCATTTGCTCTTCGGGGGTGAAGCGCACGCCTGGGTTTTCGTAATAGCACAGCACTGCAATGACACGGCGGCGATTGCCTTCAACAGGTGTCACGCGGTGGGCGGTGTTGATGCCTTTAAACACGTTCAGCGTGCCTGCGCTTTGGGACATGGATTTGACCTTTGGGTCTTGACCTTGCACAAGTTTGGCCACGCCCTCGTAATTTTGATCCCTCTGGCTGCGCAGCCCGGTGCGATATTCGAACACGCCGCCCGCCTCGGGTTTTTGCAGCAACAGCGTGACGGTAAATTCGGAGCGATCAAAATGCCAATTCAGCCCATCTTCGGGCCCATAGCTCATCACATTCAGCCGCGCGAGCGCATCGTCCATTAGATAGAGCTCAGGCTTGCCCATCACCTCGGCCAGAAAGTGGCGCAGGGGCGGGTATTCATAGGTTTTGGTGATCGCAGTCTGGGCCACCTGATCGCCGCACAGCGTATGGTTTGAGGTGCGGAATTGATGTAAAGCAGGGTGATCTGCGGCCAGCCCGTCGATCTTTGGCTCAAAATAGATATTATGCTCGCGCGCATGGTGGAAGGAATTTTCCGCCATATCCTCAGCCGTCTCATCGGCCACTTGTTGCGCCGCGCTTGCATGCATGAAACCTTCCAGCGAGAACATGCCCGTAGCGGCGAGCTCGGCCTTGGCCCAAGCCACCAGCCGCGCATAACCCTCTGTGCCCGGTTGATCGATTGGATAGCGCTCTAAGTCCAAAATCTCTTTCATTGTCTTCCCCCTCTCGACAGGCGCTCCAAACATATATACCGTTCTGCCCCATGAATGGGACACATGTATCAGTCGCGCTTTTAGACCGTCTTGCGCAAGATTTGCCGGAGCTCAGCCCCGAGACCCGCAAAGCGGCCACCTATGTGCTGGAAAACCCCCTGGATGTGAGCGTTTCCACGGTGAGAGAAATCGCTCAGGCGGCAAATGTCAAACCTAATACGCTTGTGCGCATGGCGCGGGCGCTAGGTTTTGAAGGCTATGATGATTTTCGTGAACCCTTTCGCGCAGCGGTGCGCCAGGGCCAAACCCCCTTTGAAGGGCGCGCAGCCTGGCTGCAAGAAACCCGCGCGGCGGGGCGCTTGGGCGATCTTTACGCGGATATGGTGCAAAGCGCGCTGCAAAATCTGGAAGAAAGCTTTGCGGCTAGCAGCCCAGAGCAATTCGCGGCGGCAGGGGATGCGATTTGGCAGGCCGAGAATGTCTACACGCTGGGGGTCGGGGTGAATAACGCCAATGCGCGCAACTTCACCTATCTGGCAAGCACAGGCATGGTGCAGTTTCACACCATTCCAAAACCGGGCAATACGGCCACGGATGATCTGGCCTTTGCCGGACCTAAAGATGCGCTTATTGCCCTGACCTGCAAGCCCTACCGAACCGAAGTTGTGCAGGCAGTCGAGGTCGCGCTTGAGCAGGGGCTAACGGTGGTGGGGATCTCGGATAGTCTGGCCTCCCCCATCTTGCAAGGCGCTCAGCATCGATTCGTCGTCGCGGCTGAGACGCCGCAGTTTTTCCCCTCATCGGTGGCGACGCTGGCTGTACTGGAAACCTTGCTCAGCTTTATCATCGCCAGCGCCAGCCCCGAGATCGTGGAACGCGTGAAAAAATTCCATGCCCGGCGCTTTGAGCTGGGCCTTTATGATGTGGAGCCAGAGCTATGATGCCATCAAGCTGGCGGGCGGAGCATAAGCTTTTCCCGTATCAAGTGGGGTTCACCTGCCCACCCTTTGACTTCGATGCCGCGCCCTCGGATTTCCTGCGCATCGCGCCGCCGTCGGTGGGGGTACATGGCTGGATGCTGCATGTGCCAGACTATGTGCATGGGCTTGACCAGAGAAAGCAAAATTTTGGGATGCTGGACGAGTTCTGCCATTGCATGTCGCGCAACGGGGTGGATGTGGCCGCGCAAGTGGGCTCGAACTGGGTGCACGCCTCAGGGCTCGGGGTTGAGGGCATCCGCCAACATTGCGCGGATCTGTCGGATAAGTACGAGCTACAGTTTCATATGGCGGGCTACGCGATGGTCGAGGCGCTGCGCGAAATCGGAGCTGAAAAAGTAGCGCTGAATGCAGCTTATCATTGGCCTGAGTGGTGGCAAGGCACCACCGGCTTCTTAAAAGAAGCCGGTTTCGACGTCATCTGGGCGGGCAATTTCCATGACCAAGGCTGGTTCGAGAGCCAGGCGGCAGTCAATGACTGCCGCTGGGTGTTTGACGGCCACTTGGCCGTCAAAAGCTTCGACTATGTCGCTGAAAAAGCGCCGCAAGCGGACGCTTTTTTGATCAATGGGATGTGTAACTTCAGGACTGGCCCGCAGGGCCAGCCCGAGCGCCCCCTACATCTTACCCAAGCGCTCGAAGAGCGCTTGGGTAAGCCAGTGATCGGGCATGATACAGCGCTTTATTGGCGCATTTTTAAGTCACTTGGTCTTGCGCCAGCCGGCCCGAAGGGCCGGCTTTTGGAGAGGTTGAACAGATGAACAAAATCATTGCGCTTTGGGCGGTCCCGCGGTCGACTTCGACCGCGTTTGAGCACATGATGCGCAATCGAGGGGACCTCGATTGCTTGCATGAGCCATTTGGCGAGGCCTGGTATCAGGGCGAAGCCCCGCTGTGGCATCGTTTTCAGGCGGGGGATAAGGTCACGCCGGGTCTGACGATTGAAACGGTTTGGAGCGACATACAGGCGCGCGCCGAAACGGGGCCCGTCTTTATGAAAGACTTTCCCCATTACATCCACCATATGTGGACGCCTGAGTTCCTATCCCATTTCACCCATGCGTTTCTGATCCGCGACCCAAGCTTGACCATCACCTCGATGCATCATCAATGGGCTGACTTCCACGAGGGAGAGGTCGGCTTTCCCGAACAGCGCGCATTGTTTGACTTGCTCACCGCCTTGAATGGAACGCCGCCGCCCGTCATCGACAGCTCTGATCTTTTGGAAAAGCCCCATGAGATGACGCGTGCCTTTTGCGAGGCCGTCGGCATTCCCTTTATCCCTGAGGCGCTGACTTGGGAGCCCTCGGGTGATCTACGCGCCCATAGCTGGTGGGACGGGGACAGTTTTCACAAAAACTTAGCAACTTCCACCGGCCTTATGCCGCAAAAGCGCAAATATGTGCAGCTCTCAGACACGCCGCCCCGTGTTCAGGCAGTCTATCGTCGCATGAAGCCGCATTATGATCACCTGTTTGCGCATCGGATCACTGTATGAGAGTTTTCTCCTTTGATTTCCCTTTCTCCCCTATAAACGAGGCTTCTGATGTCTGAAATTAAACCTTACTGGCAGAACTATATTGATGGCGCTTGGGTCGATGGGGGCTCTGGTCGCATTGATGTGATCGACCCTGGTACTGGGGAAAAGCTCTGTGAACATGCTCTGGCCGATGCCGCTGATGTGGACCGGGCTGTTAGCGCGGCGCGCCGCGTGCATCTTTCTGGCGCGCTGAGCGATCTGCGCCCGGTTGAGCGGGGGCGCATGGTGCAGGCCATGGGGCGCTATTTGCTCGAGCATAAAGATGCGATCGCCCGCGTGCTCACGCGTGAGCAGGGCAAGCCGCTTTGGGAGGCGCATATCGAAATTGAGGGCGCGGCGCGCTATTTTGAATATTATGGCAATCAAGCTGAAACGGTGGAGGGGCGCTCGATCCCTCTGGGGTCTGGTTATTTCGACTTCACCACCTATGAGCCTTTTGGCGTTTCAGCTCAGATCATCCCTTGGAACTATCCGCTGGAAATGACAGCGCGCGGGCTTTCTGCGGCGCTGGCGACCGGGAACACTTGTGTTGTGAAAACACCCGAGCTGACCCCCTGTTCGAACGCATGGTTTGCCGATGCGGCCGAAGCGGTGGGCCTGCCGACAGGTGCTGTAAATATCCTCTGCGGTCTGGGGCATGAGGCGGGCGCGGCGCTGTGTAGCCATGCCCATACCAATCAGATCGTCTTTACCGGCTCTGTCAACACCGGCATCGCGATTGCCACGGCGGCGGCGCAGAATGTGGTGCCTTGCGTGTTAGAGCTGGGCGGGAAATCGGCGGCGATTGTGCATGAGGACGCCGATCTTGAGGCGTTTGAAAATGACATCCGCTGGGGGATCTTCTTTAACGCAGGGCAGGTTTGCTCGGCCATGAGCCGGGTTTTGGTGCATAAATCGCGCCATGACGAATTGGTAGAGCGCGCGGCGTCTATTGCCAAGTCGCTTTCCGTTGGTCCTGGTATTGATCGCACAGACTATGGCGCGAATATGGGCGCGATGGTGTCTGAGGGCCAACGCGACCGCGCTGCAGGGATGATTTCTGATGCGGTGGCGCAAGGTGCAATAGTCGCAGCGGGCGGGCGCAAGATGAACCAGCCGGGCGCGTTTTTGGAGCCCACGGTGCTGAGCGGTATCTCGCCCGATATGACAATCGCGCAGGAAGAGGTGTTTGGCCCCGTGCTCTCGGTTTTGCCCTTTGGCTCGGATGCGGAGGCCATTGAGATCGCCAATTCCACAGAGTACGGGCTTGTAGGCGGGGTCTTTACCAAAGATGTTGACCGGGCCATGCAAGCGGCGCGCCAGATCAGGGCGGGACAGGTCTTTGTGAATGAATGGTTTGCGGGCGGCGTTGAAACCCCCTTTGGCGGCTATGGCAAATCCGGCTATGGGCGTGAAAAGGGGCGTGAGGCGCTTTGGAACTATGTGCAAACCAAGAATGTGGCGATCAAATTAGGATAAATGACATGAGCACATTTGACGAAGATCTGTTCCTCAAGGGGCTTGAGCAGCGCAAAGCCTCGCTCGGGGCAGAATATGTAGAGAAAAACCTAGCCGCAGCGGATGAATTCACCCGTCCTTTCCAAGAGGCCATGACCGCCTGGTGCTGGGGCTTTGGCTGGGGGGATGAGGTGATTGACGCCAAAACCCGCTCGATGATGAACCTGTCGATGATTGGCGCTTTGGGTAAGATGCATGAATGGGAGCTGCATTGCAAAGGGGCGCGCAATAACGGCGTGAGCTGGGATGAGATCCGCGCAATTATCCATGTGATCGGCATCTATTGCGGCGTGCCTCAAGCCCTAGAATGTTTCCGCGCGGCAAGGAAGGTGATGGAAAGCGAAGAATAGCGTGCCCGTATCATCGCCTTGGTGACTGGACCGATGTCAAACCAGCGCTTATGAGAAGGCACGCAACCATCTCTGTGGGGGGCGCCATGGCCCCCTGTTACGCATATGAATTACGCATCCCCTGCCAGCAAACGGCCCCTCAATCAAATTCTGCGCGGCTGTGCGCGGCTGCACTATTATTTTTCGGGCGCGCTGCGGCAGGCGCTTCCTCACGGGGTTCATAGATCCAGAACACAATCGCTTATAGATGCCTTTTCTAACCACCCCGAACTCGAGCATCGCGCCCGCTATTACAACAAGATACAGACGGCGTTCGCCCCCACAGGCCCCGCGATGCAAGAGATCCCATTCAAACGCAGCCGGTATTTTTTCGATTTTATGCAATATGCGCGCGGGTTTGCGGCAGAGGCGCAATTTGACCCGTTATTCGGTGATGTTATTGATGTTCCGGGCAGGCCGCGCATCGTGAAAAGCAGGCCGCTGAACGTGGATAATTCCAATTCCGTTCTGTTCCCCCTGGATAAGTTTCGCCACTTTGGCAGGCAGGTTGATCGGATACCCTTTCGCGACAAAAAACCCTCTGCCGTATGGCGCGGTGCGTTAAACAGCCCTGAACGCCTCGCCTTGGTTGAGCAACATAGCGCAAGCCTTGAGCATGACATCGGATATGTTGGCGCGGGGGGGCATCAAGAGATTGCGCCCAAAGCGTTTTTGTCGCCGGAAGAGCAGATTAAGCACAAGTTCCTGCTGTCTGTCGAGGGAATTGATGTGGCCACCAACCTGAAATGGATGATGGGCACCAATTGTTTGATCCTCTCCCCGCCGCTGCGCTTTGAAAGCTGGTATATGGAAGGCGCGCTGGTTCCTGGGGTGCATTTTGTGCAACTGGCCGCTGATTGCTCTGATCTTGAGGAGACGGTTGCCTATTATCTTGCCAACCCAGACGAGGCTGAGGCGATAATCCAGAACGCACAAGCATGGCGGGCCAGTTTTGATGATCCCTATACAGAGGCCTTGGTCGCGACCCGCGTGTTGCAGATCTATCTAGAGCATTCTGGTCAGCTTTAGCGTATCTTCTAAACCGTGGACCGTTTCGGGGGCCGGTGCGATCCAGCCCCCATTGATCTTTTAGGCGTTCCCCTTCCAAGGTATCAGGCGATCTTCGGCTTTGCGCATCAAGACTTCAATGCCCATACCGACCACACCGATGATGATAATGCCCACCAGCACGACATCTGTGAGAGTGAATTTGGCGGCGGCGATGATCATTTTGCCGATGCCTTTTTCAGCGGCGACAAGTTCAGCAGCGACCACAGTCCCCCAGCACACGCCCATTGCTACGCGGGCTCCGGTGAAGATTTGCGGCAGAGAGTTCGGCACGATCACTTTCGTCAGGATCTGCCGTTTTGTGGCCCCCAGACTATAGGCCGCGTGCACTTTTGAGATATTTACATCCGCAACCCCAGAGCGGGCTGCGATGGTCATAATCCAAAGCGCCGCAAGGAACAGAAGAACAATCTTGCCTTGCTCGCCAATGCCGAACCAGATGATCACCAGGGGGATCAGCGCAAGGGGCGGGATCGGACGCATAAATTCTACAACCGGATCAAACCAGCTGCGCAGCCAAGAGCTGAGCCCCATCGCATAGCCTAGCGGAATCCCAAACAGCGCGCCCAGGGCCATGCCCAAGATCACTCGATAGAGCGACCAGAAAAGATGTTCCCAGAGGCCAACACCTTGATAACCCTCTGTGTTAAGCTCAACAAAGGTGCTCCAAACTTTCTCCGGGGGCGGCAAAAAGAGCGGATCCATGGTCCAGCCCTCATAGGCACGGAACTGCAGAGAGCCTTTGGGCAGCATATAGACCACGCCGCCGCTCACGTTCACACCGCTATCGGGGGCGATGGGTTCGCCGTTGATATGGGTGACTTTGTAACCGTCCTCTTTATACCCCTCATCATTGCGATGTACGCGCATGGTTTTGCGCCGCCGCTCGGGCGAGACCAACACGTCATTCTGTGCAAATCCGCCCGTTTCAGCCCCAGGATCGGGTTTTTCCGGGGATTTGTTCTCAAATTCGTGGATATGCACGGCAACGGTGGCAGTGTCAGTTTCGCCTGCTGCGTTCACGGCTGTGTATTCGAAACTTGTTTGCCCAACATAGGGTGTTGGCACGCTGAAAGGCAGGGTAGAGCTGCCCGTGGCTAAGGCCCAGATGAACCAGATCGAAATGACTGACGTGACAGAGGCGAAACCAATAGATTTAACACTAGCGGCATCGCCGAATTTCACGGTTTTCTGTTTCTCAATGCTTGAGATCTTCTGGCGCTTCTCCAACACGGCTGAAAAGATACCGTAAAAGAGCAAAGAAAACAGCAAGAAGACCCCAAAGATTGCGGCGATACCGGGGACCATGGCGGCGGAGGTTTGGATCGCCTCCCACAGCTCGGTGCCGGGGGGCATGTTAAAGAGGATCCAATCCCAGAGGCGGTCAACCATTCCTTTTTCTTCCATCACGCGTCCTCCGTTCTGCCCATAATTTCTTCTTCCATATCCCAAATCATGTTCAGGATCTCATCGCGGGTGGGGCCGAAATCTGGGTGTTGTTTCACTTCGCGCAGATCGGCTTTCACGCCCAATTCTGCAAAAGGCAGGCGGTATTCTTTATGCACTCGGCCAGGGCGAGGGGCCATGACCAACAGGCGCTCTCCCAAAAGCAGGGCCTCTTCAACCGAGTGGGTGATCAGGATGATCGTTTTGCCGGTCTCTTTCCACAGCTCTAGCACCAAGCTTTGCATCTTTTCGCGCGTCAAGGCATCAAGCGCGCCGAGCGGTTCATCCATCAAGATCACATCGGGCTCATTGGCGAGACAGCGGGCCAGGGCCACGCGCTGCTGCATCCCGCCCGAAAGCTCATAGACCATCTTATCGCCAAAGCCGCGCAGGCCCACGATATTAAGCAGGCGGTTGGTTTTCTCTGCGATTTCCGCCTTGGGCACGCCCGCCATTGAGGGGCCAAAGCCGATATTCTCCGCCACATTCATCCATTCAAAGAGCGCACCCTTTTGAAATACCATGCCGCGCTCTTTGGAGGGGCCGGTCACCGCTTTGCCGCCAAGGGTGATGCCGCCCGCCGTGGGGGCCAGAAACCCAGCCGCAATGTTCAGCAAGGTGGTTTTGCCACATCCAGAGGGGCCAAGCACTGAGAGCAGCTCGCCTTCTTTGATGTCGAGATTGATGTTCTTGAGCGCTTCGACCGAGCCGCCCCCTGGCAGCTCAAAGGTCATGGAGACGTCGTTTATGGATAACCCGGACATACGGAACCCCCTTTCATGCGCGCGGTTGCGCACATTCCAAAAAGCGGTGCAGAAGACGCCCCCTGCACCGCGGCTACTGTTTGAAATGAGCGCCTTACTGAGCGGCGGCGGCTTCCAGGTAAGAGCTGTTGACCAGCGCGCTATAATCCGGCAGCGCGGTGATCTTGCCGCTTTCCTGCAAGGAGGCCGCAGCAGAGGTCAGGTATTCGGCAACGCCGCCGCCCATCCATTCTGCGGAAAGCTGCTCTTCAACGCTTGGGAAGGCAAACACGTCCATAACGCCGGTTGTGCCCTCAAGATCCATGCCTGAATCATTTGCAATCGCGTCCATCATCGGGTCACGATGCTCAGCATACATGGCGTTGGCTTTCGCTGTTACGGCCAGGAATTTTGCCAAGAGCTCTGGGTTCTCTTCACCAAATTCGGTTGGGATAGAGGTCACGTCAAAGACTTTGCCCACAACGGCTTGCTTTTCCGCGCCTTCGATCAGCACGTTGCCATATTCTTTCATGTTGCGCAGCGAGCCGCCCCAACCGCAGACCATCGCCAGATCCGTGTTGGGCTGGCTAAAGGCCGCAGCAGAATCTGATGGTGCCATGTCCACGATGGTCAGAGAGGATTCATCAATACCGAAATGCTTCATCTGCGCCAGGAAGCCAGAATGCGCAGCTGTGCCGAGCGGGACCGCGACTTTCTTGCCAGGCAGTTCCTCTGCCACATTGTCCTTGTCGATTTCCAGCTCTGCGCGCACAACGCAATTGTCATTGTCTGAATAGGATACGGCTATATCGACGACCTGTAGATCCTGACCCGCGGCTGTCGCGACCAGGAACGGCGTGACACCTTGGCTGACAGAGATCTGCACATCGCCAGAGGCCATCGCCGCTGACATTGCCGTGCCCGTGTCAAAGCTGACCCATTTCACGGGAACGCCAAGCTCTTCTTCGTAGGTGCCCATAACTTTGGCGAATTGGAACGGCATGGGCCATTCGAGGAAATAGCCAACAGTAATGCCGCCGCCATGGCTGCCCGCAAAGGATGCTGAGGCAGAGGCCATAACCGCAAGGCCCGCTGCTGCGCCCATCAATTTGGATTTGAGTGTCATATACATGATCTCCCTGTTTGTGCCGCCCCATCGGCGGTCTCATGCGTTGAGGCACGAAAGGCTGTGCCCGGCTCAGAGCGTGCTCTGTGCGCTATTCGTGATCAAGGCCCAAACTGCGCCAGCATTCAATGGTTTTTTCAGATTTTTCTGGGGCAGGGTATGTGGGTTCGGCCGGAATTGCACAAACTTTGAGCGAAAAGATGCAGGAATTTAGGGGGCTAAGGCAGTTTTCCGAGTGGCTAAACGAATTTCTGGTCTTACAGGCGTGCATCAAGTGGCCCTAAACAAATATGGTGAAATGGCATGTATTTTCTCAGGCTGCGTGGAATCTCGTGGCCTTGCCTGCATTTATTTGGAGTGACGCTGATGGATGGCACCTTTAACGAAAATGACCTGAGCCATGTGGTTGAGGCGGATCGCGCACATATCTGGCACCATCTGATCCAGCATAAGCCATTTGAAACCACGGACCCGCGCATTATCGTTGAGGGCAAAGGCATCCATGTTTGGGATCAAAAGGGCAAAGAGCACTTGGATGCTGTCTCTGGCGGTGTATGGACCGTGAATGTGGGCTATGGCCGCGAACGTATTGCCAAGGCGGTCTATAACCAATTGGTCAAGATGAACTATTTTGCGGGCTCTGCGGGCTCTATTCCTGGCGCGATCTTTGCGGAAAAGCTGATTGCAAAAATGCCAGGCCTGTCGCGCGTTTACTATATGAACTCCGGTTCAGAGGCGAATGAGAAAGCCTTTAAGATGGTGCGCCAGATCGCGCAAAAGCGCTATGGCGGCAAAAAGCATAAAATCCTCTATCGCGACCGCGACTATCACGGCACCACGATTGCTTGCCTTAGCGCCGGTGGGCAGGATGAGCGCAATGCGCACTATGGCCCCTTCACCCCTGGCTTTGTGCGCGTGCCCCATTGCTTGGAATATCGCCGCCACGAACAGGAGGGCGCGCCCATCGAGAATTACGGCGAATGGGCCGCAAACCAGATCGAAGAAGTGATCCTGCGCGAGGGGCCCGACACTGTAGGCGCGCTCTGCCTTGAGCCCGTGACAGCTGGGGGCGGCGTGATCACTCCGCCTCAGGGCTATTGGGAGCGGGTGCAAGAGATCTGCAAGAAATACGATATTCTGCTGCATATTGACGAAGTTGTTTGCGGCGTGGGTCGCACGGGCACTTGGTTCGGCTATCAGCATTACGGCATCAAACCAGATATGGTCACGATGGCCAAGGGCGTGGCCTCGGGCTATGCGGCGATTGCCTGCCTTGTGACCACCGAAGAGGTGTTTGACATGTTCAAAGACGACGCCTCAGACCCGATGAACTATTTCCGCGATATCTCAACCTTTGGCGGCTGCACCGCGGGGCCAGCGGCGGCAATAGAGAATCTGGCGATCATCGAAGAAGAAGACCTGCTGAGCAATACCGTCGCCATGGGCGCGCGCCTGATGGATAATCTGCATGCGTTGGCAGAAAAGCGCGCCGTAATTGGCGATGTGCGCGGCAAGGGCCTATTCTGCGGCGCAGAACTGGTGGCGGATCGTGGCTCCCGCGAGCCTGTTGATGAAAAGAAAGTGCAAGCGGTCGTCGCAGATTGCATGGGCCAAGGCGTGATCATCGGCGCCACCAACCGCTCCCTGCCCGGCAAAAACAACACACTCTGTTTCTCCCCCGCCCTGATCGCAACCGCGGATAATATCGACCAGCTGACCGATGCGGTGGACCAAGCCCTAACCCGTGTGTTTGGGTAGTTTCTTTCGAAGCTGGACGCGCTCCACGTTGCGCGTCCAGCACATGCCTTTGGGGCTGTATTGCCCACACAGGTCGTTATCTCACCAACTCCAACCGCTTCACCGCTTGGGCTATATCGCGCCAGGTGTCTGTATCGTTCACGGGCCAAGCGTTTTGGCGCAGCTTAAACGGTTTGTAGCGTTTGTGGTAGTAATGGCTCACCAATGTGCTGTTTTCTCGCTTTAGGTGAAAGGCGGCGATTTCCCCGTAGCGGGGGTTCGATTTGTCTTTACTACAGGCAATTGAAAACTCAAAAGACTTGCGCGAGTTATTCGGGGAATAGAGTGTATAGATGTCCTCGCATTCCCTTTCATATTTCGAGATAAGAAGCTCTGCATAATGTTTCAGCGGTCGTCTTTGATTGCGCATCGCTAAGATAGCGTAGAGCTCGGACCAATTCTCAAAGCTTTCCCCTTTCGGGATCATTTCGAAGAAGAAGGTTCCATTATTTTCCCGTCTTGAGACCTCCATATGCGCCATGAAGTCGTTTGATTTGCGCCAAGGGGGCGGGTCGATCACGGTGATCACGCTATAAGTTCGCATCGTGATTGACGCGGATTCAGCGAGGGCAGCGCTTGAGAAGAGCGCTGCGCCGAGAAGGGCGAGGATGAGCGATTTCAAGGTCATTTTTACGATCTACCGGGTCCATATTAAACTTGGGTAAATCTGGCACGGGATAGGGGCGCATCATAGTCAGGTATTCCCTACCAGTCCAGTTTGACGCCCGCGTAGGTCCAGGGTAAGCATGCGCCATGGCTATTCCCGTCGAGACCTTCTTTCTCAAATCCAGCGATCATGGAACGCTCCAGGCGCGGATCCAGCAGATGATTGCCGCGGGCATTCTGTCGGGGCGGTTTCAGGCGGGTGAAAAGCTGCCCTCGTCCCGCAAGCTTGCCGCGCATTTGGGGGTGAGCCGGATCACTGTCACGCTTGCCTATACAGAGCTTTTGTCCAATGACTATCTCACGTCGCGTGGTCGGTCGGGCTATTTTATTTCTGAAACTGCGCCGCGCCCGCCGAAATTTGACCCGTCTCAAGTGGGTGAGGATAAGGTCGATTGGGCGCGCGCCATTGGTCAGCGCTTTACCGGGGGCGACACGCCGCGCAAGCCGCAGAACTGGGCCGACTATAAATACCCCTTTATTTACGGGCAGGCGGACCCGGCGCTATTTGATCACACCAATTGGCGGCATTGCGCGGTGCAGGCGCTTGGGGCGCGGGATTTCTCGGCGATGACAACGGATTACTATGATCAGGATGATCCGCAACTGATTGAATTCATCGCCCGCCACACCTTGCCCCGGCGGGGGATTTCTGCACGCCCAGAACAGATCTTGATCACTCTTGGGGCGCAGAATGCGCTGTGGATCGCGGCTCAGGTGCTGTTGACGCAAAGGCGCACTGCGGCGCTGGAGGATCCCTGCTACCATGCTTTGCGGGACATTTTGCGCCATGCGCGCTGCCATGTGGAGCCGGTGGCTGTGGACCGGGATGGGCTGCCCCCCGAGTTGATCCCCGATGGCACAGATGTGATTTTCACCACGCCGTCGCATCAATGCCCGACCAATGCCACAATGCCAATTGCTCGGCGCAAAGAGCTGTTGACCCGCGCCGCCGAGCTTGAGGCGTTGATCGTCGAGGATGATTACGAGTTTGAGATGTCCTTTCTGCGTGCGCCCTCTCCGGCGCTCAAAAGCCTGGATGAAGAGGGGCGGGTGATCTATGTGGGCAGCTTTTCCAAATCACTGTTTCCTGGGCTAAGGCTGGGGTATTTGGTCGGCTCAGAGCCGTTTATCCGTGAGGCCCGTGCCCTGCGCGCCTCGGTGCTGCGCCACCCGCCGGGCCATATGCAGCGCACGGCCGCTTACTTCCTCTCGCTTGGTCATTATGATGCTCTGATCCGCCGTATGTCCGCCGCCCTGCATGATCGGCGCACCGAGCTTGAACGCGCCATATCTGAGCACGGGCTTGAGGTGGCAGGGCTGGGCGCCTTTGGCGGCTCTTCGATCTGGATGCAGGCCCCGCCCCATGTGGATAGCGAAGAGCTGAGCGCGCGCCTTGCCGAACGCTCCGTCCTGATTGAGCCGGGCGCGGCGTTCTTTGCATCCGCGACCCCGCCGCGCCATTACTACCGCCTTGGCTATTCCTCGATCCCGAAGGGGCGAATTTATGAGGGCGTGAATTTGATCGCAAACACCTTACGATATGAGGGAAAGGCCTGTTAGGGGGCTCGGACTGCAATTCTTGATAGAGAGAACAGAGACGCAGCACCCGAAAATTCAGGTTTTCGAGTATTTTAGTTGCGGGTTGAGCATATCGGAACGTCGGGGATCAAAGATATTATTTTCCCGCGATTTTGCGCAACTCAATTTCTGGCTGGCTGAGAGAGAATAACGCGCCTATATACCCCTATTGAGGGGGTTCAGGTCTCTCTATACATGTTAAAGTATTAATGCGAATATGCCTCTATTAACTATTTATTAACCATTTTAATGCACGTTTCTAAGGCACTTTATGCTCCCGGGGGGAGGCGATGGAATTTAGAGATCCTCAAAGGGATTTTGTTGGGAAGACAGATTTACCTGGTCGAGGCGCGGCTGAAGTTGCGACGCTTGTTCTCAATCAAAACGACAAAATTGTGGCGGTAAGCGGCCCCTGGCGGACAATGGCGCTGCAACGGGCGGCGATCCCATTGGAGATTGATCAAGTCTATAATCGCGATCTCACAGATTTTGTTGAAGGCTTGGACACGCGCTCTTTTCTGCGTGCGATCTTTTTTTCCTGCCGGCAAAACGGCTATGCTTTTGAAATGCCGTATAGATGTGATCGGCCGGATATGGTGCGCGTGTGTTCCATGCATATCCAACCCAAGCTCGGGGGATTTTTGCAAATTCGCCATAGCGTCATGTATGAACAGCCCTTCGCCGAGGCACCGCAATCTATAAAGACAGTTGTATCGGCAGATAGGCAATGCAGTATGTGCCAGAAGGTGCAATTTGGCGGCACATGGCACGAACCGCAGGGGCTGAGCAAAACGATCTTCAAACCTGCAGAACTTGTTGTCTGCCCAAGCTGCAAACAACGCGCCCGGCGCGCCATCGCCAAACCGGCCACCCCTCCGAATCATTGAGTTTGTGGGGGGCTTCCCAGGGCCATCACGCCAATCCGTTTCGCGTTATGTGGAATAAGCCCGTTTCCGAGCGTAGCCTGTCCTAGAGTAGAAAACGATCATGTCGAGCCAGTCTTCGCTGCCTCTCGCTTCGCCCGAACGCGAATAATGGCACACGGTGATTCAACTTGATCTGTTTTCACTCTAGTTCCCTGCGCTTTCCATCTTTCGGCTCGCTAGGACTTTTTCGAGCCAGCCGAGCTGCATTTCCGGGACCGATGAGAGCAGCAGGTCTGTGTAATCGTCGAAGGGCGGCGAGAGCACTTTGGATTTGGGGCCGTAGCGCTGCACGCGGCCCTGATACATCACCGCAATGCTGTCGGAAATCGCTTTCACGGTCGCCAGATCATGGGTGATGAAGAGATAGGCCACATCTTCTACCTCTTGCAGTTTCAAAAGCAGTTTCAAGATACCATCGGCCACAAGCGGGTCGAGGGCCGATGTGACCTCGTCGCAGATGATCAGTTTTGGTTTTGCGGCCAGAGCGCGGGCGATGCAGACGCGTTGTTTTTGCCCGCCCGAGAGCTCTGCGGGGTAGCGGTCTTGGAACCCGGTGCCCAGTTCGATCTCATCCAGCAGCTCTTGAATGCGGCGCTGTTTTTCTTGGCCTTTCAGCCCGAAATAAAACTCCAGCGGGCGGCCAATGATGGTGCCGACCGTCTGACGCGGGTTCATCGCCACATCGGCCATTTGATAGATCATTTGCAGCTCGCGCAGATCTTCAATCGGGCGTGAGCGCTGGTCGGGGGTCAGCTCATGACCGTCAAAGATAATCTTGCCATCGCGCGGGGGCAAAAGGCCCGTGATCACGCGCGCCAGGGTCGATTTGCCCGAGCCGGACTCGCCTACCACGGCAAGTGTCTGGCCGGGGTAAAGGTCCACGCTCACATCATGCAGGACGTCAAAAGGGGTGCCTTTATAGCGGGCGGTGATGTTTTGCACCGAGAGGACTGGCGCGCCCTGTGGTGCTTTTTCCGGGTGCTCAATGGAGCGTACAGTGACCAGCGCCTTGGTATACTCTTCTTGCGGTGCGTTGATGATCTGATCGGTGGAGCCATATTCCACGGTCTTGCCCATGCGCAGCACCATGATGTCATCGGACACCTGCGCGACCACAGCCAAGTCATGGGTGATATAGAGTGCGGCCACGCCGGTGTCACGGATGGCTTCTTTGATGGCGGCAAGCACGTCGATCTGGGTGGTGACATCAAGCGCGGTTGTGGGCTCGTCAAAGACCACCAGATCCGGTTCGGGGCACAGAGCCAGCGCGGTCATGCAGCGTTGCAACTGCCCGCCTGAAACCTGATGTGGGTAGCGTTTGCCGATATTGTCCGGGTCGGGCAGGCCAAGCTTTCGAAATAGCGTGATGGCGCGGGCCTCCGCCTCTTTCTTGGAGAATTTGCCGTGATGGATTGCGGCCTCGGTCACTTGCTCCATGATCTGCTTGGCCGGGTTAAAGCTGGCTGCTGCGGATTGCGAAACATAAGTCACCTCACCGCCGCGCAGTTTGCGGATCTCACCCAGCTTGGATTTCAGAATATCGCGGCCATTGACCCAAACCTCGCCGCCGGTGATTTTCACGCCGCCGCGCCCATAGGCCATTGAAGCGAGCCCGATGGTAGATTTGCCCGCGCCGCTCTCGCCGATCAGGCCAAGAACTTTGCCCGGTTGCAGATCAAAATCGACGCCATGCACGATCTCAATATCGTGGGGCTTGGCGTCTGGGGGATAGACGGTTGCGCCAATTTTCAATCCGCGCACTTTGACAAGAGGCTCACTCATCCCCGGCCTCCTTTCAGTGATGTGGTGCGGTTGAGGATCCAATCGGCGATAAGGTTCACCGAGATGGCAAGTGTGGCGATGGCGATGGCCGGATAGAGCGCGGCGCCAATGCCAAATAGGATGCCGTCCTTGTTTTCTTTCACGATCCCGCCCCAATCGGCCAATGGGGGTTGAACACCGACGCCCAAGAAGGAGAGGGTTGAAATGAACAGGATCATGAAGATGAAGCGCAACCCGAGCTCCGCAACGAGAGGGGAGAGCGCATTAGGTAGGATTTCTCGGAAAATGATCCAGGCCAGTTTTTCACCGCGCAGCCGTGCGGCTTCGACATAATCCATCACCGAGATATCCACGGCCACGGCGCGTGCCAAACGATAGACGCGGGTGCTGTCCAGAAGTCCCATAATCAGGACCAGGACCAGGATCGTTGTTTCCTCAATAGCGCTGAGGATTACGAGCGCCAAGATCAATGCGGGGATAGACATAAACAGATCTACGAAGCGAGAAAGAATCTGGTCCACCCATCCGCCCGTTACGGCTGCGAGAAAGCCAAGAACGGCACCTGTCACAAAGCTTACAATGGTTGCGGCGGTTGCGATAAAGATCGTGGTCCGTCCACCATAAATCATGCGCGTGAGCAGATCTCGGCCAATTTGATCTGTGCCAAGCCAGAATTCAGAAGAGGAGGACTCCCACACGTCTCCGGCGACTTCTGCCATCCCATAAGGGGCAACCCAAGGTGCAAAGATCGCGGCGAGGAAATAGAGCGAGGTTAGAAACAAGCCGATTGCGGCTGAGAGAGGAATGTTTTTCAGCATGGGGTGAATCCTGACGGTTTTTCCATGGGGGCTCTGCCCCCAAACCCCCGAGGTACTTTTCGCCAAATAAAGAGGGGAATGGTCATTTCGGATGCCTCAGACGTGGGTTGGTCAGAATGCTCACCACATCCGCGATGATGTTCATCGCGATATAGACGGCGGCAAAGATCACGCCGCAGGCCAGCACAACGGGCACGTCGCGCTTGACCACCGCATCCACCATATATTGCCCCATGCCCGGATAGGCAAAGACCACTTCGACAACGACCACACCAACCACAAGATAGGCGAGGTTGATCATCACAACGGTCACTATTGGCGCGATGGCATTTGGAAAGGCGTGTTTATAGATGATGGTGAAGCCGTTCAGGCCCTTGAGCTCGGCGGTTTCGATATAGGCTGACTGCATGACATTTAGGATCGCGGCGCGGGTCATGCGCATCATCTGTGCCAAGACAACCAGGGTAAGCGTAATGAGGGGCAGGGCGATTTGGTAGAGCTGCTCGCTTAATGGGATCGACCAGGAAAACATCACGGCGTTTGGCGGGAACCAGCCCCATTTAATCGCCGCATAGAACATCAAGATATAGCCGATCATAAACTCGGGCAGTGAAACGCTGGTCAGGGTGACACCTGAGATCAGCCGATCGGGCCAGCGGTTTTGAAAGCGAACGGCCAAAAGCCCCAGCAAGATTGCCAGAGGTACGGAAACCACAGCGACCCAAGCGGCAAGGAACAGGGTCGCGCTCATCTTTTTGGCGATTTGCTCAGCGATGGGCAGTTTGTTGGAGAGCGCATTGCCCATATCAAAGGTCACAACGCCGCCAAGCCATTCGAAATAGCGGGTCAGGGCAGGGCGGTTCAGTCCCATCTCTTCGCGCAAATTGGCAAGGCTTTCCGGGGTCGCGGATTGACCCAGTTGCGCTTGCGCCGCATCGGTGGGCAGGATTTCGATGAGACCGAAAAGCAGCGCAGAGGCTGCAAAGAGAAGCAACACGCCAATGCCAAGGCGCTGCAAGACGAGCGTTAATACAGGGTGCATGATTTCAACCCGCTAAATGTGCCGTGATGGGCGGAGTTGCGGCGCCCCGATTACGAGGCACCGCAGCGATAGGTCTTAGGCTTTCCAAGTCTTCTTGAACGCGTACCAGTTCATCTGCGGCCCGTTTGGATCGCTTTCCCAGCCTTGAACCTTGGCGGATACTGCGTCCACGAAATCGTTGAACATGGGCACCATCAGGCCGCCTTCTTCGTTAAGCATGCGTCCCATTTTGGAATAGAGTTCTTTGCGCTTGGCAGTGTCGAGCTCGGCGCGGGCTGCAAAGAGCATTTCGTCGAAATCTGCGCGCTTCCAACGGGTGTCGTTCCAATCGGCGGTGGAGAGATAGGCGGTGGTGTACATTTGATCCTGCACCGGACGTCCGCCCCAGTATGAGCAGCAGAAGGGCTGTGCGTTCCACACTTCGGACCAGTAACCGTCATTGGGTTCGCGCTTGATTTCCAAGGGAATGCCCGCCGCTTGGCAGCTTTGCTGGAACAGAGCCGCTGCATCAACCGCACCAGGGAAGGCACCATCGGCCGTGCGCAAGACAATCGGTGAGCCATCATGGCCAGACTTTTTATAATGCGCAGCTGCTTTTTCCAGATCAAACGTGCGTTGCGGGATCGTGTCGTCAAAGAGCGGGTAGGCCGCATTGATCGGCATATCATTCCCGATAGAGCCATAGCCTTGCAGGATTTTTTCAACCATCTCTTCACGATTCAGCGCATGTTTTAGGGCCAAGCGCAGCTCGTTTTCATCGAATGGTGCGGTGTCGATATGCATGATAAAGACATAATGGCCGCGCCCGGATGTGGAGAGAACATTCAATGTTGGTGCGCGGTCCAGCAGCTTGGCGATTTTCGGCTCAACCCGGTTGATCGCATCGACTTGTCCAGATTGCAGCGCTGCGGTGCGTGCTGTGGCGTCGTTCAGCGTGATTATTTCGAGGCCGTCGTAATGTGCCACTGTGGATTGATCACCGCCCCAGTAATTCGGGTTACGCTCCAGCACCATGCGCACGCCGGGCTCATCCGAAGTCAAGGTGTAGGCACCGGTGCTGATCGCTGCAGCTGGGTTGTCTATGCCGCCATCTGGTTGAATCACGAGGTGGTAATCGGCCATCAGGTAGGGCAGGTCCGCATTGCCAACGCCCAAGGTGACTTCGAACACATCACCATCGGTGCGCATGCTTTCGATGCCCTGAACAATCCCAAGTGCGCCTGATTTTGAATTCTCGTCGGAGTGACGTGCCATGGTTTGCATGACGTCCTCGGCGGTAACGGATTTTCCGTTGGAAAACTCGATGCCTTGGCGTACTTTGAAGCGCCAGGTTTTTGCATCCGCAGAGCTTTCCCAGCTTTCGGCTACGAAGCCCTCAAGCGATCCATCGCCCTTGACCTCAACCAAGGTTTCGCCCCAGGCGCGTCCGCCCGCGATTGGCACATCAGAGGCCCAAGTTGCGGGGTCTTGGCTATTGGTGGATTCGCCGCCCTGAACGCCCATTCTGAAAGTGCCGCCCGCAACTGGTGCTGCCTGAGCTGCGCTGGCCCACATATTCGCGGCTACGGCGCTGGCAACGCCCAGAGCAGCTGCTTTGCCCATGAATTCGCGGCGAGACATCAGCCCCTTGGCCGCGCGCTTGGCATAAAAATCGAGTTCTTTGGTCATGTTATTCCCCTGTTCTTTTCTCTGGCGGTTGGCTTGCCAGTTCACCTTACCGACGCAGGTTTGCGCAGATTGGCGCGTATCGCAAGGGTAAATCAGGAGTTAATTGCCCCGTGGTCGTCCAGAATTGTTACAGATCGGCGCGGGGGATCTCTTCTTTCACCTCTTTGTTGAAAATCAAAATGTCATTCTCATAGGCTTCAAGCTGTGCGCTTAAGAAAAAGGTGCTTGCATCTGACCACATCTCGCAACGTGCCTCAGTGCGCAGCTTGATCCCCTCGCGCTCCAGCTCATCGCTCCAATGACAGCGCCCATAGGCGCAGAGCGGATCATCCGGGTGGATGCGCCAAAGCTCGCGCGCCACAGAGCCATTGATAAGCCCGTGATCCAGATCCCTGACCTTGCCGAAATCATCCTCGATAATCAAACTTACTGCGCCGCTCACCATATCGGTTTCTTGTCGGCGGGTGTGGTTTTCTTCGCGCAAGGTCTCTACCTGCCAGGGTGGGGCGGCGTCTGGTTCGGGAAAGCTCCAACTGTCTGAGGACGTGATTACCGGCAGAGAAAGCTGCCCTTTCGTGAGCATCAGCGCGCTTTGCTGAGCGCAGGGCCAGATCAGCGGCCAATAGGCATTTGAGATCGCGATGCGCAGCTTAGAGCCCGCAGGCACTTTATAGGCGATGTGATCAAGCTGAAGGGTGATCTCTTGCGGTGTGCCTAAGGGCATCTTTTCGGGTGCTTCAGAGCCGCCGCGATGCGCAAGGTTCAGCACGCCATAGGTAATGCGCGTGCTGGCCCCTCCTGGGTAAATATGGTTGAGGCGCACCGCGATTTGTCCCGTATAGAGCGCGCTTACACTGAGAGTTAGCTTAACCGCGCCGCAAATCTCCATATCCCGTTCCAACCGAGCCGTATCAAAACAGGTCGAGAGCACGTCATCGCGACGTTGATCGCCCGGCAGTTCAGGCCCCAGCCAAATCGCGCAATACTCACCTGCATCTGCGCCAGTATGGGCGGGGCTGTCAACGCAAGCGCATAAGTCTCCTGGGGCATCTTGCAGCCCCTTATCGGTCAGGTGCAGCACGGTTTGCGACGTCTCAGGATCGGCGCACCAGCGGCCGGGGCGCTCTTTATACCAAGTGGCAGGGCGCACCCCGTCCATAAGATAGGTTCGCAGGGCGGGGTCATTCTCAACGCCTGTGTCATCACCTTTCAGCCAGCGATCCCACCAGCGCAGCGCCTCTTGCAAAAAGCCAATGCGCGGCTCGGGCACGGCGAAATGCGGGTATTTATGCACCCATGGCCCGATAATGCCTTTCGCGCCGGGGATATTCTCGACGATCTGAGGCACCGCGTTTTTATAGGCATCGCCCCAGCCCCCAATGGCGAGCACTTTGGCTTTGATCGCAGAGTAATCTTCACAGACAGAGCCATGCTTCCAATAGGCATCGCGGCTTTGGTGGCGCAACCATGTGGCGGGTAGAAAGGGCTCGGCCTCTAATCGCTCCAGCCACATCTCGCGCCAATCCTTGCGCAAGGCTGGGTCAGGCGCGCGGGAGGAATAGCTCCACATGGTCGCGCCCCAGCCCAGGTTTTCATTGAGCAAACAGCCGCCCTTATAATGGATGTCATCGGCAAAGCGGTCCACGGTGGAGCACAGCGTGATAATCGCCTTGAGCGGCGCGGGTTGCAAAGCGGCCACTTGCAAAGAATTAAACCCGCCCCAGCTAATCCCCATCATCCCCACAGATCCCGAGCACCAGGGCTGCGCGGCGATCCAATTGATCACCTCCACCGCATCGCTCAGCTCTTGGGGGGTGTATTCATCTTCCATCACCCCTTCGCTATCGCCGTTCCCGCGAATATCCACGCGCAGGCAGGCATAGCCTCTTGCGGCGAAATAGGGATGGGTCAGCGCATCGCGCGCGCAGGTTCCATCGCGTTTGCGATAGGGCAGATATTCGAGGATTGCGGGCACCGGCGCATTTTCCGCCCCTTCAGGCATCCAGACACGGGCCGAAAGCCGGGTGCCGTCAGATAGGGTGATGCCCATATCTGGTGTTTCGGTGATCGCGAGCATGTTCGGGGCCATTTTGGTTACCGCTTTCTTACAAGCATCAGGTCCATTACATTTGTCCCGGTTGGGCCTGTTGTAAAGAGCGCCTTCTGCTGAGCTAAGAAACTGCCCGCATCTGCGCGTGTGATATAGTCGCTCGCGCTGGCTTGCCAGGTTTGACCATCCACCAGCCCGCCCGCATCGGGGGTTGGGCCATCGGTGCCATCTGTTCCGGCGACCAAGATCTCGATCCCATCCATGCCAGAAATCTCGCGGGCCAGCATCAGCGCCAGCATCTGATTGCGCCCCCCGCGTCCAGGGCTCGTTGGCAGCACCACTGTCGGCTCGCCGCCAAAGATCATCAGGCCCGGCGCGGCGGCGCGGATTTTCTGGGCCAGCTTGGGCGCGAGGCTGCGCACATCGTCATAAAGCGTCTCTTCGTTCAGAGTGACGGGCAGTTCACTAGCATCTGCCACAGCGGCGCGGGCGATGGCGTTGGAGGCGATGATTTCAGAATGAAAGGTAAAGCTACGCTCAGCGGGGGCTAGGCCGATGCCAGAGCCGATCACATTCAGATCATCCCCTTCAACATCTGAAATCGCAAATGTGCTCACCTGCGCGCCCGGAAACTGCGCCAAAAGCTTGCCGCCTTTGATCTGGCTGATGCTGCGGCGATGGCGGTTGATCTCGTGAATATCCGCGCCCGAGGCCATGAGCGCTTGTGTCTGCTCTTGCCACTCCGTCAGGGTCATGCCTTCGGGCAGGAGTTCCGCCACCGCAGAGGCCCCGCCGGAGACGAGGCACAGCAGATGGCAGTCCGAGGCCTGCGCGCTCACGAAATCCCGCAAAGCTGCTCCCGCGCGCAACGAGGCCTCATCTGGTATCGGATGGCCTGCCTCAAATATTCTGGGCGCGCCGGGCAGGGGGGCGGCATGGTCATGCTTGGTGACGATAAGCGCGGGGATTTGGGGCCAGCGCTGCAACACAGGGCGGGCCATATCACAAGCGGCCTTGCCCACAGCAATCACTGAATCGGGCGCGCCGTGCCCGCGCCTGTCAAGCGCGCTGAGCACCGACGCCTCGCCGCGTACCGCATCCACGCCGATTTGCCATAGTTGGTTCAGTGACTGCATCGGCAAGTTTCCTCCTGTTTGGGTGCTGTTGCGCAACTTTGACATGCAAAATTCTCGCCATAGTTGTGATTGTTTGTTAAAGTTAACGATTCGTTAAAATAACTCTAGCGCCATTAAAATTCCTACGTTACCCAAAGGATGTAGCAGTGGGTGGACCAAGGCAAACTTGGCCACAAAATACATGACCCGGCAAAACGGGCGTGAAAATTGAGGTAGTGGCGTTATGTCAGTTATAAACTATGTCGTCCGCGATCAAGCGGGGAATTTGCAACGTGGTGTGGTACCGAGTGAGACACAGTCAGCGGTCATCGCGATGCCCTCAGGTGCGGATCTTTCGTTAAATCTTAAAAGTGGTGATGTGACCAATTTTACCAAGGATGGGGGCAATTTGGTGCTGACCCTGTCCGATGGCCGTCAGTTGGTGATTGAAGGGTTCTTTGTTGACGGGGGAACGGCGGGTCAGCTTTATTTCTCAGCTGATGGTTTGCTGCATGAGGTCACCTTTGGCGTCACCGCAGATGGCACGCTGGTTGAAAGCTACGCCGCTGTGCAGCAGGCGGGCAAGTGGAGCCCCACGGATGATCTGATTTTCTTTCGCAGTGCTGACCTGACCCCTGTTGGCGATGAGGAAGTTGCACAGGCCGTATTCGCGCCCTTCTTGGGAACCGGCGCTGCGATTGTCGGGGCGGGGCTTGTTGGGGCTGGGCTGCTTGATGATGACGGCGGCAATGGCGGAGGCGGCGATGAGACGCCAACACCTGCTGCGCCTTTCGTGGATAACCCAGAGAGTGTGACGACCATTGGCGGCGATGATCGTGGGCCCGATAGCATCACCATCACCGGCGGTGGTGAGCCCGGCGATCCGGTCACGGTGGTGATTGGCGCGCAAACTCAGACAACGACCATTGGCGCGGATGGCACATTCTCCGTCACATTCGATGGGGATAATTTCCCGGCCGATGGCACCTACGAATCCGTTGTAACTGTTGGCGGAACTGCGAATGATGCTGTGCTTGATGGCCCTGGCTATATCATCGACACAACGCCGCCCGAGATCGAAGTAACCGCGGGAACCGGCTCTGTTGGGGATGTGTTTAACACAGCTGAGTATGATGCGGGGATCACGCTTTCTGGCACGGGTGAGCCCGGCGCGACCGTTGCTCTGACAATCCAAGATATCACACGCACCACAACAGTTGCCGAAGATGGCACTTGGAGTGCGACTTGGCAGCAAGGCACCTTGGAGCGCGGCGATTACACCTCTGATGTCTCCATCGTGACGACGGATTCCTTTGGCAATTCCTTCACCACCTCCGACACAGTCGTGATCGATACAGAGATCACCTTGAGCATCGTCGATAATGTTGAGGGCGATGACATTGTGAATGCGGATGAGCGCTCTGACGGGGTTGATGTCTCTGGCACTGCCGATCCCGGCGCCGAGGTGGATGTCACCATCGGTGATACGACACATACCGTGACGGCTGATGACAATGGGGATTGGACGACGACCTTTACCCCCGATGAGGTGCCAGAAGGCACATATCATGCGCCGATCGAAGCGATTACAGCGGATCGCAATGGCAATACCGCGACCGTGACCAGCGATGTGCTTGTTGACACCGAGCTGCCCTTTGCAATCACCTCCACCCCAGGCGGGGCCGATGGTGTGATCAATGCAGCTGAGCGCGGCGACGGTTTGGTTGTGGCCGGCACGGTTGAGCCAGGGGCCGCAGTCACCGTGGAATTTGCTGGAAACACGCGCGCAGCAGCGGTGGATGACAATGGCAATTGGACCGTGACCTTCCCCGCCTCAGAGATCCCCGAGGGCGAATATGTGGGCGAAGCGATCGCAACCGCCTCTGATCCTGCGGGCAATAGCGCAACGCTGAGCCAAGATGTGCCAGTTGATACGGTGCCCAACGCGCTCTCAATCAATCACCCGGTTGAGGGGGATGATGTGGTGAACGCGGTCGAGGCCTCTGATGGCGTGATCCTGACGGGCTCTGCAACGCCACTGGCTGATGTCTCCGTAACAATGAACGGCGTTACACGGCAGGCCACAGCGGATGCGAGCGGGAATTGGCAGGTGGACTATGCCGCTGCCGAGATTCCTGCAGGCACTTACCAAGCCGATATCACAGCCAGTTCCGTAGATGCGGCAGGGAATACCAATAGCATCACAGATTCCGTTCAGGTCGATACGGAGGTGCTGAACTTCACCGTGAACGAAAGCACGATCGAAGGCGATGCTGTGGTCAATGGGGTTGAGCGTGCAGATGGTGTGGTTGTCACCGGCACGGTTGAGCCTGGCTCCACTGTCGAGGTGAATTTCGGCAGTGCGTCCGTGAACGCGCAGGTGGATGCCCATGGGATCTGGACCGCGACATTCGATCCGTCCCAGGTGCCCACGGGCGAATATGATGGCACCTTTAATGTGCTGGCCACCGATGCTGCGGGCAATACGGATACCCGCGTTGCCAATGTGCGCGTGGATACATTGGTCAACCAGCTGGAATTTGACGCCAACTCCACCAGCACCACTGTCGAGGGCGATGGCACCGTGAACGCGGTTGAGGCGCTTGACGGTATCGTTCTAGGTGGTTTGGTGGAAGAGGGCTCAGAGGTTGTGCTGACCTTCAACGGAACAGATTACCCAGCCACAGTTGATGCAAGTGGCACATGGTCCCTGACCATCCCGCCTGAGGGCATTCAGCAAGGCAGCTATGATGCGGATGTGACGGTGCGCGCGACCGATGCGGCGGGCAACACCGATAGCATTAGCCAGATCATCTCGGTTGATACAGATGCGCCCGATGGGCCGGTGATTGCGGCCTTTACCCGTGATGCGGATGGGCTGCGCTCAATCGCGACCGAAGGGGATGGCAATGATATCTCCGTTGCCCAAGTCAATATCGATGGCACGGTTGATGCGGTTTCGACCTCTGATGCCTATATCCCGGCACTTGGCGAGACGCTGCATACATTTGGCGATAACGTCCCAGATGGCTCTGATCTTGTTGTGACCAACCGCGATGGGGCGGGCAATGTGACCTCGACCTTCCTGGCGCTCGATGATGAAAACCCAGGCAGCACGGTTGAGATCGACAACCCAAATCTGGCGGGTAACAACATCACCACCATTGATCTGCAATTTGCCGAAGCCGCGACCCTCGCGTTGACCGAAGCATCCATTCTCGATCTGTCCCAAACCTCTGACACGGTTGAGGTGATCGGCGGGGCAGATGATACGCTTGAAGTGTCAGGGGCGCTAAAAGTCGGCTCTGCGGGGGGCAAAGACACATATCAAGTGGGCGAGGCAACCTTGATCGTGGATAGCGATATTCGCATCGAAGAGCCCAGCTCGATCTAACAAGATTGCGGTGCAGCACGACACGTTTGGGGCAGAAAACCCAAGTGCTGCGCCGCCAACTCCCCCCTAGGCAGGCGGAAAAAGGGGAATAAAATGGTAAAGACGGCACTGAAATGTGCTTTGGTATTGAGTTTAGCGGGCTGCGCAAGCGGCGATAACCCCTCGGGCGGCTTTGTAGAGCGCTTGCGTGATACAGGTATCGGCCTGTCTGGAAAGTCCCAGGAAGCTCAGGACCAGAAATTACAAGCTGAAAGCGCGGTGTTGCAAGATCTCACCGCGCGTCGTTCTGTTTTGCCCATGGGCGAAGCCTATCACACGGTTGCGCATTCGGTCCTTGCCACCAATGCCCGCACGGCCGAGGCTGAATTGCGCGCCGCTAAACTGCGTGCAAGAGCGGCCTCTACCAATTGGCTGCCCCGTCTTGGGCCTGAAATCAGCCTGACATCACTTGGCGATGTGATTACCAGCCTCGTTCTGGATGTCACGCTGTTTGATCACGGACGCAAAAAGGGTGAGCGGGAATTTGCCAAAGCCGATGTTGAGGTCGCAGCTGTCACCCTTTCGCAAGATAGCAATGATCGCGTCTTCACCGCGCTGAGCCTCTATCTGAACGCAGAAGAGGGGCGGGAAGCAGCGGCGCATAACACTGCCACGCTGCGGGATATGCAGCGCTTTGTCAGCATTATGAACAAGCGCGTGCAGGGCGGGGTTTCTGACGGCTCTGACCTGTCTGTTGTGCGCCAGAAACTGGCCGAAATCCGCGCCTCCAAAGCGCGCAACGAGGAAGCCACGCGCAGCGCCATGGCTGAATTGGATGCGATGACGGCAACCCCGCTTGAAGGGCTGAGCGGTATTTCAAAGCTCAGCATCCCGCTGAATCTTGCGCGCCCCTTGGCGATTGTGATGGCCGATGCGGAAAAAGAGCGTGATATCGCCCAAGCCAAGGTGGATCGCGCCAATGCTCTGCCGGGCATCGGGGGCAGAGGCCGCATCGGGGATAATAGCGGCAGCTCCATTTCCACCGAGGGCACATTTGGCATTGGCACAGGCGCACGGCTCAAAGCCATTGAGGCCGCCAAAGAGGCTGCATCGCGCCGCGTCGCCCAAGCGGTTGAGGACAGCAATCGCCAAATCCGCCGCCTCGATAGCCAAGTCGCCGCTGCCGATCGTCAGGCCGCTGAAGCCGCTGCCTTGACCCGTGATGCCAAAGCAAATCTCGATCTGTTCCAGCGTCAATTCGAGGCCGGTGCGCGCCAAGTCACTGACGTGGTTTCCGTCTATGAAACCTTCGCACGCCAGCAAGAGCGGCAGATCACGCTGAAATTCGAAGCGGCGCGGCTGCGGCTGGAATTGGCGCGCCTCTATGGGCTCTTGGCGGATGGAGAGCAAATTTAATGGCACCTAAAAAGCCCTTTACGCTGGAGATTAAGAACGGGCAAAAAGACAAGACACCTGCCGCGGCGCTGCACCCCTTGCCCGCAATTGTGCCCAGCAAGCGAGATGCGCACCGCGAAAAACTAGAGGCGCGCGCACAGCTTATTGCGGTCTATGCGGGGGTTTTGGGGATTGAGGCCTCCAGTGCGGATATCGTCGAAACGCTCCTGGCTGAAATGCCTGGGGATGCAAAGGGCGCGCAAGAAATCGCCGCCATCGAAGCCGGGCTGCGCCGCGCCGGGCTTGTCACCCATGCCAGCGAAATCTCCGCGCCAAGCGCAAAGGGCCTGCCCGCCTTGGGCCTGATGACCAGCGGTCAAGTGCTGCTGATCTTGGGCTTTGAGGATGGCGAATACATAATCTATGACAAAACTTGCCCCGGCAATCGCGCCCAGGTGCCCGGTGCCGAGTTCCTGCCCTTTTTCACCGGCCAGCTCATCCAGGCAGAGGCAAAGCTGGCGCAGCTTGAAACCTCTCACAAGCTCGACACGCGCAAGGGGCATTGGTTCTGGGGGCATTTCCGCCGCTTTCGTCGCTACATGGCCGAGATCGCGCTGGGATCTTTCGTTGCGAATATCCTCGCCGTGTCTGTTGCGCTGTTTTCGCTGCAAGTTTATGATCGCGTGATCCCGCATCAATCGGAGGCCACGCTTTGGGTGCTGGGGATTGGCGCGGCCCTGGCGCTGCTCTTTGAGGGCTTGCTGAAAATCGCGCGGGCGCGGCTGATGGATGGGGCCGGGCGGCAGATTGAGCTTTCTGTTCTGCAAACTCTGATGCAACGCATTTTGGGCGCGCGCTCTGATACTGCTTCTGCGCCGCCCTCCATGCGCTTTAGCCAAATGCGTGAGTTCAGCTCTGTGCGTGAGTTCTTCACCGCCTCAACCATCGGCACGCTTGCGGATGTGCCTTTCATCTTCGTATTCTTGCTTTTGGTCGCCAGTATCGCCGGGCCGGTTGTGTGGGTTCTGATCCTCGGCGGGCTCTTGATGATCGTGCCCGGCTTTTTCCTGCAAAAACGTATGATCCGCCTGACGCAAGAAACCCAAGGGGCCTCGGCTAAGTCAGGCCGCGTGTTGCAAGAAGCGATCTATGAGCTGGACACCGTGAAAACCCAGCGCGCCGAAGAGCGTATGCAACGGCTCTGGTCTGAGCTTACCGCGCTTTCGGCCCTGAAATCCAGCGAGCAGCGCAAGCTTGCCGCGACCATCACCTTTTGGAGCCAGGGCGTGCAGCAAGCCACCTATGTGGGCGCGGTCATTGCAGGGACATATATGGTTTTCGCCGGGCAGCTAACCGTGGGCGCCATTATCGCTGTCGGCATTCTCACCTCGCGCACCCTATCGCCTTTGACTGGACTTGCGGGCACGATGGCACGTTGGGGCACGGTGAAAACCGCCTTGCAAGGGCTCAACCAAATCGCTGAGGCCCCGCAAGACACTGCGCAAGATCGCAGCTATCTGCGCCGCAAGTCGCTGAGCGGTGCCTATGATTTCCATGAGGTCACCTTTCGCTATGAAGAAGAAAGTGCTGCGGTGGTCGAGTTACCCGCGTTGCGTATTCTGCCGGGGCAAAGGCTGGCTGTGCTGGGGGCTAATGGCTCGGGCAAATCCACGTTCCTCAAACTGCTCTCTGGACTATATGCGCCGCAAACAGGTCGCGTGCTGATTGATGGCACGGAGATGTCGCAAATCGCGCCCAAGGATCTACGTCGCTCTATTGGTTATCTGGGCCAAGATGTGCGGCTCTTTGCGGGAACATTGCGCGACAATCTAAACCTGACTCTGCTTGAGCGGGATGATGACCGCTTGCTCGCCGCGCTCGATTTTGCGGGGCTGGGCACCTATGTGCGGGGCCATAGCAAGGGGCTTGATCTAGAGATCCAAGATGGCGGGCAGGGCCTGTCCATCGGGCAGCGCCAATCTATCGGCTGGGCGCGGCTTTGGCTGCAAGATCCACAAATTTGCCTGCTGGATGAACCCACGGCCGCGCTGGATCAAGCGCTTGAGGCAGGGTTGATCAAACGCCTTGGCGCTTGGCTTGAGGGGCGCACCGCGATCATTGCCACGCATCGTGTGCCGATCCTTGCCCTGACCAATCGCACCATGGTGCTGCAAGCGGGTCGGCTTTGCGTGGATGGGCCGCAAAACCAGGTGCTGCACCATCTGAGCGGCGGCAAGGTGGCGAAACTCCCCGAGGTGGTGGCATGAGCAGTGTTGAGACCAGCCTGAATGCACAAGTGGCCGCAGATATGCGTGGGCCCAGCTGGATCATTATCCTGACAACACTGGCTCTGGGTGTGTTTTTGTCTTGGGCCGCTTTTGCGCCGCTCGATGAGATTGTGCGCGGGCAGGGGGCTATGGTGTCCTCGTCCAAACCGCAGATCGTGCAGAACCTTGAGGGCGGGATCCTGGCGGAGCTGATGGTGAAAGAGGGCGATATTGTTGAGGCCGGGGATGTGCTGGCGCGGCTGCATAGCACCAAATTCCAGACTTCAGTGGATGAGATCGAGGACCAGATCGCTGTGCTGGACACGCGCCAGCTGCGTCTTGAGGCTGAGCTGGCCGGGCAGTTTGATTTTCATGTGCCAGAGGCATTGGCAGCACGCACTCCGCATATTGTGGCCTCTGAACGTGCGCTGCTCAAAGCGCGGCAATCCGATTTCGTGAGCCGCAGCGAAGGGGCGCAGGCCGTGCTGCAACAGGCCAAGCAGGAAATGGATCTTCTGGACAAGCTCTTTAAGCAAAAGGTGGTGGCGCTGATTGAGGTCACGCGGGCGCGCAAAGCCTATGCGGATGCCAAGATCCGGCTGGACGAGATTGTCACGCAAACCGAGCTGGAACGGGCGCAGGAATATTCAGATGTGCTTAAGGAGGCCGCGCTGTTGCGCCAGACCTTGAAGGCGAGCCAGGACCAGCTGACACGCACGGTTCTGACAGCGCCCATGCGCGGGATTGTGAACCGGCTGAGCGTGACGACCATTGGCGGAGTGGTGCAGCCCGGCCAAGAGCTGGCGCAGATCATTCCGGTGGATGAGGAGCTCTATCTAGAGGCGCGGGTGAAGCCGCAAGATATCGCCAATGTGCGCCCCGGTCAAAGCGCCACGGTGAAGCTCTCGGCCTATGATTATACGATCTTTGGATCGCTCCCGGGCAAGGTGACCTTTATCTCGGCAGATACGTTCGAGGATGAAACCCGCCGCGATGCCCAGCCCCATTATAAAGTGAGCCTCGCGGTGGATATGGATGCGCTGACGGATAGGCAACGCAGCATTGAGTTGCGCCCTGGCATGCTTGCTGATGTAGAGCTGCATACGGGCGAGAAAACCGTGCTGCAATATCTGCTCAAACCGCTTTATAAATCATCTGAGGCCTTCCGCGAGCCTTAATCCACTGGGGCCGCCTAACGGCGGCACTTGATTTTATCGCGTTCAGGCCACGCAGGCCTTGGGGAGGCCCCCAAACCCCCGTTGCGATTATGGGTGCTCTGTATCAAGCCAGATCGTGGTGGGGCCAGCATTGGTCAGGGAAACCTGCATCTCGGTCCCGAATTGGCCAGTTTGCACCTTTATGCCGAGGTTTTCGACATCTTTGCAAAATTGCTGATAGAGCGCTTTGGCTTCATCGGGCGGGCAGGCGCGGGAAAAGCCGGGGCGGTTGCCGCGCGAGGTATCTGCGGCCAGGGTGAATTGCGACACGATCAGCGCCGCGCCGCCAGATTGCAGCAGGGAGAGGTTCATTTTGCCGGCCTCATCACTAAAGATGCGCAGTTTTGAGATTTTCGCGGCAAGCTTTTGGCTGGTCTCGACCGTATCGCCCGGCATGGCGCATATCAGGATCAACAGGCCGGGTCCGATTTTTCCGATGGTTTCGCCTGCGACATCGACTTGGGCCTGGCTGACCCGTTGCAGAAGTGCTCTCATGCCTCTCTCCAATCCACAAATTCATCGAGCGGAGCGCGCGCCGTTCGAAAACTATTGGCCGGGTGGCTCTCATCGCCGTAGCCAAAGGAGACGCCCGCGATCAGTAGGCGATCATCCCCAATTCCAAACCAGTCTTTCACGAATTCAGAATGAAAGGCGATGGCGGCTTGGGGAACGGTGGCAATCCCATGGGCTTGCGCGGCAAGGCAAAAGGCGGTGATAAATCCGCCGCAATCCAGCGCGCCGTAGGGCCCAAGCTCTTTGGGGCTGTGGATCAGGGCAACGTGCGGTGCGCCAAAGAGGTTGAAGTTCTCTGCTGCTTGCTTGGTTGAGGCGGTGCGGTCGCCTTTGGTCACGCCAACCGCGCCGTAGAGTTGCCATCCGCAGATGCGGCGGCGCTCGCCATAGATGCCGGGATAGCTTTTGGGGCTCTCGAGATCGGGGGTGGTTTTTGCCCCACTTGTTGCGTGCTCATAAAGTGCTGTGCGAAACCCATCTGTGGCTGGCCCCGATGTGAGCACAACGCCCCAAGGCTGGGCATTGCACCAGCTGGGGGTGTGGCGGGCTGTGTTTAGTACGCTTTCAATTGCACTGCGCGGCACCGGATCTGGGCGAAAGGCGCGGCAGGAAAAGCGTGCTTGCATAAGGGCGGTGAGTGTCTCGGCTTGGGTCATTTTGGTCCATAGAGTGCATAGAGATAGCCTGCGCCGCCAGCAAGGATGAGCCCAGCTAGCACCGCAAGCGCGATTTTCAGGGTGGAATAGGGGCGCTCGCCGCGCACTTGGCCACTGCGCCCATTCACCACAAAGCGGTAACTTTTGCCCCGATAGCGATAGGCGGCCAGCCAAATTGGCAGCAAGATATGTTTGAATGTCACATCAGAGAGCTCGGTGTCGATATGGCTGATACGCTGCCGGTCCCCGCCAATGTCGAATTTCACATCGCGCTCGATTATCCGGTCCATTTCCGTGCGGGCGGTTTTGAGGCCCTCTTCCAAGTCAATCGTGTAGCCTTCGGCGCGAAAGCCAGCCAGAAAGGCGGGATCATAGGGCTCAAGCGCGGCGAGATCCCAAGGTTGCAGGGCATCTGCATAGCGGCGGGGCAGGGATTTACTCGCCAGCACCAGCACATCATCAAAGAACCGCGCCACGCGGCCCGAGACCGGGCGCCATCGCACCTTTTGTGTGCGCACCTGCTTGGGTTTGCCATCGCGCATCACCGTGCGGGTGGTGTAATAGACCGTGCCGCGCTGACCGGAATAGTGCGAGCGGGTCTGAGCATCAAAGGTCCAAAAGGGCGCATAGATCCCCTGCATTGTGCGCATCTGGCGCGCATATTGGCTAAGGCCCGAGGGCGCGAACCACAAGCTTCCGAGCCAGTCATTCATGGCCGCGCGGGCCTCGCGCTCTTGCAGGGCAAAGGGCAGAATGGCGCGCGGTTTGATATGGCGATGCGCGCCGGTATCCGTGACCACGGGCGTTGCGCAAAACGGGCACTCAGTGGAATGCACATCTGGGTCAAATTCGACCTCTGCGGCGCAATTGGGGCAGGTTGAAACGCGGGTTTCCTCCATTTCCGCGTTAGGCAGCTGGGCTTGCAGCGCGCTGAGGAAGTCCAGCTCTTTGATAGGATGCAGGGTTCGTCCCGCCCCCTCAATCGCTTGTACCGCGCCGCAATGATCGCACGTCAGCTCTGTTTGCCCCGGATCAAAGCGCAGATCGGCCCCGCAGCTTTCACAGGGGAAACGGTGCTCTTGCGCTGTATCAGTCTCAGACATATCGCCCCTTTCACCTGGGGAATGTCCACGGTTTTGCGCCGGGCTGCAAGTGTTTACTCGTCAAGCTTTGCAGTGTCTGCGGGCGGCGCGCCGGGGCCGATAATGCGTTGGATGATCCAGGCTGCAAGGGTACAGAGCAGGATGAAGCTAACAGAAAAACTAACGTCTTTCCACAATATTGGGCTGGAGGAGACGTTAAACCGAGACAGCCAGAAACCAACACCCATCAGGGAGGTGATAACAAAGAATGAGGACAGGAAACCTGCCATCAATGCGCGCTTAGGCGAAATTGGCCGCTTCATGAAGACCCGCAGCGGCACGCTTAGAAAGACCAAGGTCACGAGAGCGGCGGAAGGTATACCCACCATGAACATGACTTGAAGCCAGAGTGATCGGCGCTCGGGCACGGCCAACATACTCGCGTAATCTTGATGTGCTGTTAATGCGACAGACCCCGCCAGCCAACCAAAGCCGATCAGTAGGAACAGGGTTTTCAAGTATTGGCCCCAGCTATAGGGGCGTTCGGGGATTGCTCTTGTTGGTTGCATCGCTGATTCCATCTGGATCGAGGGCATATTAGTCAAACACCTTGGCGATGTCCTTGGGCGGCTCACCAGGGCCGATGATCCTCTGGATGATCCAGGCTGACAGGGTGCAGAGTAGGATGAAGGGCACGACCCAAATAAGTTCGTCTGTAAACATTGTGATACTGACGTTGCGCCAGCCCTCTGCCCAGACGCTGAGAAATGCAAAGACAATTATGAGAAGAGTTGAAGACAGAAACCCCGCAAGGATCGCTCGCTGGGGCAGAATAGGGTGTCGCATCAGGAACCAGAGCGGGGCACTCAAGAACACGATAGCGGTGAGCGCAGCGCTCGGCACCCCAAAGAGCAGCACAATGCCGATCCAAGCGAGGGGATTGCGCAGGGCAAGCGAATAGTTCGTTTGAACATCAGAGATCGTGATGAGGATAAACGCAACTAGCCAGCCAAACCCGATCAGCAGGAACAGGGTTTTCACATATTGGCCCCAGCTATAGGGGCGTTCGGGGGCTGCTCTTTGGGGTTGCATATCTGATTCCATCTGGACTGAGGGCATATTAGTCAAACACCTTGGCAATGTCCTTGGGTGGCTCGCCCGGGCCGATAATGCGCTGGATGATCCAGGCAGATAGGGTGCAGAGCTGGATGAAGAGAGCCCTCCATATCAATTGCTCCGTGCTGGGTATCTCCTCCATCAAGATCGAGAATGCTACGATGAGACAGGTTGAGACAACAAATCCCGCAAGTATCGCGCGGGCTGGCAAGATGGGGCGCCGCATGAGCCACCAAAGTGGCAGGCTCAAAAACACCACTGCCGTAAGCGCGGCGATAGGTATGCCAAAGAACAGCAACATGCTAATCCAGTGTAAGGGGTCGCGCAGGACAAGCGAATAGCTACGCTGAAGCTCTGTGATGCTCATCAAGATAAACACAACCAGCCAACCGAAGCCGATCAGCAAGAACAGGGTTTTAACATATTGGCCCCAGCTATAGGGGCGATGGGGAGCTGCCGGGATGGGGTCCATAGCTGACTTCCGTCTTTATCTATCTGATTTCACTCTTGTATCCGACAAGGGCCGCGAAAACATCCCCCTAAGGATCTTCACCGGATCGGCCGCCCGGCCCGATGATGCGCTGCACCGCCCCAGCGGACAGGGTGCAGAGCAAGACAAAGAAAGCGCCAAATGTGGGCGCGTCCCAAAGCATCATCCAAAAAACGTGGCTGGACGGGGGAAAGTCATTGCCGAGCCATACCCAATCATTGTGCAAGCCAAGGATCAGAGCAATAGAGGTAAGAAAGCCAGCAAGACACGCTCTGGTCAGCGTAATAGGCCATTTCATAAAGACCCAAAGTGGCACACTCAGAAACACAACTGATACTAGGGCAGCTGCCGGTATTCCCAAAAACAACACAATGATCAGCCATTTGTCAATTTTATCAAAGCTGATAATGCCCATACAGAAAATTGTCATCAATATAGCGCCCGCCAGCCAACCGAACAGGGTCAAAAAGCCTAAGGCCTTCGCATATTGGCCCCAGCTATAGGCGCGTTTGGGAGATGTCATTTGCTACGGTCCTTTCCTCATTATCTTACCCCAAGACAGGCACAGGCGGATCACTGTTTTGTGCCGCTTGGCACCTCGCCCGGCCCGATGATGCGCTGCATCGCCCCAGCGGACAGGGTGCAGAGTAGGATAAAGAGCAAGACCAGATCAAGAACAGCCAAGATTGAACCGTCAAGAAACGGGGAAATGCCCTCGTCCAAAACCCATGGCATCAAAATCAATCCGGTTGAGGAGGCAAGCCCGGCCAACAGCGCGCGCCTTCTCGAAATAGGGCGTTTCATGAACAGCCAAAGGGGGATGCTAAAGAGACCGATGGCGACAATGGCCGAGAGCGCTAGACCAGCGAGCCATAGTCCTAGGAACTCTGAAAGATCTTCTAGGAATGGAGCGGGCTCTCGCAACTCGCCAATCGTGACCGTGATCCCCCCGGAAATCCAGCCAAATAGCATCAACAAAGCGAGCGCATTCGCGTATTGGTGCCGGGTATAGGCGCGTCTGCAAGGTGTCATGCGGCTCCTTTCTCATCATCGAAGCTAAAACGGTGCTGCATTTTCAGCGCCCTCGCTGGGGGGCAGCGCTTGGCCCAATAATAAGCCGTATGATCCCCGCAGACAGGGTGCATAGGAGCATAAAGAGCCCCGTCAACATTGCGCCCTGAAAGCTGAACAGATCAAAAACCGAAGGGCCATCTCGCAGAAATATGATGAAATATAGCACTGCAACGAGCAATACTGACGCCACCAAGCCAGCCAAGAGCGCGCGCGTCAGCGATATGCTGCGCCTCATAAAGAGCCACAGCGGGAAAGCGAAAAACAAAATCCCGACAAGACTCGCAAACGCAGCTCCAATCATCACGACCCAAGTCAGCCTTCGAATTGGATCATGCAAAACATATCGAAGCGCCCGTGGTTCATCAAGAAAGGCCACGGTGGCCCCGGCAAGGAAACCAAACACGATCAACAAAACCAGAGCCGTGACATATTGCGCCCGGCCATAGGCACGTTCCGGGTTTCCTTGCGCGGCGGGTAAATCTGATGCCTCTTCGCGATTGGGCGGCTCGCCCGGACCTATGATGTGGTGTATTGCCCCAGCCGATAGGGTGCAGAGCAGGACAAAAACTGTGCCCAATATAGGCTCGTCTCTGAGCAGCTCCCAAAAAAGGTAGGTGGAGAAGAATGAATAGGGATCGGGCCAAATGCTTTCATTTGACAGCACCAAAATGAGGGTGACAGAGGTTACAAACCCTGCCAAAAGTGCGCGCCATCGCGAAATGGACCATCTCATAAACACCCAAAGAGGGATGCTTAGAAAGATCAACGCCACAGATGCGGCTGCGGGCAATCCTGCAATGAGTATGGGGGCATTTATGAGGAATATTGACGTTAGCACGATGACGCCAGACACCCAGCCAAAGCCAATCAGCAAGAGCAGCGTTTTGACATATTGGCCCCAGCTATAGGGGCTTTGGGAGACGAGCATTGTCATTTTAATGTTATCCTTTTTCCGGGTTTGATTTTTGGTGCGGCGCGCGCCACTTACCTGGCCCGATGATGCGCTGCATCGCCCCGGCGGATAGGGTGCAGAGCAGCACAAAAATCGCGCCCAATCCCGGCTCTTCCATAAGGCCTTTCCATAGGATGTAGCTCGACGGGGGCCATGTATACCCGAGCCAAACCGTTTCATTTGCCAGAACGAGGATAAGGGTGGTGGATGTTACAAACCCGGCCAGCACCGCGCGTATGGGCGAGATGGGCCGTGCCATGAAGATCCAAAGCGGGCCAGATAGAAAGACCAGCGCGATCACTCCGGCGGAGGGGATGCCTGTCACCAATAAGACAACGGTTTGCGCGAATAAATCAGAAAAGGAGCCGGTATAAAAAAGCCCGAGCGCTTCGGGGTAGGCGAACACTACGAAACCAGCCAACCAGCCAAAGGCCATCAACAAAAGCAGCGTTATCACATATTGGCCCAAGCTATAGGCGCGTTCGGGGGCGCTGATCATTCTGCGTGCCTTAGGTTGCTTGTCTTCACTCATAAATCTCTCCACCGCTTTGATCTTGGCAAATTCATCCCAAAGATAACGGGGCTGGACGGCAGAGAGCCGCGCATAAGATATGCAGGGAATGTGCAGGCGGGGCCCCACGAATGGCGAGGCGCTTACTCGAAGACCTTCGCGATGTCTTTGGCCGGTGCGCCCGGCCCTATGATGCGTTGGATGATCACGGCTGAGAGGGAGATCAATATCATGAAAACAGCACTGGAGCGAATGTCTGAAACTAACCCGTCTGCCGGGTAGCCACGAAAATCGTTCAGCCAAAGCGTATAGGCAACGATAATGAGAAAAAGAAAACTGGCTGCACAAAAACCGGCGATACACGCCCGGCTAGCGGTCACCGGATATCTCATCAAAAGCCATAGTGGCACAGACAAAAAGACGAGCGTGACCGCGGCGGCGATTAACGATCCTGCTATAGCCCAGGTAAACAGAAAATAGCTAAATTCATTCCAGAAAACAGCCGGAGGCCACGAAAGGTACATATGAAGTGTTACGGCGAGCCCGAGGACAAACCACAAAGAAAACGCCGTTAGCGCCAGCGCAAGGATGAACTGCTTTAGGCGATAGGGGCGCTCTGTCACGGCCGTGCTTTTGGGTCTCATCTTGTGGCCATGGTTCAGATGCCCGGCGGGGGAGGGGGCGGCAGGATGGTGAAAAGCTGTGCCAATTCGCGCACATCTTCCGCCTTTTGCCAGCCATCTTGGCCTGCGGTCCAGACATAGGTTTCGCGGGTTAACGTGCCCTCCGTAACCATGCGGCCCAGGCGAGCCTTTGAATAAGGGCCTGAGGTCGCACCATCCTTGGCGATATGCCAGACATGCTCAACGGGGGGCGGGGGAGGTGGCGCGGCTTGCGCGGATTTCGATGCCCCCCAAGGCCTCGCCACGTTCTGCGCCATTTGCAGCCCTAGTGCGGCGCCCATGCCTGACTGGATCGCAGCCGCGCCAGCGCCCCCATCACGGCTCAGGCTTTCGGCGGCTTGGAATTGCATATATTCGTTCAAATTGCCAATCACGCCCATAGAGGCGCGCTTGTCCATCACTTGCTCCACCGCGGCGGGCAGCGAAATATTTTCGATATAAAGCTCTGGCAGGCTCAGCCCATATTCTGCAAGTTGCGGGCTGATCTCGCGCGCCACAAGCTGCCCCAGCTCACGGGTATTGGCCGCCATATCCAGCACCGGAATGCCCGAGCGTGCAAGGCTGCGCGAGAACTCTTGCACGATGATATTGCGGATCTGAAAGCTGATTTCGTCCATGGTGAACTCACCATCGGTGCCCACGATCTCAACCAGGAAACGCGCCGGATCAACCACCTTAATCGCGTAAGAACCATAGGCGCGCAGCCGCACCGGGCCAAATTCTGGATCGCGGCAAATGACCGGGTTTTTCGTGCCCCATTTGAGATTGGCAAAGCGGGTGGTGTTGACGAAGTAGATCTCGGATTTGAACGGGCTCTTGAAGCCATGATCCCAATGCTGCAGCGTCGTCATCACCGGCATATTGTTGGTTTCAAGCATATAAAGACCGGGGGTGAACACATCCGCCAGCTGACCCTCATGCACAAAGACAGCCGCCTGGCCCTCGCGCACGGTCAACTTGGCCCCATATTTGATCTCATGGCCTTCGCGCTCAAACCGATAAACCAGCGTATCGCGGGTATCATCCAGCCAATGAATGACATCAACAAATTCACCAGATAGAAAATCGAAAATGCCCATGACTGCCCCTCAACTGTCTCAATAAAGCGGTGCGCCGCCCCGGCCGCGCACCACTGGTTTTCGCCTATCCCTACTTGGGAACCGCCGTAGCTGCATTATCCCCGACACCGTCGCGGCGGGCTTTTGCGGCGGCGAGGGTGTCGCGCAGCTCTGTTTCCATTTTCTTTAGCTCATCTTCCGCAGCGGCGCGTTTGGCTTTGCCTTCATCTGCGATTTGCAGACTTTCTTGGATGGTGCCGATCAGGTCCGCATTGGCCTTTTTCACCGCTTCGATATCAAAGACGCCGCGCTCCATCTCTTCGCGGATCATCTTATTGGAGCTGCGCAGGTTCGCCGCATTGGCAGTCAGTAGCTCATTGGTCAGATCATTGGCATCACGCACCGCAGCAGCAGCCTCAGCAGAGCGCTGGATGGTCACGGCTTGCGCCAGTTGCGTCTCCCAAAGCGGCACGGTGTTCACGAGGGTGGAGTTGATCTTGGTCACCAGGCTCTTGTCGTTTTCCTGTACCAGCCGGATGGAGGGCAGCGATTGCATGGTCACTTGACGTGTCAGTTTCAGATCATGCACCCGGCGTTCCAGATCATCGCGCGCGGCGCGCAGATCGCGCAGCTCTTGGGCACGCATAACCCCTTGATCCTCGGGCGCGGCTTGTACCTCGGCCTCTTTGGCAGGGATGGTTTCCCCATCAAGCTCGGCCAGTTTCGCCTCTCCAGCAGAGATATAAAGCGCCAGCTCATCATAGAAATCCAGCGTCTTTTCATAGAGGATATCGAGAGATTTGATGTCCTTGAGCAACACATGCTCATGTTGTAGTAGATCGTCGGTGATCCTGTCGATTTGGCCCTGCACCTCTTCAAAGCGGGCGGAGAATTTAGCGAAGGGCGCGGCCCGGCCCATGAGCTTTTCCCACCAGCTGCGCTCACGTCGTACATCGAGTTCAGAAACCGAAAAGCCGCGAATGGTTGTGACAATCCCGCGCAGGCTATCCCCGGCTGGGCCCACATCTTTGTTGCGCACGCCTGTGAGCATGGATTGCGAAATCTCTTGCAGCTCCGCTTGGGCCGATGAGCCAAAGGACACGATGGAGTTGGTGTCGAACATGTCGATCTCATCCATACGTGTGCGGATCTCGGCGCTCACGGGGGCATCTGCCTCGGCCAGGGGCACAATGGCGTTTGCTTCTTGCGGCTGGCTCAGCGTAAGTTCGGTGACTTCTCTGACCATCACCTCAGCGGCCTCAGCTTTCTTTTGGATGTCTTGTGACATGGGTTGGTCCTTTTAACTGTCAATTACGAAGACGCGCGTGAAAGCTGGACACCATCGCGCGCCAGCCGCTCGCGCAGCACATCAATTTCAATGCTCAGATCGGTGCGGTTCCCATCCAGCAGCGCATCGGTGCGGGCGGCGAAATTATCGGTCAGATCCTCAAGCAAAGCGGCATAGTTTTCGCGCGCCTGCGCATCGCGGTTGCGCCCATAAAGATCGGCGAATTTCACCGTCGCATCGCGCGCGCCCATCAGATACACGCCCAGATATTTGCGCGCAGCTGTCAGATCGCGGGGATCTTCCTCAACTGTGCGAATAAGATCGCGGGCCGTGTTTTGAAACCGCTGCACCGCGCCCTCCATATGCCGATCCCCCGAGCGCAGGATCGCATCGCGCATGGCCTCAAGATAGCCTTCGGCCTCATCCACAACCCGTGCCACACGGTCCTGTTGCATCGTGTCAATGCCCGCAACGCCCTTATCGGTCAGCGGGTCTGGGCCAAAGCTCACAATATGCAGGGCACCGGCGATCAGGCCCAGCAGGGCAGGGGAGAGGAGTTCAACGCTCTCTTGATGGGCCAACACTGCAAAGGCGGCGCCAATCCCGGTAAGTGCAGCTGAGAAGATCTTGCGCGGGATCGCGGGGCGTTTGGCGATTTTGCGCGTCTCATAGGTGGCCTGCGCGATTTGGCCTTCTCGCAAAAGCCAAGCCGCAAGGCTCCAACTGGCAGCGCCGATTAGCCCAAGGCCCATGGCGATAGTGCCATCCCAAAAGGTCGTTGCCACAAGCGGAATCGCCGGGATCCACAGGATGTTAGAGCGCGCGCCGACCGGATGCACCTTGGCTTTCTCGTAGCTAACGGTGTCCTCTTTGGGCGAATATTTGCCGCCAAAGCGCTTGCCCATACCCTAAAGCCCCCCAAGCCAGCCCGTGGCTGTGCCAAAGAGAACCATGATCAGGGCCACATAGGCCAATTTCTGCAAGGTGGCTGGCATGGCCCGCACTCCACTAACTTACCGTATTTGTCAAATAAGCGGTCTTGTGCGAATTTGCTAGGGTTCAATGCGTTCAGTTCGGGGCGCGGGTGTGCTTTACTTGTCCCTATTGCTGGTTTTTTGCGAAAGAAAATAGGTCAGCGCACCGATCACTAGCGCCACAGCAACCCCATAGCCAAGCAAATCGCGCGTCCCGTCCCAGCTCACCACTTGGCCCAGAAACAGCACGCCAAGCACCACGATGACGACAGCAATGAGCTTATTTTTCAGATCATCGAGATTTCTGATGGTGAGCCAGGCGGGCAGCTTGACCTCTGAGCTGATGAATAATGCATAGAGCCCGATCGCGATGATATAAAACACCGTGCCCAGCAGAAAGAGATCAATGATTTCAATAAATTCGAGAGAGAGGCTCTTGGCGATCTTGCGAGATACTTCGCCATTTTGCACCGTCGCTATGATCAGTTGCCCGGTTTGAAGCAGGCCATAAACCATCAAGGTCGTGGCGGCCAGAAAGGCACCAGTCACGGCCAGGATCACCATAAATCGGCTGGCGCTGAGGAAATGGCTCATGGGGGTCTCCTTTGCTTGGGGCGTCAGGTGCGCTTGCGTCGTCTTTGCACGGTTTTGGGTTTTTCAGGTGCGGACACAGGCGCTTCAAGGCCAAGTTGGTCGCGCACCACGCGCGGGCGCAGTTCTTGCACCTCACCCGCTTTCAGCTCTCCCAACTGGAACGGGCCATAAGAGACGCGGATCAGTCGGTTCACGGTCAATTCGATATCGGCCATCGCACGGCGGATTTCGCGGTTTTTGCCCTCGCGAATGGCCACCGTCACCCAAGCATTGGCCCCTTGCTGGCGATCAAGCGTGACTTGCATCGGCTGGAACTTTTGCCCATCAACCGTAAGGCCGCGTCGCAAGGGTTCAAACGCTTCATCTTTGGGTCGACCATGCACGCGCACACGATACCGGCGCAGCCAGCCAGTGGAGGGCAGTTCCAACTTGCGTTTGATCCCCCCATCATTGGTGAGCAAGAGCAGCCCTTCGGAATTGAGGTCGAGCCGCCCAACGCTCATCACGCGGGGCATGTCTTCGGGAAGGGCGTCAAAGATCGTCTCCCGCCCCTTTTCATCACGGGTGGTGGTCACAAGGCCACTGGGTTTGTGATAGAGCCAAAGCCGCGGGGCCTCTGGCTCAACAAGTTCCTTGCCATCGACGGTGATCTTATCGCTCTCGTCCACATTCAAAGCAGCGCGAGCAATCACCTTGCCATTCACCGCAACGCGGCCCGCCTCAATCATACGTTCCGCATCCCGGCGCGAGGCAAGCCCTGCGCGGGCAATCACTTTGGCGATCCGCTCGCCTTTGGGGGATGTATCTGTCATGGGCTCGCGCTTACCCGGTTTACAGCGCGCGCGAAAGAGGTCATCGAAGGGGTATGCCATTTCGCAGCTATATGGATCATGCCTTAGAGGCCGCGCGCGCAGCGGGTGCGCGTGGAGAGGTGCCCGTGGGCGCGGTCATTATCTCGCCCGACGGAGAGGTGATCGCGATTGAGGGTAATCGCACGCGCGAGTTGAACGACCCCAGCGCCCATGCAGAAATGCTCGCCATTCGCGCCGCGTGCCAGGCTTTGGGGTCTGAACGGCTGCCCGGATGCGATCTCTATGTCACCTTAGAACCTTGCGCCATGTGCGCCGGTGCCATCGCCGCAGCCCGCATCGCGCGCCTTTACTATGGGGCATCCGATCCCAAATCCGGCGGAGTGGCGCAGGGCGCGCGGGTTTTCTCGCACCCCCAATCGCATCACAGCCCAGAGATTTACGATGGCATCGCCGAGCGCGAATGCGCCGCGCTGCTTAAGGCTTTTTTTGCGGGTAAGAGGTAGATGTGGCTTGATCAAGGTCCACGCAAATTGCGATTTTCGCTGCGCTTAAATGAGAACGAGGTCAGGCCTTGAGCAATAATTCCTGGCCACCGCCGAGCCCTATACCGTTTCGCTGAGCTCTTGGGCCACGCTGTCGCGCAGGGATTGCAGCTCATCAATGGCCTCATCAAGCTGGGCGCGTTGTTCGGCGAGTTCAACAAGCTGGCGCGAGGCCATGTCCACCCAGGTTTTCATCTGCGCCTCGGTGCCTTCCTTTTCGTAGATCAAGAGCCATTGGCGGATGTCTTCAAGTTGAAAGCCAAATTTTCGCCCCCGCAGGATCAGCTTCATACGGGCCACTTCGCGGGTGTGGTAATAGCGTGCGCGGCCCTCTCGCTCTGGCTGCAAGAGTTCAATATACTCGTAATAACGCAGTGTTCTGGGGGTGACGTCAAACTTGGTACACATCTCCTTGAATGAAATCCGGCTTTCGGTCATCACGCGTCCCTTCTGTCTTCATGCAAAAAGCTAGAACGTTCATGCCAGCTTGGCAACTGCTGCGCTTGCAACTGGGGCAAAGGCGCGCCACAAGGGCGGTATCGGACAGAAAGCGAGCCCATGGTCGATAAAACCAAGATTGCGAAACAGTTCATAAAGGCCATTCCTTACGCTCAGGCGCTGCAAATGGAGTTCATCGAGATCGGTGATGGCTATGCGATCCTTGAAATGCCCTATAGCGAAGAGCTAATTGGTGATCCTCGAACAGGCGTGATTGCGGGCGGGGCGGTCTCGGCCTTGATGGATACCTGCTGCGGGGCGGCGGTGATTGCGCATCCCTCCAACCCTGGGGGCACGGCCACGATAGATTTACGGATCGAATATATGCGCCCGGCCACGCCTGGACATAGGCTGCGCACGCGGGCAACCTGTTATCACATCACGCGCTCGGTCGCCTTTGTGCGCGCTACCACCTATGATGAAGACCCCGAGAATCCTGTGGCCACCGCCTCAGGCTCTTTCACTGTGGAGGGTAAGTTTTGAGCAAGCCGCGCCCGGAACCCGTTCAAATCGTCAAACAGCGCCGTGATGCGGCTTTGCAGGCTTTGGTGGCTCGAGTGCCGTTCTTTGCCTTTATGGGGATTTCTTTTGATCGGCGCGGCGATGAGCTGACCGGGATTATGGCCTTTGATGATAAGCTGATTGGCAATCCGATGTTGCCTGCGCTGCATGGCGGTGCGACGGCCGCGTTCTTGGAGGCGACCGCGATGATCACGCTGAGCTGGTCGTTCTTGTGGGAAGATATCGAAAGCGGCGCGCTTGATGTGGAAAAACTGACCGAGGGGGAGCTGCCGCGCTTGCCCAAAACCGTTGGGTTTACGGTGGATTATCTGCGCTCTGGTCTGCCGCGCGATGCGTATGCGCGGGCAAAGATCAACCGCTCGGGGCGGCGCTATGCTTCGGTGCATGTGGAGGGCTGGCAGGATAATCGCACCCGGCTTTATGCCCAAGCGACCGGGCATTTTGTGATGCCTGCGCGCGATCATGGCTGACGCGCCAAAGCCGCTTACCCATCGGCGTGTTCTGAGCATTGCAATTCCGATTGTGCTCTCTAGCGCGACGGGGCCCTTGCTGGGGGCGGTGGATATTGCTGTGGTCGGGCAAACCGGGCTGGCCGCACCCATCGGAGCGGTGGGGCTTGGCAGCACGATCTTGCTTACGATCTATTGGATTTTCGGCTTTTTGCGCATGGGCACGACGGGGCTTGTGGGCCAGGCTCTGGGCGCAGAGGATCATGGTGAGGTTTCTGCTTTTCTGTCGCGCGCCTTGATGATTGCGGCTTTGGCGGGGCTTGCGCTGGTCCTGTTTCAAGCGCCCTTATTTGCAGCGGCTTTGGCACTGTCGCCGGCCAGCGCAGAGGTTGAGACGCTGACCCAAAGCTATATCGGCATTCGTATCTGGTCCGCCCCGGCAGCTATTGCTCTTTTCGCGCTTACCGGCTGGTTGGTGGCGCAAGAGCAAACGGGGCGGGTACTGGCGCTGCAACTCGTGATGAATGGCGTGAATATCGTGCTGGATATCTGGTTCGTGCTCGGGCTTGGCTGGGGCGTTGAGGGCGTTGCGGTTGCCACCGTTATCGCGGAGCTGGCCGCACTTATCCTGGGTCTATGGCTGTGTCGCAGTGCTTTTGACAATCCCGCGTGGCGCGACTGGGCGCGGATTTTGCACAAGGCCACGCTGATCCGTATGGCCCTGGTGAATATGGATATTCTGATCCGCTCGGCGGCGCTTATGGCGATTTTCACCTCCTTCGGGTTTTGGGGCGCGCAGTTTGGTGATGTCACCCTAGCGGCCAATCAAGTGCTTTTGCAGTTCCTGTCGATCTCTGCCTTTGCCCTGGATGGGTTCGCCTATGCGGCTGAAACGCTGGTGGCGCGCGCTGTTGGGCGTAAAGATGCAATGCGCTTGCGCCGCTCGGCCTATCTTTGCACGCTTTGGGGGGCTATTTCGGCTGTTCTTATGGCGCTGATCTTTTGGAGCTTTGGCCCATGGATGATCGACGCGATGAGCACCGCGGAGCCCGTGCGGCAGCAGGCGCGTATCTATTTGCTTTGGGTGATCGTCTCACCGCTCTTGGCGATCTGGGCCTTTATGATGGACGGGATTTTCTTGGGTGCAACGAGAGGCCCCGATCTGCGGAATATGATGATCTTGAGCCTTGGCATCTATCTGCTCGCTATTTGGCTCTTGCTGCCAAGCTTTGGCAATGCGGGGCTTTGGAGCGCTTTGCTGATTTCTCTCACGGCGCGGGGGCTGACCTTGGGCCTGCGCTACCCCGCGCTGGAGAGGGATGTGCGAGCAGCTTGAGCCTTGATGCGTTCTATGCGAACACCGCGCAAGACCCGAAGGCCAGCGAAGTGGGGGTTTTGCACCCCCACACCCCCGCAAGGTATTTTTAGCCAAATGAAGGGGGGTGCCGAGTTGTTAAACCGTAATCGCTTGCATCACTTCGGGCTCAATCACATCCACCCCAGGCAGGCTCTCTTTCAGAACATCGGCGTTTTGTTCAAGTATGGGCATGGTTTTGTAATGGCAGGGGATCACGGTTTTGAAATTGAAATAGCGTTTGGCCGCATAGGCCGCGCCGCGCATATCCATGGTGAAATGCCCACCTGCGCTGAGGATCCCCACATCTGGTTTATAATAATCGCCCATCCAATCCATATCGGCCATGATATCTGTATCGCCTGAGACATAGATGGTTTTGCCCTCAGCGCGGATCATATACCCGACTTCAGAGCCGGTCACCATCGGGCCATGCGCGCCAGGCATTGAGGTGGAATGCGAGGCCGGGACCATGGACACCTCAGCATCCCCCAAAGTGACCGTGCCGCCCTTGTTAAAGCCGATCCCGTCGATCTTTTCATGCTCAACCCAATGTCCGATCAAATCATATTGCCCGACCACCGGGATATTCAGCTTGCGGGCCAGGGGGAGGATATCGATCACATGATCGAAATGCGCATGGGTCAACAGCAAATGCGTGCCCCCTTGCACCGCCGCTTCGTGCTGATCTTCGGGCAAAACCGGGTTCCCCGTCAGCCAAGGGTCAATGAGAAGGGTCGCCTCCCCGGTCTCAACGCGAAATGAGCCATGCCCGAGCCAAATAATATCCATGTGATGTCCTCCCTTTTGCTCTACTCTAACGATGGTCGGGCGAATGGCAATTCACCTTGCCACCAGACCGGATAGGTAATCCAGCACAATATCCGGCGCGCCGCCAGGGCCAGCCCCGCTTTCATAAAGGGCGCGGATGAGCAGTATATCGTTTGCGCGTTTCGTGTTTACAGCTTGTTGGTTTTCGGGATCGTAATGATCGTCAAACGAAAAGAAGGGCGAGCCCTTGGCGTCGCGCAATGGCCCAAGCGTGTGCAGCAATTCCTCCCAAAGACATTGGTCCAAAAGTTCTCGATCTTCATCTGGGAAAATTAAAACCAGAGCACCGTAACGAATGCCATTTCGAGACTGTGAGTTGTAAAAACAGCGGGAACGTCCACCCTGCAGCATTGCACGATTATCTCGAGCAGACAGTCCCCACAATCCGTTGATCATTGCTATATCTCTGCGGTTTGCAACGACCACAAGAATATCCGTTTCGAGCACCCGATCCGGATCGCCATATAGGTTAAGATCGACCTGCCAACCTGCTGGGCCGCCCTTTCGCATCGCCACCCAGAGAGCGTGCTGCCCCGCACCAAAATCATCGGGAATGACGGCAGATGTTATCTCGCCAAAGAACTTGTCGCCAAATGGAGAGCGAATCTCTGCCTCGATCTTCGCAGCGATCTCGCGCACTTGATACAAAACCTCGTCATCCCCCAATACGAGGATACGCGGAGGATGTGCCCAAAGCCGTACATCATCCTGTTTCGACCTGATGATAAGCTCCGCATCCCCACGCAAGGTTCCAGTGCTTGGTGGATCGGCACTTTGCGCAATGGTGCTGGTGGTGAGTGTGATGCCAAGCGCGAGCAATGATGTTGTGAGAAAATTCTGCATGAAACGGAGTTCCTTTCATTAAATGAATATAGGATGAAACAACCATAGGGTGCGTGGCGGGGTTGAGCAAGGACGGGGCGCGCTATCTGGTCGGCTGCACTCGGCTTTCTTTCTCGGTTGGTAATCTCTCCTTTCCAGGCTACCTGATCAATGTAGACGTGAATGACAATTTCTGACCTGGAAGAGGGGAACGCAGATGGGCTGGGCCGAGCAAATGGATGGCTATTGCGAGCGGGTGGATTTCACCTATTGGTCAGAGCCGCTCAATGCGATCACCAATCTCTCGTTCATTATCGCGGCGGCGATTATGTGGCGGCGTGCAGGTTCGGATGGGGCGGCGAGGCTGCTTTGCGCGATCCTGTTTGCCATTGGCACGGGTTCATTTCTGTTTCACACCCATGCGACATTTTGGGCCATGCTCACGGATGTGATCCCCATTGGCATTTTCATTCTGGTCTATCTGTTCTTAGTGAACCGCGATGTGGCGGGGATGAGCGGCTGGCGGCCCTATGCGGCAACGGCCCTGTTTTTCCCCTATGCCGCGCTGATGCTGCCAGCTTTGAACGCGCTGCCCTTCTTTCATATCTCCAATTTTTATTGGACGGTGCCCATCTTGCTGTTTGCCTATTCTTTTGTGTTTCGAACGACTTACCCCGAGACAACGCGCGGTATGACGATCGGAGCAGGGCTGCTTTGCGTCTCAATTTCTTTGCGCTCTGTGGATGAGATGCTGTGTCATGTCTTTCCCATCGGCACACATATCTTCTGGCATATTTTGAATGGGATCATGCTGGGCTGGATGATTGAGGTCTATCGCCGCCACCGCGAGGGCTCTGGGCGTGCGGTCTGAAAGGTATGCGATTGTCGACGACTAAGCGCTGGAACTCTTTAGGATTTTCCTGATATGGGAGGGGGAGTTTTTACAGGTAACACCCCAAAGCTTATGCCCCTTATTGAAGATCACCCCCTGCGCTATAAGCTTGCCAATGAGCTGCATGCGCGCCCGTTTCCCGCCCTTTCAGCGCCACATGAGGCGGCCTATATCGCCATTAAGCGGCCCAAAAATGCGGTTCAGCGAGATCGCGCTGAGGATTTAGCGCATCTGATGGCATTGTTGGAGCGACATGGCGCGGCGCACCCGCCCCCGCAGGCAACGCATTATTATGGTCGTATTGGGCGGCATTGGCTCAAATGGGAGCAGCATACCGAATTCGTCACCTACACGATCTTTACGGAAGGCACGCAGGAAAAGCCCTTTGATGGCAGCGCCTTTGACGTGTTCCCCAGTGATTGGCTTGCCAATGCGACGGGGCAATGTGTGACCTCGGCTGTGTTGCGCATTGAAGAGGCCCCCGAGCTGCCCCAGATCCAAGAGAATCTTGCGGCCTGGTTTGTGCCCGAGAGCTTGGCGGTTAGCCATGTGCTGGGCAGTTCGGCCATTGTGGCGGGGGATTTTCGGATTGATGCGATGGGGCATCAACGCTTTGCGATCTTTGTGCAACCGGGTATCGGGCAGCGGCGCGTTGGGCGGATCGTGCAGCAGCTCTGCGAGATCGAAACCTATAAAGCGATGTCGATGCTCGGCTTTGCCAGAGTGCGGGAAATGTCGGGCCCGCTGGGCGATTTGGATGCACGGCTTACGGCCTTGATGGCGCAAATGAGCCAGGGCGGGCAGGCGGCAGAGATAACGCTGAATAGCCTGCTTGAGATTTCTGTAGAACTTGAACAGCTCTCAGCGGCGGCAAGTTTTCGCTTTGGGGCAACGGGGGCCTATGAGGCGATTGTGAATCAACGCATCACGGCCTTGCGCGAAGAGCGGTTTATGGGCCGTCAGAGCTTTGGAGAATTTATGATGCGCCGGTATGAGCCCGCAATGCGCACTGTGAAATCCGCACAAAGCCGGCTGCAATCCATGACCGACCGCTCGACCCGCGCCTCGAACCTATTGCGCACCCGTGTGGATGTGGAGCGCTCTGCGGAAAACCAAGCGTTGCTGGAAAGCATGGATCAGCGCGCGGATTTGCAGCTGCGCCTGCAACACACGGTCGAAGGGCTCTCGGTTGTCGCAATCAGCTATTACGCGGTCTCGCTGGCCGCCTACCTGCTCTATCCGCTGCAATCAGTGACAGGGCTGAGCAAAGGCACTCTAACAGCCATCGCAACCCTGCCCGTCGTGGCCCTAGTCTGGTGGCTAATCGGTCGCATCCGCAAGGGGATACACAAATAGCCACTCGCACCCGTAGCGAGCATGGCGGCGGAGATATAGGTGGAGGCCAGCACGTTATTTTTGCGCCAATTATGCCGCCCATATTTCAGTGCGCCTTCATGATGGGCCACCGCATCCTCGGCCAGAACCGCAAATGGCAGGGCGAAAAAGGGCAGTTTGGCGGCTCCTGATGCGCCTTTGGGGTCACCGGAAATCTGCTTGGGATAGTCCAGGATAGGGGTTTTCTTAGCGCTCATGAGGCTCTCCATTTTCCGTTTCTCAAAGTGAGGATTGCGCGTTTGCCATTGGCATAGGTCAGGCAGAGCGAGTGGGACCAGGACGAGGGGCCGGTGTTATAGCCCATGTCCAAAACGCTAAATGTGCCCACCTGATAGCAGCCTTGGGTGATTGTGGCCGAGTGCGAATGACCGATGATGGCTTTTTCCCCGAGGCGGCTGATATTGGCGGCTGAGCCGCGCGCGCCATTGGGGCCGATATCGCCGTGCAAATCATGGCGAATGCCTGCGATCTCTAGGCGCTCATCACGGGCCAGAAATTGCACATCGCTGGAAAGCCCAGCCCGGCGCATCGCCCAAGCGCAAGGATCAAAGCGCGCATCGCTTGCCTTGAGCGCCGTGATCAAGGCGGCGGCGGCCTCAAGATAAAAGGCGGCATTGATTGGATCGCGGCGGAAATCGGCCTCGCGCAGCCAGCGGTCAAAATGCTCATCATGGTTTGATTTGACCACATAGGTTTGCATGTCTTGACGCAGGGTTTGGGCGAGGATTTCGGCGGTGCCTGCAATTTCGCCTTCCACCGATTCAGCGGCGTTGTAATGGGCGGCGATCTGCTGAAAGACGCTATTGTGATGCGAGCGCGCGCCGAAATTCAGCACATCATGCAAAACCTGGTGCTGCGGGCGCAAAACATCGCACAGCCCGCCTTTGCCCCAAACCACCTTGGCGGCCAGCGGGTCAAGCTTGGTGCCGTGGATATCGCCAGGGGTGAGCACACAAACGCGCTGGCCCTTCGTGACTTTGCCGCCCTCAACGCGCAGATCCAGATCATGCAAAACTCCGTCCTTACCCGCGTTGAGCTGGCGCACAAACCAATCGCCTGCGCCATCAACTTCGACCAAAAGCCCGGCATAGGAATGATGGAACTCCGCCTTGAGCCCCGCCTTGCGCTTGATGTAGTTTTTCAACGTGATCGCGCCGGTGCTGTAATTGAATTTGGTCATGGTGCGCGGCGCGGTGGCGATGGATTTCATGGCGATTTGCGGATGCGGGAAAATGCAGCTATCCGCGCCAGTAAAGCTATCAAGGCCCGAAAGCGGATCTGCGGCGGTGGGCAGAATATTCATATCACCGGCCCAGATCAGGCCGGGGCAGATCTCAACGCGCTCATCGCAAAAATAGGGCTCAAGCGCTGGATCATACCAAAGCCCGGTTTCGGCGGCGCGATTATCCTTTTCTTGCGCGGTTTGCTGGGCGGTGTGATTATAGCGAATGCGCCCGACCAGGATTTGAGCGCCATAATGCGCGGCCAAGGCTTGCAGATTGCCCCAAAGCTGCGGGTGCAGTTTGGTATTGGATTGCGCGGCGGTGAAGATATAGCGGGTGATTTTGCCCTTTGGAGCGGCGAGGCTGCGGCTGATTGAGGCGATCACCTCGCCATGGGCGCTAATGCCCCAGCGCTCAGCTTTGCGCAGGCGGCGCTGGAGTTTGGGGCGGCTCATCCCCAGGGCCTTTGCGGCCTGGCTGACACCGCCAAATTGTTCAACCGCTAGAACGGCCTCGCGCGCCTCAGCCGGGGTGATGGCCTGGCCGCGCCCATCTTTTGCTTTAGGATTTGGCATGACGGCTCTCCTGTTGCTCTGAGATTTGGCGGCGTGCGCGGCGCTCACGAAACTCCATCCATTTGTTGGAAAGGGTCAAAATCAGGACCACAAAAGTGATCACCCCGACCATGATCTGATAGGCGGGCTGCAAATAAGGCATCCAATAGGCAGAGGTGAGCCCCGCCGTGCTGGCCCCAAAAAGGGCGATATTTGACTGCATGAGAGATACTCCAAAGTAAAAAAGCCCGCGCGGATGGCGGGCTTTGAACAGAAGGGGGCGTCTTTGATTTATGTGATGAGCTGAAGATTAAAGCTTTGCTCGGCGCGGCCAATCGGGGCTTGGGCCGCATCCATTTCGATATCCAGCGCGCCGGGATTTAGATCCCAAACCAGATCATCAAGATCAAACGGCGCGCCCAGGATCGCATCGCGCGCCTGTTTTGCCAGTTGCGCCATAGCCTCAGATCCGTTGGCCGGGGTGGGCTGCAATGCGCCCCAGATTTGCGCATTGGCCCAAAGGCTCACGCTCAGCTCGCCGGATTGGATAAATTCCGCCGCGCCCATGCCGGTGCGCTCGCCCTCACCCAAAGTCAGCTCAAGAGCGAAGGCGGGCAGCTCACCGGCCAGCCCCACCTGATAAGAGCTGGCCCCCACAACGGCTTCAATCGTCCAAGAGGTCACGCCCAGAACAATGGCGCGCGCGGGGATCAGAGCGGGCGCGCTGCTCTCACTGGCCAGATCCAGCTCGGCCTCAAATGTCGCAAGGCCCAAGGTTGAGCCCATCGCGCCAATCACATCACCGGCGCGCCAAGCGCTGCCATCATAAATCCGATTGCGCCCCTCATCCAGCACATGCACGCGCCAGCCAGGTTCAGGATCAAGCGCGTGCCAAATCCCCCCGGCATAGAGCGCAATCTGCCCTTCGCTCGCATCAAACCCCGTGGCCCCGCTTGGGATAAGATAGGCCAAACCATCGCTCAGCACCTCCGGCGGGGCGGTGGTGGTGGCGCTGAGCACCGTTTTGGACCAGAACCGCTCAATCAGATCCAGCGCTTCATTATGGGTGACGTGGGGTTGGGCTTGGCCCTCTGCGATCAGGGGCAGGTTCAATCTTGGCATGGATCACTCCGATATTGTGAGAGTTGCAAACGGGCCTGGCCCGAACGTGTCTGAGAGTTGCGCCACCGCCACGCGAAACGGCGCGGCGAGGCCATCATTTGCGCGCATCAAAGCGCTATAGGTGAGCTGGCGCTCAGTGGTCTCGATCTGGCGCAAGGGCGCGCCTTCTGGGCCGATTTCCACCAGGTAGCGCTCAGCCTCAGCCATTTGTGGCTCTGCGCCAGAGCTGGGCCAGGCATTGACCGCAAGGCGGGTGCGCGGCTGCCAGCTCAAGCTAAGATCACCCGCAGCCGAGCGGGCCTTGAAATGCGCCGGGCGAAAGAGCCGCCGCCCAAGCCCGGTGCCGGTATGGCGGCGCAGAGCGTGGGTGCTGAGATCGCGATTTACCGCCCCGATGCGATACCAAAGCGGGCGATCCAATTCTTGTGCGGCAAGGCTCAAAGGCTGCACCGCCTCATCCAAAACCACCACCTGCGCCCCGGCTGGCAAGGCCGCCTCGCATAAAGGATCACTGCCGCGTTGGCCCCGGAGCAAGCCCAAAAGCTGGAAAGTATCCGCGCCGGTTTGCACCGCCTCGCGAAACTGCACCACTTCCCAGCCCGCACCGTGATTGAGCGCCAAGCGGTTTTGCCCGGACAGCACATCCAGATCAGGCCGCCCAATCACCGCGCCCGAATAGAGCCGGATTTCCAGCGCACCAAGGGTCCAGACATAGGCGCGATCCGGGGGCAGCTCGGCCAAGGTTTCGCCAATGCTGGCGCGGGCGGTGAGGGTGAGCGGGCTTTGAAAGCCGCCCTCCTGGCTGGCCGAGCGGGCAGCCACAATCGACCCCGGCCAAGGCTGGGCATGGGTTGCAATATAGCTATCCCAATCCTCACCTGTTTGCCCGGCGATCAGTGGCAATTCCAAAATGCGCGAAAGTACTTCGCTTGATGCGCGCACCGAAACGCCCTGGGCTTGGCGCAAAACCCGCCCCGTTCCGCCAAAGGCCCCAGCATTATAGGAGCGCGCCTCAACGGTCTTTTCCACCCCGTCAATCACCCGCTCTACCAGCATAAGCCGCGCGGGCTCAGCGCCGATTTGCACCGGCACCAAGACGCCAGGGCGCACATCCGTGAAGCTGCGCGGCAGTTTAAACGTGATCGTCTCACGCCCATCTGCGGCAGTGCGAATAAGGCGCTCAGCGGCGGCGCTGCCCCGGTCAAAATCCATCACCAAAGGCAAAGAGGCGCTGGCAACGCCCTTTTCCGGCCCGGCCCCGATCATGGCGCGGGAGGCGGCGCTTTCATAGCTGCCCGAGCCATTGCGGAATTGCAAAATCGCCGCGCCCGCCACATCTTCCAGCGCCGATCTGGTGGCGGTGAAGGGCGCACCTTGCGGAACATCCACCATCAACTCCTTCGGGATCACAGGGCGAGAAATCGCCGCCGCGCGCGCTTCAAAATGCAGCTTGCCGCCCAGCTCATAGCCTTGCAGGCTGAGCCCAATCTCCAAGGGCTGGGTGTAGCTGCGAAAGCCAATGGGACCGGCAGCCGGGTAGCCATCGGCCTGCCCATAGGCGCGGCTCATATCCAGATCGGCCTCGGTGAGCGCATGCTTTTCGGTCAGGCGACGGATCGAGGCCTCAGCCGCCGGGGCCGTGCCCGCGCGCCCATTGAGCCAATGGCCCAGCATCCAATCTTGCCCATCGGCCCAGATCGCGCTGAAATTGGGAAATTCCGGCCAAGGGCGCGCATCCCAAGCCCAGATCTGGATATCTTGCAGATTGACCGCCGCGCCGCCATGATCGCGCCACCACTCCAAGCTGGCGCGCAAAAACTGGCGCTGCATGAAATCATCGCGCAGCCCCGAGGAGAACCAAGGCAGGCTATTTTCCGAGGACAGGCTGGCGGAAAACACATTGGGGCGATTAGCGCCAAAATCCACCGCCGGGCAGCCCAGCTCGGTAAACCAAACCGGCTTTGATCCGGGTTGCCAAGCGGTCGGGGCCTCCTCGCGAACCCCGCCAGGGCGATTGTGATGCGCATTGGCCTGCCAGTCGCGAATGGCTTTTTGCCGATAGACCCAAGGCTCCCCATAAGCGCCATCGCTGATAGGCGTGCGGGTTTGGGTGTCGCGATCTGCGGCGCTGGCATAATACCAATCCCAATATTCGCCGCCCTCGATATTGGCTTTGAGATAGTCGATATTGTAGGGCGAGGTGATGCCGAGCTCATCGCTATAATCGGCATGGGTCTTGCCCGCGCGCCAATCGGAGAGCGGTAAATAATTGTCAATGCCCACAAAATCGAGATTATCATCGGACCAAAGCGGATCGAGATGAAAGTAAACTTCGCCATTGTCGCGATGCGAGTGATATTCCGACCAATCCGCCGCATAGCCGATCTCAGCATTTGGCAGTACGGATTTTACATCGCCTGCCAGGGTCTTTAGCGCGCTGACAAAAGGATACTGCCCCGGCGCATCGGGGCTCATGGACAGCCCGCGCATCTCGGTGCCGATCAAGAACGCATCCACCCCGCCTGCCACTTTGGCAAGATGCGCCAGATGCAAGATAAAGCGGCGAAAGCGCCACTCATCCGGGCCATTATAGCTGACCGCATCCGCTCCGGCACTGAAGTCACCAGGCGCGGCGCTGCCCATAAAGGCGGCGATCTCAGCGCTGGTATTTTGATCAACGCGCGGTTTGATGCGCCCGCGCCACGGATAGGCCCCTTGTACGCCCTCGCCGCTGGGATTGGGCAGGCTTTGATCATGGCTGATATCCATCATGATAAAGGGGTAAAGCACCACACGATGGCCGCGCGCGCGCAGATCGGCAATGGCCTCAATCACCGTATTATCAGAGGGGCTGGAGCCATAGGCAGGCCGCCCGGTGGGGGCCAGGGAAATCACATTAGCTTGATCTCGGCTGAGCCCGCCTGCGCGCCAAGCGGTGCTGGTGGTTTTGCCCGCAATCTCAACACGCGGTTCAATCTCGCACAGCCCGGCGCGCAGATCCGTGCCAAACCAAGCCACAACCAGGCTGACCGTGTTGGCATTGGGCAAAATTGCCCCGAGTTGATCCAGCGAGATTTGCCAGTCAGAAACCTTGGCATGGCGCGCGGCATTTTCCGGCTTATCGGCAATCACCTCGCCTGCGCTATTGCTCTGGGTGGAAGTGACCGGCGTTGGTGAATAGCCCCATTCGGTGGAGCCAGGGATGAGATTGACCCCGGTGATCAACTCCTCCATCTCGCCTGCGCGCCCCCAAATCTCAACCTTGATTTGTGGCACGCGATTGCCGTAATCGGTGAGCGCAAGATCCTCAAACACCATGTAAGCAGTGCCGCGATAGGCAGGCGCGGCCCCCTCAACGGCGACAATCAGCGGATCAGGCTCTTGGGTCTCATCGCCCGAATAAAACCGCACCCGGCCTTGATTGATCATATCAGACAGATCCACCAAACGCCCATCGGCCCAGATCCGACCATAATGCAACAAAGGGCCTTCGCCCAACGAGATCGCAAAACTGGCGCTATAGCTGTAGGTGGTGCTTTCAACCGATTGCGCGCCCTTGCCGGAACCCACATTCTGCGTGCTGGTATTCACGGTTTCTTTCAGCTTTGCGGCCCAAATCACCTCGCCCGCCACCGCCGCGCGCCCACAGATATCGGCCAAAGGCGCGCCCTCCTGGCTGGTCATAACGTCCAGATTATCCAGGCGCGGGCCTTCTTGCTTGACCGAGCCGGTGCCGCCCATCAGTTTTTGATCCACCGCGCGCCCCAAAGCGGCCCCGACGCCCTGGCCGATCACGGCAGCAGACACGCCCAGCAAAGTGCCCCCCAAAGAGGCTCCAATCGCTTGACCTGCAAGCGCTAAAAGCATTGTTGCCATGAGGTTACTCCACGCATTCAATATTGGGATAGATGGGATCAAGCAGGGCCAAAGCGGCGGCGCGGCTTGGTAAAAGCCCTGATTGGGCGAGCTTTTCGCCGGTGATCATTTCGGTGATTTCATAGCGCGCGCGCCGCCCCTCGGGGTAAATCACCGCCAGGCAGTTTTCGGCAGTGAGGGATGCAGGGCCAGTGGCGCAGCCCGGCGCGGCAGGAAAATTCCAAACACTTGAAATCATGCGACCTTTGAGCGGCGCGCTCTCAGCAACCCCGCCTTTTTCTGCGGCATGAATAAGCGTGCTGCCGCTCCAAATCCCCACATGGGCAGCTTTGATCGGGCCAATTGCCAGGGTCACAATTGAACCGGGCGTGGGGGTTTTGGCACGAATTGCCAGGCGCTCAAGGCTTTGCAGGATCGGGTTTTCATCGACGCGCGCCCAATCTTCACGCCAGCGCGGCGGGGTGAGGCTTTGGCCCGTCAGCTCAGCCCAAACCCCGCGCAACAGCCCCACGCAATCGGCCCGAACCCCGCGCAAAGCGGTGCGCGGCGCAAAAGGCGTGCCAATCCAAGCGCGCGCATGGGCGAGGATCAAAGCGGGGTTCAAAATATCAGTCAAAGCGGCTGCCCCCATCCAAATTGGCATCCCCGCTCACCGCATATTCACCTGCGAAGGTCTCGCCGGGCATATGCGGAAAGCCACGAAAGTTGAGCAGATTGTCAAAACGCGCCGCGCAAGTGGCAGCGGTGCGATCACAACCCGCAATGACGTCAAGCGTATCGCCGGGCGCGATGGCAAATTGCGGCGCGGCCCAAAGGGAAAGCCGCGTGCGCTCCCCCTCACCCCGTGCAATGCGCAGATTGCCCGAAAGCCCGGCGTTTGCGCCAGAAAGCCATTGCAAGGTGCCCCGATCAAAATCGCTTGGCACCCGGCCCTCAAAGCCGCTCACAATCACTTCAAGGTCAGAGACGCTGATAACCGTGGCGGTCACGCGCCAATTGGTCAGATCCAGATTGCAGCGATTATCCCCAAGACGCGGCGCATCGCAAAGCGTAGTGTGAACGCGCCCCTCCGCCACATCAAGCGTGGCCGCCAGCGAGCGCAGCTCAGCGCGAAACCCCAAAGAGCCGCGCTCCACCTGGCCGATTGAATAGCGCCCCAAAAGCGCGCGGATCTCAGGGTTGCTCCAATCCACATCATAAACCCACACCGATGCGCCATCATAAACCCCTGCAATCAAATCACTTTCGGTGATCGCCTCAGCGGAAAGCGCACCTTGCACATCCAGCTCATCGGGGGCGAGCCCAACGCTAGCGCTGGCCTCAGAGGCAGAAAGCGCGGCGCTTGCCAGATGGGTCACGCCTTCAAAGACCACATCCGTGTCATGATCGGTGAACCCCATCACCTGCCCATCGCCGCGAATAATGCGAAAACAGCGGCACAAAGTTGTAGAGCCCGATCGCAGGGCTTCAGAATAGCTTGTCATGAGAAACCTCGTTTAATCTAAACGCACTTCGGTTAGGGTGATGTCGGGGGCTTGGCCTGCGCCGCTGTGGGTTTCGTTAAAATAGGCCCATTGCACCGAAAGCGTGGATTGATCGAAGCGCACCGGCACATCGAATGTATATCCGGCAGTAATAGGCGCGCCAATTGCGGGCGGGCTATCAAAGAGAATACGCCCGCCCATCGGGGACAGGGAATAGCCGCTATTGATTTCAACCCCATCAACGGCAACTCGCAAAGTGTTTTGATGGGGCAGTGAGATCGGGCGAATATAGGGGTTTACCTGCCCATAGCGTTTGGTGATTTGGAATTCGGTTTCAATTCCGTCGCCAATTCCAATCTGTTGATCAAAGGGGGTAAGTGCCGCGCCCGGCTCGCCGCTGCGCCAATCAAGCCAGTCGCGGAAATGAAAGGAATTGGCCCGGCCCCGCACCTCTTCGAAAAGCGCAACGACCTTGGCCAAATCCGCCCCCGAGCGAATGCCCAAACCCGCCGCCCAAGAGCGCCGCGCATGCAGCCAACGCTGATTTGTCTCCTCATGCCCGCTCGCCAAGGTCACAACCTCATCCCGGCGCTCAAGCATAGCTTCACACCCCGCCGCAATATCGCGCGGGAACTCAATATTTAGATGCGCCATGAGGCCTCCTAATTTTCCAACTTATGCCGCTCTTTGCCCTGCTGCGACGGCGCGTCCTATTTGGGCTCCGATTTGGGCGCGGGAGGCTGTGAAGGCGGTTGGGTTTGGGGTTTGGATATAGACATTGACCACCGGGGCCGATGCGGCTTGGCCTTTGCGGGTGACGTTGACCTCTTCACCTTCAGACAGGCGCAGGGCGGTGACGTTGCGATCAACCCCGGCGCGCCCTGAAACGGTGAAATTGCCGCCTGTATCCAGGCCCAAAAGGCCACCCACCCAATTGCCCAAGCTGGCTCCGATGCCGTTCAAAAGACCGCCGCCTTGGGGGGATGCGCCGCCTATTGCCGGGCTGCCGAGCTGCGCAAAGGCCCCGTTTAGCCCGCCGCCCATGCGGTTGAAAACGTCCTGGATAATGCGATCCGCGTACGAGGCCCCGATATCGAGCAAGCTGCCCATAAAGCTTTTCCAAGTCAGTTTGCCTTGCGAGACCAGGTTGCCCAGGCTCTTGCCCACATCGCCCATGAGGCTCTTGAAGCTCTCATTCACCTGGCCCGTGGCGGTGTCGGTGGGTTTGACCATATTGCCGTTGAGCTGCGCAAAGCTTTGGCCGATTTCATCCACCAAATCAGGCACCCACGAATTGCCAACCACCTTGTCATAAAGCCAGAAAAACTTGCCCTCTACCCAGTCTATTTTCTTGCCGACCGAGTCGATGATGCCGTTGAATTTCTCGGTGAGCCAGACGCCGACCTGCTCCACCGCTGCGCCGATGATTTGTGGAATGGCGGTGAAAACATCGCTGATTTTTGTGCGCAGCCAATCGCCCTTTTCGCCCACCAAATCAAAGCCGAGACGCGCCGCCGCCAAAGGGCCTTGCGCCAGCGCGCCAAAGATCGGGCCGAGCCAGCCCAGCTTTTCGCCCAAAAACGTGAGCGTGTTGGTGAATTTTTCGCTCAGCCAGCTGCCCAGCTCTTTGATGTGCGGCCAAAAGGCAACCACGGCGGCGGTGATGGCAGAAAAGCCCGCAATCGCGATTGTGATGGGCGCGCCAATCGCGGCAATCCCGGCCACCAAGAGCCCAAAGGAGGCAATGAGGGGCGGCAGAGCCACGGCCAAGGCCCCCAGAATAACCGTGGCGCGCTGGCCCTCTGGTGACATATTTTGAAAGGCTTCGGCCAGGCTTTTCAGGGTGGGCAAAATCGCCTTGAGCGCATCGATTAACACGCTGCCCACAACCTCTTTCACATCGCCCCAGGTGTTACGCCATTGATCCACAATGCCTGCGCCCACCTCAGCCGCCGCGCTGGCCTGACCGCCATAGGCGCTGGCGATCTCATCCAAGATCAGCTGTTGGGCGCGCGCGATTTGGCCGGTCTCGCTCAGCGCTTTGATCACGTCTTTTTGCTCCTCAGAAAAGGTCACACCGGCGCGGCTCAGCGCACTGAGGCCCGTTGCAGGATCATTCAGCGCCTTGCCCAGCATGATGGAGGCGCTTTGCAGATCCCCATCCAGAACGGTTGAGAGATCCAGCGCCGCCATTTGCGCGCCCTTAAACACATCGCCAGTGACGTTCTTAAAGGTTAAAAACTGCGCGGTGACTTTGTTCAAAATATCCTCATCGCCAAAGCGGGTGAGCCGTTGCAGGGCGCTGGCTTGGCTGTAAAGTTCCTCAGCGGTAAAGCCCGCTGCGCCGCCGGTGGCTTTGATCGCTTGGGCGACTTTGGCCTCGGCGCGCGCTTGCAAATCATAGGCATCAAGCGTGCCGCGAAACAGCGCCGCAACCCCTGCGCTTGCCACAGATCCGGCAACGCCAAAGCGCTGCATCGCGCGGCCCGCGCGGCGCATGCGCTCTTGCATCGAGGCGGCCACCCCTTCGGTTTCGCGCAGGCGTTTATTAACAGAGTCAAAGGCGGTGCCGGTCTTGTCACGGGCAAAAATGTTGAAAAACAGATCTTTAATCGCCATGGGGCACCGCCTTATCATTAAGAGTTTTGCCGCTCCTGTGCCTCAAGGCGCAAGAACGCATCCCAGCCGCGCAGCTCTTCCAGGGGCAGATCCATGACCTGGCCCACAGATTTTCCCAGCCGCGCGGCTAATCGGTAAAGAAAGCGCAGATCGGGCTCTGCGCTTAGGAGTTTCCCAAATCATCGGGGTCTGAGACTTTCATAATCGCCGCCGCCATCTGGCCCAAAACCGCGCCGCTCACCTGCTCTGTGAGCGCTTGCACGGTGGCCGCGTTATCCTCAAAGAGCCGATTTCCGCCCATGTCTTTGGCCAGGTAAATCACGGTATAAAGCGTTAATTTCGCCTCATCCTCGCCCGCGCGGGCGCGCACCGCTGCGGCCTCGCGATTGGTGGGGGGATCAAAGTAAATGGTGAAGGGCTCGCCATCAGCAGTTTTTATCCCCGGCACCTCGAAAAATTGGCCGCGCTGGCGTTCATAATGTGCGGTGAGAAGATCAAGTGCTTGGGTCATTTACGCCACCGATGCGACCGCCAAGCCGCCCTGGTTTTGGAAGTTGATATTGAGGGTCGGGATGCCATCTTTGGAGCCCGAGCGTGACAGGCCGGTGATGATCACATTGCCGGAAAAATAGCCCGAGCCCGAGGCTTCGCCGCCAGGGTAAAGCTCGATGGGGATTTCATCGCCAATGGTGATTGCATGCGAGGCATCACTGGGATCCAAATAGACCTCGCAAGCCCCGGTCCAGCGCTTCACGGTGGTGAAACTGGATTCGTATTCATCCCCCATACCCCAGCCCGAAACGATATCGGCCTGCTCGTCGATATTCCAGTTTTGCACCGCGCCCATTTTGTCGCGCTCTGCGTTGAAATAGACAACGCCATCTTTGCCTTTAAGCATGTTCAATCTCCAATAAGAGCCGGATCAGGCCTGTGCCATCCGGCTGAATTTCTGCGACCCTGTACCGCTGGCGCGCAGTGTAACGTGGTGGCCGATTTGCGGTTCAAAGCTAAGTTGCGCCGCCCCGATGCTGAGCACCGGAGAGACGCCATGAATGCCAGGGCCAGCCCCGGATGCGGCAGTGATTTGCGCGGCGGTGAAGATGCCAAGCAGCTCGATAGGCAGCTGAGGCGGGGCCTCATAGGTGACCAGCTCGCCAAAATCATCCATGAACACCGCCCAATCTTGCGCAGTTTCGATCATGGCTCTGGCCCTCTCGCGTCCAGATCTTCGGCGGCCTGCAAAAGCACCTCGGCCGGATCCAGCACGTTATGACCGCCCACCTTGTTGGGGGTCAGATAGACCGCCAGCCCGGTGATCAGCGAGACAAACGCCGCCAGCCCCCAGATGCCGGGGTGGTAAGAGGCGGTGAGGAATAGCTGCGCGACCAGCAGCGCAAGCGCCGAGGCCAGCGCCGCCATAAGCGCCTTGTAAAAATGTGAGATCATCATCAGATCATCCTTTGAAAAAAGGGCCTTTGAGCGGATCAAAGGCCCATCTGGGTTAGGCGGTCGGGCGGCCCCATTTGAAGGACTCCAAATTGCGCGCGGCCACATCGATATCGGTGAACACCCGCAAAACCGTACCATCCGAGGCGGCTTTGGTTGCGGTATCCACCCGCAAATCCAGCCCCGACCACATGCCAATGATCAGATCGGACCAATTGCCAAAGGCCACCTCACCATCCCCGATTTGCTTGGTGCGCACGCGATTATAGCCGTTCACGATAGCGCCCTTTTCAATATTGAGCGGGCGGCCATCGCTATCGCGCAGCTTTTTCAGATGGCCCGAGGTGCGCGGGCTGTAAATATAGGCCAGCGCGCCCTCATCGGCATTGCCATCGGCAACGGCGGTTTCCAGATCAATCAGATCATCCTCATGCGGGAATTCAGCCCATTCAAGCGCCCCGGCCAGGATCATCTCGCGCAAAGAGGTGGGCGCATCGTCAGAGGCATGGCCCACAAGCGCAGTTTTATCGAGGCCAAGCGCCATGCCGGTGATGAGATCATTGCGCACCAGCGCCTCGATATCGGGCGAGCTTTGCTGCATCATGCGCCGGGTGATCGGGATCGCCATCCCGGCTGAATGCGGCGTCATGCTCACCAGGCCAAACCCGGCTTGACTGTCTTGCGGCGCGCCATCCTCGCCAAACCAATACATGGTGCCGGTGCCAGTTTGCTTGGGGATATCCACATTGCCCTTGAGGCCTTGCAAGATCCGCACGCCCACGCCCGAAAGCGCCATTTTGTTGCGCAACAGATCAATGAAGGAGCCCGCGCGATAGTCTTGCGCCACCAGATTGCCGCCCGCCGTGGCATCGCCGGTATTCTGGGCGCGCATAAAGCTGCTTTGCATCAAAACATCGGAGGGGATGTAAAGCCCGCCGGGATCCGAGCCCAGTTGATCGGCCACCGCGCGCGAGGCCTCGATCTCAAAGGCGGCGCGCTCGCGGGTTTGGGCGCTCGGGTTGCTCAAAAACCGCACCGCATTGGTGACGGAAAAGGCCTGCACCTCACGTTCACTCAGGCCAATGCGGCTTTGGGCGGCGCGCGTGGCATCCACCTCATCGCTGGCCATGTGATCCATGACCGCTTCGCGAAACGCGTCCACAGATGTGCCTTTTTGCAGAGCGGCGCGCGTGGCCTCGGCGGGCATATCAAAGCGCGTCGCGATCTCTTCAATGGCCGCAACACGCGTGCGCTCGGCGCTGAGCGCATCAGCAACGGCGGCATTTGTGTCTGGCTCGGCGCTGCGCGCGGCGGATTTGGGCGCGGCGGGCGTGGTGGGCGTTGTGGATGATGTGTCGATGTCTTTTGGCATATCTGCCTCCTTCAAAGCATCAGGTTCAGTAACGGGAATTTGCGCCGCCCCCTCCAAATCAGAGCGCCCGTAACCAACGGAGGCATCTGCCGGAATGGCGACAAAAGAGATTTCGCGCGGAACCCAGCGGGTCACGCGCACAAGCGGCACGCCATCTTGCGCGCCATCTTTTTTGGCCTGCGTGACAGCGTAACCAACGCTCACACAGGTCACGTCCCCTGCGCGCACCCGCGCCAAGACGTCTTGAGCTGCCGGGGTGTCGGAAAAGCGTACCACCGCCCGCCCTTGCCCCGTCTCCAGCCAGGCCCGCTCAATCACGCCAATCTGCGCATCAAGCCGGGCCTCATGATCTTTCAGCAAAGGGGCCGCGCCAGAATTGAGAAAGGTGAGATCCACCTCCCCCGACCCGTGCCCAAGCACTTCAAGATAGCTCTCGCCCCGTTCCCAATCAAAACGCTTGTAAGGCGCTTCGCTGGAAAAGGGGATTTCAATGGTCTTAGACTCAGAAAGAGCGCCATTTGGCGCTCCCTCAAACCTCTCGGCGCGGGTCGCAAAACCCGGCAATTTTTGTGTGCTCATTTGCTTAGCTCCTGCTCTGTTTCGCCCGGCTCTGTTTTGCTTGGCGCAATCACCTCGCCAGGGCTGAGCTGGTATTTCTCCAACACCCTTTTTTCCTCGGCCCGCTCGGCGCAAAGATCCTCAAAATCGCGACCCCGTTCGGCCACGATTTCCGTCAAGCTCTTGGTGCCCAGCGAAACTTCGGTTTGATTGGCAACCGCATCATCTTTGGGATTGACCGAGGCCCAGCCCCGTGGCCGCCAGAGCGGGGCGTTGAATTTATCCAGCTTTTCCAGCGGCAATCTGAGCTGACCAGACAGGATCGCCATGGGCAGCCAGCGCTCAAAGATGCGCCCATGCAGCCCCTCAAACAGCGCGCGTTGCAACATGCGCCATTCATCGCGCTCCTCGCCCTTTCCGGCCCGAAGCGAGGAGAAATTGGCCCGGCTCAGATCGGCGGTGAGCGTTTCATAGGCCACGCCCAAACCCGCCGCTTGGCTGGTATTCATATAGCGCATGAAGGGCTCAATCGCCGCTTCGGGGTAATGGGGCGCATGGGGCACCGCTTTCACGCCAGGGGGCAGCATCGCCATGGTGCCCGCCTCAAGATCATCAATGGGCACCTCCGCATCCGGGGCTGCGCGCAGCTGACCGGCCTCATCAGCCTGCTCAAAAAACACCATCTGCGCTGCGCCATAATTGGCCGCCATCATCGCGGAATCCTGATATTTCTTGCTCATATTCATCAGCCTGAGCGCCGTTGCCGAGCGCGGCACGCCCAAGGCCTGGCCGATCTCTTCGGGCACCAGCACTTGGATCATTTGGCGGGCCGGAATGCGCAAGCGGCGGCGGTGAAGCGGGCGATGCCCATCCTCTTGGCCCAGATTCCAAAAGTGATAGGCCAGCACCTTGCCCGATGCATCAAATTCGATGCCGGATTCGATAAAGGCCCCGCCCGAAAGCGGCTGGGTGAGATCCAAATCGAGCAGATCAAAGGGCACCGCCTCAATCTGAAAGCCAAAAGCGCCGCGCCCGCGCCCTTCATAAAGGCGCACAAAAGCCCCGCCCTCGCGCGCAATGGCGGTGGCGATCTGGCATTCAAGCCCCCACCAGGACAGCCGGGCGCAAATGCTCGGGCTGCCCATCTTGCCCCATTTCGCCCAAGCGGCCTCAATCGCTTTATTAGCGCTTGTATCTTTGCGATCTGGCGCATCGCGCACATCCATTTGCAGCCGGATCCCGTTTGGGCCGATCACATGGCGGCGAAACAGCATTTCATAGGCGCGTGCATAGTCAAAATTTTGCGCCGCATGGCGTGCATGACCCACCAGCCCGCGAATTTCCCGGCGCAGCTCGGCGCGCGGGGGCGTGGTGAGAAGTGCGTTAAAGCCAGAGGCTAAGCGATCCGAATAGGCCGCAGCAAAAGAGCGCCGGGCAAGGCGGGGTTCGAGGCGGGGTTCGGGTCGATTAAGAGGCGGATTCGCGGGAGCACTGCGCTTAAACGGCCAGATCATGGGCGCACCCGGCGCATGTGAAAGGGCGCGGCACTGGGATTTTCCTCCGCCGCTACTTCACGGCGATAAATCGCGCGCAGGCGCAGCAAATCGGGGATGGGCGTGCGTGACAAGCTGCGCCCCTCAATCGTGTAGCTTTCCGTGTCTTTGCTGGCCCGCCCCTCGAGCGCCGCCTCAATCGCGTTCAGCATGCGCCGGGCATGGGTGGTTTCGGTGTCGGCCATGTAAGCCTCCTATTATTTGCGCGAGAACAGCGACATGTACAGGAGCAGAAAGATAAATATTTCAACAGGTTGCAGTTCCATCAAAATGGGATCTCATCATCAATTTCAGGACCGGCAGGCGGGTTTGAGCTGCCTGTGTCTGGTGCGCTTGATTTGACCGGGGAATTAGCTGGCGCATTGCTGGAGTTGCCCGAGCCCAGCAGGATCAGCTTGCCCTCATAGCCGGTCACAATCACCTTTGTTGTGTAGCGATCTTGGCCCGATTTATCGGTCCATTTTTCGGTTTTCAGCCGCCCCGAGACATAAAGCTTGGAGCCTTTACAGAGGTATTTTTCCGCAATCCCCGCCAGCCCATCGGCCAGAATGGCAATGCGGTGCCACTCGGTTTCCTCGCGCATCTCACCGCTGTTGCGATCCTTCCATTTGCGCGAGGTTGCCAGGCTCAAATTGGCGATCTTGCCGCCGTTTTGAAAGCTCTTCATTTCAGGATCAGCGCCAAGATGGCCAATCAGGTTCACTTCGTTCAGGGACGACATGCGTAACTCCTCATGTTCAAGGGGGGGGGTTAACCCCAAGTTTTCTTGGATTTCTTGACCGCCCAGCCCTTTGTGACTTTCGGGGCGGGCTTCGTGGCCTCAGCGATTTCTGCCTCTGGCGCGCGGGCCATGAGATTTTGCGGCCCGCCCTCAGCCCAAAGCGGCGGGCGCTGCCAATTGATCGCCTCGGCCTCCAGCACAATCGCCAAAGAGAGCGCGTAAACCGACAAATCCAGCGCCTCATTGCGCTGCACGCCAGGGCGTTTTTGCCAGCCCTTTTCGCCGCGCCGCTCGGCGGCATATTCCTCAAAGACCTCGGGCGGCGCAAAGCGGGGCAGATGCAATTTGCGCACCCCATCTTCATCGCGCAAAAGGCTGGCGGCGATCTCATCTTTCAGCCGATCCGTGCCCGCGCGAATGATTGGCACATCGCGCGCCACATGGGCCTTGCCGCGATGGGCGGTTTCGGGGCGGCGCAGCTCGGCGCGCTTCACCTCTTCGCCGCCCTTGCCGCGCACCAGATAAAACCGATTGCGATGCAGCAGCCGGGCAGAGCGGTAAAACGCATAGGCATTTGGCGTGACCCCTGCCTCGCCCCCCGCATCGCACACCACCGCCAAGATCTTGAGCTGGTGATCACCTCCCGCAACGGGATAGGATTTTTCGGCCAGATCAAACAGCGCCGCCCAATCCTCGCCATAGCGCGCCGGATTGATCGCCCGCCCGGCAGCATTTGGCGCACTTGCGGGCGGGTTCACAATGTCAAAGCGATCAATCAACACCCGCTCAAGCCCCGGCAGCCAAGCCTCAACCTGCACCACAAAACGCCCCTTTTGCACATCCACAGCGGCGGTGAGAAAGGCGGTCTCGCTCGGCGCGATCTGCCAAGCGTGATCGGTGGCCGCGCTGCGCAGGGCCGCTTCGCTGAGCCCAGAGGCGGTCGAGGCGGCGCGCGGCAGATAGGGCAATCCGATTTCAGTATTGGTCACGGCTTTCAAATTCCCCTCACTTGCGGTGCGTTCAAACTCCGCTTCGGCCTCTAGATACCGGCTCACAATGCGCGACCAGGGGGCGAGCGCCGCCGCCGGGCCAGGCAGCCAATAAGAGGCGGTGGCAGTCGCACGTTTCAAATCCATCAGCGGCAGGAGCGCGCCGCCCTCATCTTCATGCAGCCAAAGCGCGCTCAGGTTCATTTCTGCGCGGTGCTTGGGCTCAATCACGCCCCCGCAATGAGGGCAGGCCATGTAAGCTTGCGCGCCCCGCTCAGAGGCGCTGCCGGTCTCGGGATACTGCAGGCGATCAAAACGCGGCTCGAATTTTTCGCGGCAATCCGGGCAGGTCCAATAGAGTCGCCCCCGCGTGCCTTGGTTGTAAATCGCCACAATCCCATCACAAGGCGGGGCCTCATGGGCGGTTTTGGGTTGCCAGCTTTCATCCAGGATCGGATGGCGCGGGCTGCTTTCAATGATCGTCATGCCGCGTGAGCCCGCCGATTCCGTGCGTTTGCGCATCAAGGAAAACGGGCTGCCCTCGCCCATGCCCTCGGAATTGGCTCCGATATCTTGCTTGAACTTGTCATAATCGGTGCCGATCACCAGATCGATAGAGCGCTGCGCCAGCTTATCGCCCACCGGCCAATCGACGGTGAGGCGCGTGCCGCCGCGAAAGCGTTTGGTGAAAATATTATCCGCGCCTTTGCCCGCCGCCACTTTGGCGCGCAGCTCGGGGCTGTTTTGAATGAGCGGGTCCAGCGCGCCTTCGGACCATTCTTGCGCCGCGCCTTTTGTCGGGCTGAACACGGCCACAACGCGGGGCTGCGCCAGGATCGCATGCACCAGCGGATTGATCACCAGCCCTTCGGATTTGGAGGATCGCGCCGGACCAACAAAGGCAATGGAGTCAAAGCGGCGCGACGTCACCACATCCATGGGCTCGCTCATATAGGGGGCCACATCGGCGCGCCAGGGCACCCATTGCCCGCCCGATTTGATCGCCCGGCGCGGTGCAACCTCAGACACGCGCACCCGCGCCAAGGGTTGCAAAGCAGGCAACGCCTCGCGGATCGCGTCCTCAGCGCGGGCAAAGGGGGGCAGCGGCTCTACATCAAAAAGCGCCTCCGGTTGGTTGATCATCTAAAATCTCCCCCGCAAGGCGCGCCGCCTGAGCCAAAGCATCATCGCAAGCCGCTTCGATTTTCTCTAAATCCCGCCCCTGCGCCCCAAGTTCGCGCGCCAGCCGATCTGGCAGCGCATCCAAGGCATCGCGAATGGCGGAAAACACATCTTCAAAAGCAGTAATGATATCATCGCGCCGGATTAGCTCACCGCGCTGGCGGGCCGCATTGGTGCGCTGCAATTCCAGCTCAATGAGCTTGCGTTGATCGGCCAACGAGAGCTTGCCATTCTGGGCCTGCGCGCTCTCACCGCCCAAAAGCGCCATTTGCAATTGCTGCACCGCGCGATCCGCAGCGGCCCGGTTTGAGTGATCTTGCGCCCGCATGCGCGACACCCAAGCAAAGGCGAGGCTGAGGCGAAACTGATAAGAGCGCCCATTGGTGCCCGCCTCTTGAGAGGGCAACCCCTTGCGCAGCCAAGCCGAAATTGTGGTCTCGGTGGTATCCAGCCCCATGGCCAGCTGCGCTTTGTTCACAATCGCATCGGGCGTGCCCTCGGGCAGCGGATACGCGGCCACCAGTTCAGCCTGCTCGGCGCTCAGCGGCGGCAAATCGTTTTGATTATCCATCAAATCCCCCCACCGCAACCACAACCCAAAAACCAAGCTGCGGAAAAAATGAAAAACGCACATCAAACGTGAGCGCGAATAACCCACGTGGCTTAAGGGCGAAAAGAACCTAAGCTCCTGTTTTCATGGCCTTTGTGAGCGCCGAAAAGAAAGCCTGCGGCATCAAGGCCAGGCTGGTTTTCTGCCCTCCATCCATAAATCCAAGCCGCTTGCGATAAAGCGCGCGGGTCTCATAACTCACCAAAAGCCGCAGCTTTGAGCGCCCCGCCTTGCCCGCGCCGCGCCGATAAATCCCCGCCGCGCGCCCGCCCTTGGGGCGACCTGAGAACACATTGGGCTTGGCAAGATTGCGCTGCACAGAACCGCGCGGCATGTTGCCAAATTTATTCAGCCGCTGACCAACCGGCACCAGGATCGCCTTGCCCTTGGGCCGCCGGGTGCCACCCGTTTCCGCCCATTGCAGATACTCGGCCTGAATATCTTTAGCAAAGATCGCACCCTGCAACTTGCGCTTAGAGGCCCGCCGGATCGCAAAGGCGCGCATTGTAAACGCGGTGGGCCGGTCCAAAACCCGGCGCAGACGTTTCTCTGTGTTACGCTTGATCTTGCCCAAAACCTCGTTCACCGCCAAGGCCGCAGCAAAAGGCAATTGCCTGCGCGCCGCATCGGAAAGCGAGCGCTCAACCTCCCTAACGTTGTGGCGAAAATCCAAATGCATGAGCCCCCCAAGCGGTGCGGTGATGTGAATTGTGAAAGAGAAATACTCAGCCCCAAGCGACCCTTGCCGCTCTGGGACTCCTGAGTTGATGCGGCGCTTATAGCACAGCTCACCCATATGTTGCGCCAATTCCCCAACAGGCGCGCGTTGCGTCGCGCAAAAGTGCCATCAGAGAAAAACCGATTTGGGCAACAAAACCGGCCAACACTGAAAATCTGGCCCTGACATGAGTAAAAAATTGGGCTTTAATATTCTGCGGCAGGTCGAAAGGGAGATTGCATTGAGTATTTTTGAGATGACCGGCCTCACCAAATTAGCCCCCAGCGCTTTACCTGCGGATGATGAGATCCGGCAAAGCTGGTTTTTCACATTGATGGGGCGCACGACCGCTGCGGTGCTTCTTGTCTTTGGATATTTGGCAGCCTTAGGAGCAATCTACAGCATTTACGGCGAAGCCCTGAAGCAGCTTCACGAAGAGCACCCAATGATTTTCTTTGTTGGCGTAGGTGGCCCGCTTGTTCTTGTGTTCTTATTCTCTGTTATCCCCACTATTCGCCGATTTAGACGCGAGCAAAAACTCTATCAAATATTCAAAAGTGAAGGAATGCAGACCGGAGGCTATTACCGGCTCCGACCCTATGATGAAGCGGATGCTGATATATTCACTCGCCCAGATAACGCCCTTTATGAGGCGGTGAAGTGGTTACGCCGAACAACGGACACGGTGCTCTATTTGTCAGGCGCGTCCGGCACTGGGAAATCATCATTGGTCAATGCTGGGATCACACCCAGTTTGCGCAAAGATGGCTGGCATATGCTACATGTTCGCGGCATGGGTGACCCAATGGCGGCACTGTCTAGCGCATTGCGCGCCAAGACATCGCTTTTTGATACCCCGCCAGGCGAAAATGATACCGTATCGGACATGCTGGCAGCTATATCCGCTGAGGTAAGTCGCGCCCAAACTGGCCCCGTGCTCATCATCCTAGATCAGTTTGAGGAATATCTCATTCTGGATGCCGATAAGAACAAGGCAGCCTATGCCGATCTCTTGCGCAGCTTGGCGGCAGCGCCGGTCAAAAATGTGCGTTTGCTGCATGTGTTCCGATCTGACTATTGGGAGGTTCTCTTCAAGGAAGCTCTTCCCAAATATCGTTCCAACGAGACCGGGTTCGGATTGGCTCCGTTCAATCGAAGTGAGGCGGAGAAGTTCCTGCGCGGCGGACCGCAAATATTGGAAACCCGTGGCTATGATGCTCTGTTCGCAGGGCTTGATCGGATCGAAGATGCAAAGGGGATCTATCGACCTATCACACTAAACATGATCGGCTATGTCCTCAGTCAACAAGGCCCTGCACTCGACATTGAACCTGGTCGCTTGATCGAGAGCTACCTCGTGAACAGCATCGCACATGGTAAGTCACGCGATTTTGCACCGCGTTTGCTGCAAGGGATGATCACGCGCGAGGGAACAAAACGGGTGCGCGGCGTCCTAGAGCTCGCTAAATCCATGAGCGTCGAACCTTGGCAGATCACTGCCGCCTTGCGGGATCTCGAGGAGGATCAAATAGTTCGGCATTTGGGTGACCGCAAATGGGAGGTCAGCCATGATTTTCTTGCGCGGCTCATCGGGCCGGTTCTTAGTCATGCACGCCCTGGATGGCTCGCACGCAATGCAACACCGACCTTAGCAATGTCACTGGCGGGGTGGTTGATATTGACCGTAGTGTCTGTTCCCGCCTGGACGGAACTTCGCGCACGGCAAGCCCTTGATGCGATTGCCAAACTGCCCTTAGCGCGTTTGCAAGACCGAAGTGGGGGTTTAGCGTTCTCGGTACCAGCTTTTAGTGGATTTACAGATGAACACCTTAGTGAGTTTGCAAGGCTTGCCCCACGCCTCAAAGAGCATGTTGTTGCGCTTGACTTAGCGGGCGCTTCTGGAGGATTAACAGACCTGAGCCCTTGGTCTGGAATTCGGGGACCATTGGCTCATCTCCTATTTACTTATGGCTCAGTGCACTCGGATCCTTGGAGTATCCCGGAACCCCTCTTTTTTAAGCACAAGAATGCTAACAGTATAACGGATCTGAGCCCTTTATCTGGCTTGCCTCTCACCTCACTTAATCTCCAAAATGCTGATGGGATCACGGATCTGAGCCCTTTATCTGGCTTGCCTCTCACTAAGCTCGATATCAGCGATGCTGATGGGATCACGGATCTGAGCCCTTTATCTGGCTTGCCGCTCGAATCGCTTGATCTTGCCGGTGTCGTTGGAGTTACGGATCTGAGCCCTTTATCTGGCTTGCCGCTCACTTGGCTCGATATCAGCGATGCTGATGGGATCACGGATCTTAGCCCTTTATCTGGCTTGCCGCTCACTTGGCTCGATATAAGCGATGCTGATGGAATTACGGATCTGAGCCCTTTATCTGGCTTGCCGCTCGAATCGCTTGATCTTGCCGGTGTCGTTGGAGTTACGGATCTGAGCCCTTTATCTGGCTTGCCGCTCGAATCGCTTGATCTTGCCGGTGTCGTTGGAGTTACGGATCTGAGCCCACTATCTGGCCTGCCGCTCACTTGGCTCGATATAGGCGGTGTCGTTGGAGTTACGGATCTGAGCCCACTATCTGGCCTGCCGCTCACTTGGCTCGATATAGGCGGTGTCGATGGCATTACGGATCTGAGCCCACTATCTGGTCTGCCGCTCACTAGGCTCGATCTCGGCGGTGCCGATGGAATTACGGACCTGAGCCCTTTGAAATCGATTCCAGAATTGATGATTAGAGGAGCGAGCGATGATTTGCTGAGAACCTTAGAAAATTGCTTTCGTATCCGAGACCTAGTAGACTATATGGCAATATGCTTGGGCCGATAGCCTCGAAATTCTGCCAGGGCCTCGGCGGCGCGGGCTATGGCGGCGGCGCAGGCTTTTTGCAGGGATTGAGAGCTTTGTGGCAGCCCCAGCTTGGCGAGGATTTGTGGGCGGTCCAGATGCTCGCAGACCACCCACTCAATCAGATCCACATGGCGCACCGCCACCCGCCCATGTTGACGCAGCCCCTTGCCCGCGCGCAGCACCTCACTGCCTTGCAGCGCCGCCTTCATCGCTCGTAAATGCTCAGCGGCGATGAGGGCGTGATGGCTGGGGCCAGCATTCGCGCAGGCGGGCGTGGAGGGTGCGCCAGTGATCTCGCCAACCCCGCCCTTGGCAAAGATCTTTTCTTGCGCCTCGGCATAATCGAGCAACGCAGCGCGCAAATGCGGGGCCAGAAACCTGATTGCCGGGCTGGTGCGAATGCGCCAAACCTCTTTGGTCTCGATCTCATATGCGCCAGCCTCGCCCCGGCGCGCGCCCTCCACCAGCTCGGCGCGCTCAAGACCAGGGCGCGCAAGCCGCACCGGCTTACCCCCCAACGCAGCCCCCGTGGTGGCCCAAGGAAAGGGCGGCAAATTGGCAGATTTCGCGGATCTCGTTTTCTTGGGCATTACTTCTACCTTTCGATTGGCAAGGGGCTTTAGGGGAGCAGGGGAAGTCATTTCTATTGTGAGTAATTTTTTCCCTACATATAATTTTTTCCATACGTATAGGGGGTTCCCTTACTTCCCCTACCTCCCCTAAATAAGTAATATCAAATACTTACAGTCCAATCCTTAGGGGAGGTAGAAAACCAAATAGGGGAAGTAGGGGAGGTAAATTGGCATTTTTCCACGATTTTCGCGATTTCCCTTCACTGCCGGACCACGGCAGTGGCCGCTTCACCCTCCTTTTTCAGGTAAAATTCTCTCAGTAGGGGAAGCGCCGTAACCCCAAAAGGGGCGCGGGGCGGCGAGGTTAATTGACGGGCGGAAAGGGGCAATCATCCACAATAGGCGGGCCGGTATCGGGGCGAAAGCCAAGAACGTCCTGCACCAGATCGGCAGCATTTTCGGACCATTTCAGCCCTTTCCAGCATGATTTCCCCATGACTTTTCCGCGCTCAAATCCTTTTTCGACCATCAAATCACCAACCGTTTTCATTTGATATTCTGTGCGCCCCTCCTCCTGGCACCAGCTCACATAGACCTTGTAAAAATCCGTCACATTGAGCCGCCCTGAGGGTTCAAGCGCGCACATTTCTTTGATGTAAACCCCCACCGGGTCACCGGCCTCAAGCAGCGCTTCTTTGAGCGAAAGCATCTGAGCAGGTGGGCTTATCCCTTGGTGCATAAAGTCCTGAAATCCGGCAATGAGCCAATTGAGAATGCCGCTGCCCTCGGCGCGCAGCTCGGCCTCAACCTCGCCTTGAGCGCGCTGTTTGTCCGCTGGCAGCGCCCGCAAATTCACATCAAAGGGCAAGAAAATAAGCCGCCGCCGGGTGCCTTCATCCTCATCTTTGATTTTCGGCGTGCGATTGCAAGAGAGGATCGGAATGCCATGCGGTTTCCAGAAAAAGGCCCCTTCAAACAGGCCCCGGCTCATGCGGCGATCCCCGCCCACAAGCCCTTTGATCTTCTTCATACTCAGAACATCGCGCGCGCCGGGCTCGGTGGCGATATAGGCTCTTGCGCCGGGCAAATCCATCTCCTCAGGGTTTGCCGCCCCTGGCTGAATATGGCCGGTTTCGAGGAACATTTCGATTTTGCAGGGGGCCGCGTATCCATCATGATCACCTAATACATTGCTTAAAGCGTTCAAAAGCGTGGATTTTCCATTGCCCCCAGGGCCACGCATGATCAAGGCAACCTGCGCGCGGTTCTCACCAAAAAGCGTTGCGCCAAGACAGCGCTGCAAACAGGCCCGCGTGTCAGGATCAGGCATAATCAGCGCAATGAAGGCCTCCCAATTTGGGCACTCTGCGCCCGGTTTAAAGGGCACGCCGCCGCATTTCGTGGGCAGGTTTTTGCGCCCCTTCGTTTTGAGCCATGAGGCCGCTTGTTCGACTGAGGCCTCGCGCGGCTGGAACTCATTTGCGGCGCGCAAATCCAGATCGCCATTGGGGCACACAAAGATCCATGGATCTGAATCCATATCAGCGATTTCAACCCGCCGCTGATATTCGCAAACCTCTAACGCGGATTTGATTTTGGCAATATTTCCGCATTTTTCCGCATGTTTGCGCAAAGGCAGGGCCGCTGCAAAACCCATCATTCGCAGTGCGTCCGTGTTTTCTCTCACAATCACAGGCGGGCGTTTGCGCATCATTTCCCCAATAAATGCGCCGATCTCATCCTCGGAGGCTTGGAAATTTCCCTCGACATATTCCGCCTCTTCAAGCACCAATGCGCGCAGCTTATGCCCAATTTCGCGGGCAGCAAGCGGGCCCGAGCGAAAGGAATACCGATTGCCATCCCAAACCGCCCAGCCTTTGCCGGTCACATAAATCAGATCGCCGCCATATCTCGCTAAAATGCGCGCGGCGTTATCCTCATCATTCATTTTCAGCTCAAGGTGCTCATCAAGGGTTAGGGTGAAATCTCTGGCGGCGTGAATGGGGGGGTGTCTTTCATGTCTCATTCCTTTCTTCGGGGGCGGGGGCCGCGCGTCGGTTATGTTTCATAGAGCGCTCCGATTTGGGCGAGGTCGGCGAAGTCTTGGCCGTGGTTCGAGTTGTTTTGTGGCACGCGCAGCGCGGCTCCTTTGGGGGCGTGGGGGGCGATTTTGGCTTGGGCGCGCTCGGCGGTGAGGCGCGCGGTGGCGGGGCATTTTTGGGACGGATCGGCCAGGATGATCACGCGGGTGGCGGTCTTTGGGGGCAGCCATCCGGGGCGCGGGGTTTCAAAATCTGGGATATTTGAGGGCAAGGGTTTGCCGGTATGTTTGGAGCGCCCCTCAAGCCGTCCAAAGCCCGGCCCGGCAAGCGCGCCCAAGGTCAGGGCGGCCTCGGCGCAAATCGCATCATTGGGGCGTTTGATCTTCCATGCGCAGAGCCCCGCCAGCGTGGTTTCGATCCCCTCGCCAACAATCAAGGTCTCATTTTGCTGGGCGGTCAGGCGCACAGGCGCGCCAAAGATCTGGCCGGTCAGGCCCAGCATCGCCTTGGGCACTTTGGTGCCTGTGGCCAGCAGCGCGCGGCCAAAGCTGGGGTTTTCAGGGCTCACCCAGGTGCGATGAATGCCAACAATGCACGCCCGCCCGATGGCGGCAATCATGGCCGGGCCGCGATGGAGTAGCGTGCCCCTGGCATCATAGTCGGGCAGGCTGTTGTGCCAACGCAAGCTCGCAGGGATGCCGCCCAAAAGCGCCAGGCGAATGCCGCGCCCCTCAAGATATTGCGCCAGATCAGGGTGGTTTGGCTCAGCCTCCTTCCAGATTTCCAGCGCGCGTTTTTGGTTTTTCAGCGCGCGCCGCTCGGCCTCTTGGGCGGCGATGGCTTGGCGGGCCTCAGCCTCTGCTCGCAGCTTTTGCACGCGATCCGGGGCGCTTTGGCGATCAATATTTGCACCGCACGCCAGGGCCTTGACCGCATCGCCAAACTCCAGCCCATCATGCGCCATGACAAAATCAATCACCGAGCCGCTGGCCTGGCAACCAAAGCAATAGAATTTGCCGCCAACCCCGCATGGCTCTGTGATGTGAAAGCTGGCGGTTGCCTCGCCATGTAGCGGGCACGGAGCCCAGTATTCGCCGCGCTTTGGATTGGACTTCGCCAGATCCCAAATCACGCTTGCGCCTGCGGTCTCAACGAGTGAAACCTGCGCTTTGACCTCATCTGAAAGCGCCATCAGTGCAGCCCCAAACCCGCCGCCCAAAATAAGAACACCCTGGCGGCAAAATCCGGCTCACACCCGCGAATGGGGAAATCTTGCACCGCCATTGAGGCTGGAAATTCGGGCCAATCGGAGGCCTCGGACATAAGCGCCTGCTTTTCTGTCGCCAGCATGATCTTATCAATATGCTTGATCAGATGCTGCGTTTCTAAGTCCAAACGTAGACGAAAACGGCGATTGATCGCGGCGGCCATTTTGGCCTCAAGCGCGCGATACTCGGGTAGGAGGGCTTTAAGTGGGCTGGTCACATCGCCCAAATATGCCTCTGTCGCATCATGCATCAAAATGGCCTGCATCTGCCAAATGTCTGGTCGGGGGGCCAATTGGCGCGCATATTCCAGGCAATTCACCAGATGCTCAGCCACCGAATAAAATCGCGCGCCAAAACCATTAAATCGGCATAGGCGCGAGAGGGCGCGGGCAATGTCGCCCAAATGAATCTCTGCCGGGTTTGGCTCATAAAGATTCATATAGGTGGTGCCGGTCCAAATCGCGGGATCATTCACGGTGGTTTTGGCTCTATTGATGTGCGGCATGGTCGCGGCCTTTTTCTGCGGTATCGGGGGAGTCCTGCTCCCAAGGGGCGGGCACGTTTGCGGCGCACAGGCAATAGATCGCCTTGCGTGGCGTTCGTCTCTTGGGGCGCGGATCGCTGCGCAGGGTCAAAATCCGCAATGCGCGCGGCGATATGGGCGGCATAATCAGGGTCGCGCTCGATCAAATGACAGCTCCGCCCCTCCATCGCCGCCGCCCAGCCGGTGGAGCCAGAGCCGCCAAACGGATCAAGGATCTTGGCCCCGCGCGGGGTGGCCAGCCGCACCAGCCAGCGCATCAAGGCTTGCGGTTTGACCGTGGGATGATTTGAGCCCGCCCGATCCTGCGCATCCGCCTTGCCCGAATAGAAAAACCGCGAGGCCGAGGCCCCGGCCTCAACCGGAAACCGCGCCATCACCTCAGAGCTGCCATCGTGACAGATATTGGCAGGCCAGCGCCCTTTGCTGGTTTGGCTCGGGGATTTGCCGTTCAGCTCATCAATGCGCGCCCCATCAATATTGAGCCCGCCGGTCGCGGTTTCCATATGCTGGCGCGCCACAGATCCGGCAGAAAGCGGCTTGCGGGCCAGAACAATCGGCTCCCAAGCGGGCTTTAACGCCGTTCCCCAGCCCTCCCAAGCAGCGGCCTCGGGGGTGATCGGAGCCCCCTTCGCCGTGCGCTCATAATGCTGCCCCATCGCGCGGCGGGAATCGCTTTCCTTTGCGGCACCCGCTGCGCCGCGAACAATTCCGGTGAGCGCCTTATCAATTGCCTTGGCAACATCATGGCTCTTGGGAAACCCGCAGCCATAAATCCAGGCCAAAAGCGGCGCGTCATTGGCAGCAATTGCTCGAATAAATGCATCACTTTGCGCGGCGGTGAGAGAATTGAGGAATTGTGACCAGGCTTTCGAACTCGAATAGAGCGATAAAATACTATCGCGCATTTCAAACCCGGCCAATTCAATTGCCAGCGCCATATGATGATAGGTGCGCGCGGCGCTAAAGGCCAGCCTGGCGTGCCCCCATCGGGTGGTCCGGTTTGATTGTTAGTGCATCGTGGGTCTCTGGTCCATTAGGACGATGCTTTCTGGTGCAGGCGGGCGATAGCCCAGAGAGCTGTGCGGCCTGACCGTGTTGTAGTGGATGCGCCATTGTTCGATGAGGATTTGGGCTTCGCGCAAGCTGTAGAACAGTTCCCCATTTAGCAACTCATCCCTGAATCGGGCGTTGAAACTTTCGCAATAGCCATTCTCCCAGGGCGAACCTGGTTCGATGTAGGCTGTCTTGGCCCCGACCGCGGCGATCCAGTCCCGCACCTTCTGGGCAATGAACTCGGGGCCGTTGTCGGATCTTATGTATTCCGGCGGATCGCGCAGGATGAACAGGTCCGTCAGCGCATCCAGCACATCGGTAGAGTTGAGCTTGCGATCGACGCGGATCATGAGTGCCTCCCTGGTGTATTCGTCGATGATATTGAGCGTGCGGTAAGTGCGGCCATCAGCCGTGCGATCCTGGACGAAGTCATAGGACCAGACATGGTTTGGACGCTCCGGCCTGAGCCGGACGCATGACCCATCGTTCAGCCAGAGCCGCCCTTTCTTCATTTGCTTTTTCGGGACCTTCAGCCCTTCACGTCGCCAGATGCGTTCGACCCGCTTGTGGTTCACACACCAGCCCGCGTTGCGCAGCAAACCCGTCACCATCCGATAGCCATAGCGCCCGTACTGGTCAGCCAGTTCGATGATGTCATCGGTCAGACGCTGCTCATCGGCCCGACCTTGCGCACTTTGCGTTGCGTGGACCGGTGCTGTCCAAGCGTGCGGCAGGCGCGGCGCTCGGACACGCCAAGCTCCTGCCGCACATGATCAATGCACTTCCGGCGTCGTGAAGGGCTTAGAAGTTTCCCCTCGCTGCTTCCGTCAAGATCAGCTTGTCCAGGGTCAAATCAGACACCGCCCGCCGAAGCCGCTGGTTTTCCTTCTCAAGTTCTTTCAGACGCGCGAGCTGAGATCGTTGCATCCCGCCATAGAGTTTCCGCCATCGATAAAACGTCTGCTGCGTCACACCGATCTGGCGCACTGCCTCGGCAATCGTCGCCCCTTGTCCCTGTAGAACTTCAACCTGCCGAAGCTTCGATACGATATCTTCCGGCTTTTCTCGTTTTCCAGCCATCTCTGATCCTCCAATTTGCGGGACAATCTATCCCAGTTGGCGGACCACTTTCAGGGGGCTATTCCAATCATCGATTGGATCATATGTGACCGTTTTTAGGTTACGGTTTCTCCGCAAGGACTGGACTAAATCGCTATTCACACCGCTGGAAGTTAGAAAATAATGCGGACTACCGGCACTTCCGGGGAAGCCGAAAGCTTGATTCTCAAGCAAAAGATTAATGTCTGGGTCTTGATATCCACATCCAATGAAGAGAAACGTGTTTGTGAGAAGTGCGGCGTCAAATGCTGAATAAAAACCATTGAACTTTGATCTCGCATGCGAATAATCACGCTGCGTGAAAATAAGGTTTTGTGGTGAATCGAGGTCGCCGTGTAATTTTACAATATATCGACCGTCCCCGCGAAGAAACTCGCAAACATCCTCATGATAATAATGCTTAACAATAAATGCATTCTCACCCACAGTGTTTGCGGCGTTTTCGTAGATGTTGTCAAAGTTCAACGAGAAAACAATTCGCACATCAAGTTCTACTATAACCCGATGTATCTCAGAGGCTTGATAGATTGGCTCACGAAATTGACTACGAAGGAACGGCGTCCAGTCCTCATCGAAGCGCTTCTTGAGCCACTCGCAAGCGTGCAAAAAGTCACCTGTTTCTATCGCATTTTCGATGTGCTTCCTATTTTCATCATTGAGTCTTTTGTAGGCGGATTTCAAAAACTCTTTCCATACCGGTGGTCGGAGGCCATTTTGTGACTCTGCGTGTTTCGATACACCTGATCCTATTACAATCACAGCGTTTCTCCGCGCAATGTCGCGGATCAAGGTTTCTGGCCAATCAATCATCGAGACGCTGGTAAATCTTCTCGGAGACGCTACCGAAAACATCGTGTGCATCTTTGACCTTCTGAAAGTGAGCGCCCACCACACCATCTTTGGCCTGCAAACGAAAAACTGGTTTATTGTTCGACTGTGACATTGGAACGAGGCTAAACAAGTTCTGCACTGTCCCAATCTCAAATGGACGATTTGGGCTATCATCATCTTGGATATTGAGTTTTATGATATCGTCGATCTGTTTGCGTATATTTTCGTATGCGCTCACCGGACGACGTGTGCCACGGACCGATTTTGCCAAATACTGTTGCGAGACATATCCAACGAACTTCGCTCCGTCGGCCTTGTGCTCAGGCACGCGAGTCTGATCTCTAACGTTTTCGATGCCTCGCTTCCATTCTGTACGCCAGTTCTCTATCCATTCAGCTATATTTTCAAACGCTCTCAGAGAGAAGATATCAATTGACATAGGGCTTACATAATAATCGGCACTCAGCAATATCGCTCGATTGATTGCGCCTAGAGATGGACCGACATCAAACAAGACAAGGTCATAGTCATCGAGCAGGTTCAAAAGTTGAGAGAAAACAAGGGATGTTCGTATCCCCCGTATCTCTCCAGCCTTGGCGTCTCCCCAGTCTTTGGCCAACAGATCTTCAGTAATTGCTAAGCGGGGATCTCCCGGGATAACGTCGACACCAAATGCATGCGCTCGTTTTGTACTGATTTTTTCCTGATAACCAGTACCTTCAACAAGCGGATCAATTATGGACTGAATTGTAAATGACGATTTATCCGCATAGATTTGTTCGACGGTGTCCTCATCAAAGAAATATTGCGTTGAGTTGCACTGGGGATCAGCATCAACGACACAAATCTTCAGGTTCTTTTCAAGTGCTAGGTAGGCTGCGACGTTGCATAGAAGCGTAGTCTTTCCTACACCGCCTTTATTGTTTGAAGAACACAAGTGATTTCATAGCTTCGAGCCCCACATTTGGTTCGCCCATGGTGTAGTTGGCGCGAACGGTGGTTCTAAACTGATTGAGGCGGATCGTCGATGCAAGAGCTGTTTTTGAGTTGTTTCAGTTTAGGTATCAATTGCTAACTGCCCGTGTCCATTTTGCGGCTGAGACCAGCCATCCGCTGCGCTTGATACGAATGACTGCTATGGGCCGTAAGCCCTCAAAATGCCCTTCGACAAGTAGGGGTGTTCTGAGGCTTTGGGTGAGCGCTTCAAAGCCCCCCTTTCGCTCACAGCGCGATTTTCGCCAGTAGCCTCAGCGCGCGCCTTTAGGGCTCCGCCTTCGCTGTATTTGGGGCGTTTATATTTGTGGCCTAGGATGTCGGCGCGCACGCGGTCGTCGATGCCTGCGGCCAGTAGCGCATCTTTGACATAGTGGCGCAGCGAGTAGGCGGTGTGTTTTGGGCTTTCCGCGAGCCCATTATTGCGCAGAAATTTATTGACCAGGGCCGACCAATTATTTGTTTTGTCTTTATATTTCAAGATGCCGCGCCGTTCTCGAGCCGCACCAGGTCATGCAAGTAAAGCAGCTCGGTCTCGTCCAGCTAAACCTCAACTTCACCGAAATTATTGAACAGGTCGGCCAATGAAAAATTTGTTGATCACCGACGTATATTCTACGTTAATTTGCACTGTGTTTTCTTCCAGCCAAAAGTTAAAGGCAGACGGGTGTTCGCCAAGGACTGTGCTCATTGCGCCGCGGCTGGAGAACGGTTCGCCAAAATGCTTTTTCATATAGGTCAAAAATTCGGTAGCGTTCGCCATTAATTCAAAGGCTGGATCATATTCGATCAACGCATCTCCGATTTTTACATGTATAAGGTCGTACCTAAACTCGGAGGTCTCGAAAGTCACACATCCATGCAAATACTCGCTGACGACCTCACCATCTCCGAAGTATTCAATGTTGCTTGGCTTGGCTTCGGGCAATACAGAGGCAATCGAAATCTCACCGGGATGCTTGCCGATGAATTTGGCCAAACCAAGAAGGCGGTTTTTTAGCGTTTCCATTCCTGTGCCAATATAGTGAAAAAAATCATGATGGCGGTCCCGACAGGATTCGAACCTGTGACCTCTTGCTTCGGAGGCAAGCACTCTATCCAGCTGAGCTACGGGACCGGTGGGGCCCAGATAGCCGCTCCTTGCTCGCTGTGCAATCTAAAAACACATTGCGGCTTTTCAAGCGGGGCGGGGCTCGTTAGGGCAGGTTTATGAATGACATTCCAGATTTACCGCGTGTGCGGGTGAAGCCGAAATTTGAACTGCGTGCGATTAGGCATGGCGCGCCTTGGGTTTATGACAATGACTTGGTGCTGGATCGGCGCACGCGCAAGATCGAACCGGGCACTTTGGCGCTGCTTGAAAGTAATGAGAGAGAGCCGATTGCCCTGATCGCCTTTAACGCCGAGTCAAAGCTGGCGGCGCGAGTGCTGGATTTGGATCTCTCGGCTGAGATTGATCTACCTTGGCTCACGCGCAAGATTGAGGCCGCTTTTGCCCTGCGCGCCCGTATGTTTGATGCGCCCTATTATCGGCTGGTCCATGCCGAGGCGGATGGGCTGCCCGGCGTGATCATTGACCTTTTTGGGCAGATCGCGGTCATGCAACCCAATACCGCTTGGGCCGAGAGCAATGCGCCAATGATTGCTGAGGCTGTGGCACAGGTCACCGGGGCCACATGTGTTTTGAAAAATGCGGCTAGCCGGGCGCGGCTGCGTGAGGGGCTGGATGATGCCTCGAACGTGCTGCTTGGCTCTGCGCCAGAGGCCCCGGTTCCGGTGCCGATGAATGGGGCAACCTATATGGCCGATCTGATTGGCGGGCAGAAGACCGGGTTGTTTTTCGATCAGCGTTTCAACCATGCGTTTGCTGCCTCTTTGGTGCGCCCTGGTGATCAGGTCTTGGATGTGTTTTGCCATGTGGGCGGTTTTGGTTTGGCGATGCTCAAGGCGGGTGCGGGCGCTGCGCTGGCTGTGGATGGATCTGCGGCGGCGTTGGCTTTGGCTGAGGCTGGCGCAAAGGCGAGCGATGTGGCCGAGCAATTCGAAACCCGCCAGGGCGATGCGTTTGATACCTTGTCAGATCTGCAAAACGAGGGGGCGCAGTTTGATATTGTGATTTGTGATCCGCCCGCATTTGCGCCCTCAAAACAAGCGCTTGGGCAGGGGTTGCGGGCCTATGAACGTGTGGCGCGGCTGGCGGCTCCGCTGGTCAAGCCCGGCGGGATTTTGGGGCTGTGTTCGTGCTCGAACGCGGCAGAGCTCAGCAAATTCCGCGCCTCTTGCGAGCGGGGCATTGGGCGGGCTGGGCATCGTGCAAAGCTTATCCATACGGGCTTTGCGGGTCCCGATCATCCAAGCCTGCCGGGGGAGATGAGCAGCGCCTATCTTAAAGCTTTGTTTTACGCGCTATGAAGCTGTTGCTTGATGCCTGTGTGCTTTACCCGACCGTTATGCGGCAGATGCTGCTTGGCGCGGCGGAGCGTGGGTTTTTTACGCCGCTTTGGTCGGCGCGGATCTTAGAGGAATGGGCACGCGCGGTGCGTAAGAATAGCGCGGGTTTTGGCTCTGAGGCAGAGACGCTTGCGCGCGGTGACATTGCTTTGCTGCGGGCGCGGTTTCCTGAGGCTGAGGTTGCGCAAACTCCGGGGCTTGAGGCGCGGCTTTGGCTGCCCGATGCGGGCGATATTCATGTGCTGGCCGCGGCGATTTCCTCCTCTGCTGATGGGGTTATCACTCTGAATAAAAAGGATTTCCCGAAAAATATCCTGGCGGAGGAGGGGGTGAGCCTGTCTGACCCAGATGCGCTCATGATGACGTTTTGGGAGCGTGATCCGGGCGCAATGAAGGCGCTTTCTGAGCAGATCACCCAGGATGCCCGTGCGCTTTCTGGCAAGGATTGGAGCCCACGCGCCCTGCTGAAAAAGGCGCGATTGCCGCGTTTGGGAAAGGCTGTTTCTCTCAATTAGAGCACTTCCAGTTTACATTGTATCGCTTGTTCGCTGCCTCTCGCTCTGCTCGAACGCGAAAAGCGATGGGCAACATTTCAGTAAAACTGGAAGTGCTTTAGTAAAACACGAAATCTGACTGGCTGAGTTGGCTTGCGAAATCTTCGTCCCGTGTGTCCAGGCGCAGAGTTTCGTCTTCGAATGTGACCAGGGCGCGGTTCAGAAAGCGACCGCTGCCGTTATATTGCATCTCAATATTCAGCTGATCAAAGTCGCTGACGCCCCAAGCGGTGATGTCGATCAGATCTTCGCCAGAGACAAAATCGGTGATCCGGTCCAGCTCTCCATCATTGGCAAGCACGAATGTATCGGCCCCCGCACCGCCGCGCAGATAATCGCGCCCTGCGCCATCGACCAGTACGTCATTGCCGTTGCGGCCCCGCAGATCGTCTTGAGCATCGGCACCGAACAGGATGTCCATCCCATTATCCCCGGTGACACGCGCGCCGCCATCATCGCTAAAGGTGACAGACATATTCAGCAGCTCAACAGAATCTGTGTCGCTATAGTGGATCAGGATAGAGTCCGCGCGATATTCAACCTCTAGCGCGGCATCGGCGATGATCTCGTGAAAGCTTTCATAGTTTACCCGGTTGATGCGCAGCGTGTCCTGGCCAAAGGTGAAATCGCGAATGCGATCTGCGCCATGGGTGTCAACAAAGATGAATCTATCTGCCCCATCATTGCCAGACAGGTAATCTTTGCCGCGCCCGCCCACGATCACGTCATTGCCGCGCCCGCCCCAGATCGAGTCGCGCCCGCCGCCGCCATCCAGCACATCATCGCCGTCCTGGCCAAAGATCCGGTCAGAGCCGTAATAGGTCAGGATGCGGTCATCGCCGCTGCCTGCTTCGATGAAATTCGCGCCATTATCAACTTCGATAATGTCCAGGCGCGTTGTGGACCAATCGGCCATATCCAGTTCGAGCTGCGCGCCCGTAATGGTCACGCCGCCCGTATAGGAAACCTGCGCCTGCGCATTCGCATTTGAGCCGCCCGCGCCGCCATCCCAAAGCTGGGTGCCCATCACAAAGAACCGGCTTTCCGAGGTCATGGCGGAAAAATCGATCACCGCATCATTTTGCGCCTGCCCGCTGCGCTCTGACACAAAGAGATGCATCGTCGCGTCAGAGCGAAAGCCATGCACGTCAATCTGCCCCTCAATGCCCCAATCCATCACCGCCTGAGCACCGATCAGAACATCGCTCATCAGCTCAAACGCCTCGCCAGCAAGGGACAGGCGATCATCCTCCAAATCCAAGAGCGATGTGCCTTGCGTGTTGTTAAAGGTCAGGGGCCAAACCTGCGCAGCATCCACACCATGGGTAATCATTTCATAGAAAGTTTCCACCATCATAGAGGCTTGCTGAAGACCCGCATTATTCGGATTACGACCCGCCTGCACATTCCATTCGGTGACGTGACGTTCCAGATCGCCTGCGCGGCCAATCATGTCCTCGAAAAGTGCGAACTGAGTGAACAGGAAATCGCGCGCCGTATCAACGCCAGAAAAGCCCGTGTTTTGATAGACATGCAGAACAGAGCCATCGACCAGGCCCGCCGCGCCGGGCACCGCATTGATGCCGGCGGCAATATCGGCAAGCTGCGCGATTGCGGAGCCTTGGCCGGGAATGGTGACAGGCTGGAAGTCGCCACTGGGATCCGCGCTATGCAGCACCAACTCCCCCTCTGGCGTTGTCTCAACAAAGGCTGACACATCACTGCGCGGGGCACAAAGCGCAGAGGCAGAAGAGGTCGCCTGCACGATCAGGTCCACATCTTCATAGCCCAAAGCCTCAAGCTGGGCGTGGATCACTGGCAGAACCTGCCCGGCAACGCGGCCATATTCCTCGGCAGTCATCTCACCGCCGAGCCAGAACTCATTGCCAATTTCAAAGGCATTAATCTGCACCCCGGCCTGGGCGGCATCGAGCAGGGCGCGCTCTACAAAACGGGCCACTTGCTCTAGATAGGCCTCGCTCACGTGGCGATCACCATAAGTGCCCGCAAGCGCGGCCTCAGCAGCGGTTTGCTCAAAAGCCACCTGGGTCGGGATCACAATGCTCGCATCTGCGCCAACAGCATATGCGCCCTCGAAAAACTCGCCCATGGGCAACAATTCATGATCAACCCCATTGCGCGGCACCCGGCTTTCGGGATTGTCCATGTCGAACATGTCTTCGGTGACGGTGCCGCCGGGATAGCGCAGCGTGTTGACGTTTAGCTCGGAGACCAGCGCGCGCATGCCGCTGGCAGCATCACCAAATTCGGTATCATGAATGGTGACAATATTTGCCCCAAAATGATCCGTTGTGATCTCCGTAGCGGTGTTGTGACCGGTTTGATCTGACAGCACATACATATTGGCGTAAGCTCCGCGCTCTTAACGCCCCCGCAACCTTTGTGAAAACTCAGCGGGGCGAAGTCAGGCGCGAAATTTGTCATTTCTACGAACAACCGAAATAAATTTAGCAAATTCTGCGCGAACTTGTGCGCTTAGGCGCGCCCCGTGTTGGGCTGTTTCAGGCCTGGGCTTTGTTTGGTGCGGGCCTGGGCCTGACTGCGGTGAGCGCGCTGCAAGATATTGATGTGCATGCGAAAAGGTCAAGTTTTCAACGAAAAATAGGGCTGAGCCATCTCGGTATGTTCATCTTGGGCAGAGCGAAATTGCTGCGCGCACAGTGCAGCCGATTTGCGGTGAAAGAGCGCTTTTACCTCCCGTTTGCAAAATGGGCCGCAGCCTGCCGAAACCTTAAGGTTTTAACTTTTTCCGTTAGCGATTGGGCGATAGCCGCCCGGAAATCATGAGGCGCGCAGAGAAATATTCGGCGCATGGCGCGGAATCAGTGGCGACCCTTTGCACAGAGAGGAGAGGGTGAGAGGCTGACAACGACCCAAGCGGGACTCGTTACGGCTGCTTCCTTCCGGACCTGACCGGGTTGGCGAGGCACCTGCCCGCGCCAACCTCTCGCCGGGTTATATAGGGGAGCGTCGGCAAAAGGGCAAGGGTGCAATTCTTGCCAAGGTGGCGCGGAGTGTTGGTGAGTGAACGGTGCTCTTACGCGATCGTGAACACCTGCAAAACGATACCCGCAAATTTCCCGCTCAGCGCGAATGTGCGTGATCTTTCCCCCTGCTGGGCGCTTGGAAAATCGCAAAAAAATAAACCATATCAATGCCTTGCAGCGTCGCAAATCCCTCCACCCGGCGCCCCCTTCATTTGGCCGAAAATACCTTGCGGGGGTGTGGGGGTGCAAAACCCCCACGGCGCTGGACTGGGTTTCCAGGTGCCACCGCACGCTCCCCTCACGCAATCTTAACCAATCCCGCGTAGAACCGATCCCACGAAGCTTCTAAGACGCGCGCTGTCAATGTGGCTGGAGCATGGGCATGTGGAGCCTGGCTAAGTTCTCTTTCGTCACGATGGCGCGGATAGGAAATGATGAGCAAACGCTGTTTCTCCGCTATTGACACGCGGTGATCATCGATGTCTGACGGGCCCGTTCCCTGTCCGAACTCACTTTTCCCTTATAATGATGTGCAACTCCGGTGGACTGGCTCCACGCGGGGCATTTTGTGCTGCCCGGATGGCCGGTTCACAAGGTCAAAGGCACACGGATGAGGCCGGAATTGAGCCGCTTGGGGGCTCCGGGGCGGGCATCGGTGATCTCGTGCAGCTCAAATTGCGCGCTTGGGCAGGTGTCAAACCATGTTTTCAGCCCCTTGCAGTTTGGGGCAAATCGCCAGGGCGCTGTGCTTGGCGCGAATGTCCCCCCAAGGCCAGCTTGAAAGAATGTGCGCAGGGCCGCATCCAGGGTGATATCGGTGCGGATCATCTCTTTATGCGGGCCAAGCCCGGGCACATTGCCCCCGCCGCACAGCCGGTAATCGGTGCCCGCGACCAAAAACGCATCCTCATCCGCAACGGCCCGCCCTTGATAGGCGAGGTTGAGAATGCGTTTCGCGCGCGGGGCCAGCTCTTCTCCCGTCTGAGCAAAGCGCGGCGGCTGCATCAAATCAATGTCGTAGGAAAGCCCATAGATCGTGTCGAAATTAAAGCCAGGCAGCTCTGGTGAGAGCAGGGCTTTGGGCTCTTTGTGGTCCTGATGGTTGAACAGAATCGCGGATTTTTCGAGCCAAAGGCGCAGTTCCGCCCCGTTCAACCGCACCGCCCAGATCCGGTTGGTAAAGGGCGAGATATCGGAAATATGCCGCTCGCGCAGGATACCTGCGGGCACATAGGTGTAGTTGCTGGGGCCACCACGCCCGCCGACCCGTCCCGGCGCGACCGCTGACAAAAGGGGGAGATCGGCAAAGGGGCTGCTTGGCTGCTGGGCCGCAATAACCTCTGATTGCACCTGCGCCACCAGAGCGGTGAGCGCATTTGGTTGCACCAGCGCATAAGAGCTGCTCAAGGTGCGGCTGAGCGGGCCCAGCGGTTCATCAAGCGCGGCGAAGGTGGCTTTATGCGCCGCGCGCGCGGGGGCAAGGGCGGGGTGGTCGGTGGGATCATTTTCCTGGGAAGAGATCAGCCGACCCGCACCGCTTAGAACACGCGCGCCTGTCTCGCTGAGTTCGATCTCTAGATCAATACATCCCAGCTTGGCCGCGCCAAAGCCGGGCATGACGGTTGGGATGCCGTGTAGAGTTCCGTTTTCCATATCGGCTTCATCCAGCTCCGCATGGTCAGGGCCAGGAAATTCCAGGTGGGTATGACCGCCGATAATCGCATCCACCGCGCCAGAGGCCGCCAGTGGCACCAGCGCGTTTTCCCCCAGCACCTGCCCGATGCCGGTATGGGCCAGCGCGATCACGATATCTGCTCCTTTGCGGCGCAGCTCTTGGGCGTAAGTTTCAGCGCAGGTCAGCATATCGCCAAACTCGGCCCGGCCCGCCAAAACCGCTTGGTTCCATAGCAAGGTGGCAGGGGGCAGGACCGAGCAAATCCCCAGCTTGAGCCCTCCCTTTTGGAGCATCAGGTGAGGCCGGATATGGTCTGAGGGCTCTGTGAGCTGCAGATTGCTGCATAGCACGGGAATGGGGGCGGCTTTGGCAAAGGTGAGCAAGCGCTCAAGCCCGTGGTCAAAATCATGATTGCCAAGCCCCAGCGCATCATATTCGAGCTGCTCAAAAATAGCGGCTAAATCTTGTGGTGCGATACGCTCCGCCAAAGCCGTGCCCTGAAGCAGATCCCCATTATCAAGCAGCAGGCAGGCGCGCCCCGTCGCCATCGCCTCAGCGCGGGCGGCGTCAATGCGATGGGCCAGGCGTGCCAAACCAGCGCGCGCAAGTTCTGCCCCGCTTCGGTAATCTTGGGTAAATAGGTGCATGTGCACATCGCTCGTGGCCAGTACACGCAACAGGGCTCGCGCCATAATCTTCCTAAGTTTTGCCAGCCTTTTTGTCAGCCTTTGCTACTTATGGAAGAAAACTCTGGGAAAACAAGGGGCGGGATGCGAAAACCTGCCTGGAACTTTAGACAAGTCTAGCGCATCATATAGGCAGTCATAGGGCAAGGCAGGCATAGGCAATGAAATTCGCAGAACAGGTGACATTTGGCGGCTCTGGTCTTGACCGCGCGGCGCATCTGCGTGGCAAGAAAGATGAAATTGACGCGCTGCGCCGTGATCCAAACAGCCGCACGATCGCCTTTTGGCGCGGCAAGCCGTTGATTTCGACGCCGCGCCCGGCTGAGCTGATGCGCTTGCCGCTGGATCATCACATCTTTGTGAATGGGGGTTCTGAGCCGATATTCTTGGGCATGGAGGCGGGGCGGGCCTGTTTTGCGCGTCATATCAACGGCTGGGTGCCTGAGGACCAGGATATCTCGCAGGTTACGCAATTTCTTGACCCGAGTGAGCAGCGGCACCCCGCGCTTGCTGATACCGAGGTCTTTGCCGAGCTGCGGCGGGTGATGACCTGGCTCTCTCCGCGCGATGCTGAGCTGGCCGCGAGCGGGCGCGCATTGTTTGAATGGCATCGCAGCCACAAGTTTTGCGCCAATTGCGGCGCGCCCAGTGATATGGTGCAGGCGGGCTGGCAGCGCGGATGTCCCTCTTGTGGGCGGCAGCATTTCCCGCGCACGGACCCGGTTGTGATTATGCTGATCACCCATGGCAATTCGGTGCTGCTTGGGCGCTCACCCGGCTGGCCCGAGGGCATGTATTCCCTGCTTGCGGGCTTTGTGGAGCCGGGCGAGACCCTTGAGGCAGCGGTGCGGCGCGAAGTCTTTGAAGAATCAGGGATCAAGGTCGCAGAGGTCGGCTATCTCGCCAGCCAGCCCTGGCCCTTTCCCGCTTCATTGATGGTGGGCTGCTGGGGCAGGGCGGTCAGCCAGGAGATCTCCATTGACCCGCAAGAGATCGAAGATGCCCGCTGGGTGAGCCGCGAAGACATCATGCAAGCGCTCGCTGGCGAACATCCGTGGCTCCTGCCCGCGCGCAAAGGGGCCATCGCGCATTTTTTGTTGCAAAATTGGCTTGCGGATTCGCTGGACTAAGGGCAGGGTGAATGCAACTTTAGCGAGCGTGGAGGCACAATGCGCTTTACGGCCAAAGAAGATATCGACGCGCCTGCAGATTATGTGTTTGCGGCCTTCAGCGATTTTGAGGCTTTTGAGGCGCGCGCCAAGCCCTATGCGGTGGCGGTGACGCGCCAAGGTAGCCTTGCAGAGGGGGGGCTGAATTGGCAGGCAAAGTTCCGCTTTCGCGGCCGCGCCCGCACGCTCGATCTGTCCCTGACCGACTATTCCCCGCCCCAGCGTCTGAGCTTTGAAGCCATTTCGCGCAGCCTCAGCGCGGATTTCACGATCACTTTCACGCAGCTGACCGAGACCCGCACCCGCGTTTCCCTAGAGCTAGAGCTGAAACCCCAAGCCCTGCAAGCGCGCGTATTTGTGCAATCGTTACGGCTCGCCAAAAACCGACTCACCAAACGCTTCCGCCTACGCGTGCTGGATTTTTCACAAAGCGTCGAAGCGCAATGGCAGCAAGAGCAAGCGGCTTAATCGCGCCTGTGATCCGCCGGGTAGACCCCCAAAATCTCTAGCCGATTGGTGAAATAATCCAGCTCTTCCAGGGCGCGGGCGACGGGGGGATCCTCTGGGTGGCCTTCGATATCGGCGTAAAACTGAGTCGCGGTAAAGCGCCCGCCGACCATGTAGCTTTCCAGCTTGGTCATATTCACGCCATTGGTCGCAAACCCGCCCATTGCCTTATAGAGCGCGGCCGGAATGTTGCGCACCTCAAACACAAAGGTCGTGAGCATCTTATCCCCGCGGCGGCTATGGTTCGCCTCCGGCGCCATCAGCAGAAAGCGGGTGGTGTTATTGTCTTGCGTCTCGATATTGCGCGCCAGCACATCCAGCCCGTAAATCTCGCCCGCCAAAGCGCTTGCCAAAGCCGCCACCGCCTTGTCACCGCGCGCCGCCACATCGCGCGCCGCCCGCGCATTATCCGAGCTCACGCGCCCCCTAATCCCATGCTCTTGCAGAAACTCGGCGCATTGCGGCAGCAGGACCAGATGCGAGTAAGCCTCTTTAATATCACCGATTTTCGCCCCCGGTACAGCCAGTAGGTTGATATGCACGCGCACAAAGGCCTCGCCAATGATATGCAGCCCGCTATGAGGCAAGAGCCGATGGATATCCGCCACCCGCCCATAGGTCGTGTTCTCAACCGGCAGCATCGCCCGCTCTGCCGCCCCCGACGTCACAGCCGCGATCGTGTCTTCAAAGCTGGGGCAGGGCAGGGGGGTAAAATCTGGGGCCGCATTCACACAGGCTTCATGGCTATACGCGCCCAGTTCTCCTTGGAATGCAATTTTCCCGGCCATTTACCTGTCCCTTACTACTTGCCCTTAAAGTGGGTTATGGGCGTTTGGTCGCGGTGTCTAACTCTTGCCAGTAGAATTGGGAAGGGCTAGGTAGCCGCCAGCTAGGCATAATGTGAACCGAGTGAGCGACATATGGACACGATGAAACTAACAAAGGCCGTTGCCAGTATTTGTATAGCATGGCTGGTGATTAAGTTTGGTGCTTGGGCTTCGGATAGCATCTACGCCGTCGGTGGGCATGGTCACGGTGATAAGCAGGCCTATGTGGTTGAGACAGATGCCGCTGGTGGTGGCGCAGAGGCCGAAGCGGGCCCAACGATCACAGAGCTTTTGGCAAGTGCGGATATCGGCAAGGGCGAAAAAGTCTATAAGAAATGCCAGAGCTGCCACAAGCTTGAAGCCGGTCAGAACGGCACAGGCCCCTATTTGCATGGTGTTGTTGGCCGCCAGATCGGGACAGCGGATGGGTTTACCTATTCTGGTGCGCTCGCAGGTCGCTCTGATGCTTGGACCCCTGAGAACCTGGATGGGTTCTTGACAAGCCCCAAAGGCTGGGCGTCAGGCACCACCATGGGTTTTGCCGGGCTGAAAAAGGCAGGGGATCGCGCGAATTTGATCGCCTATCTGCAAACAATTGGCGGCTAAGCGCTAAACCATCTGAACCCTATGAAGGCTGCGGGAAACCTGCGGCCTTTTTTGCTGTTCCAACCTTATGCGCAAACACGAACCACTGCACCCGTGGGGGTTTTACACCCCCACACCCCCGTAAGGTATTTTTAGCCAAATAAAGGGGGGGCGTGAAGTTTCGGGTTTTTGAGTGGGTTGGGCGGGCAGGATCCTTCACAAAGGGTAAATTTCACGCGGAGCATTCACGCTTTGGTAACTTGTCTATTGGAGTCTGTGAGAATTACCTTAAATTGTCTGCAAAGAATTCGGCTGATCAGAAGGACAGGCTTATGCGCGCGCTGCACAGAACTCTCTCACATCCGCTAACGGGCCGTCTGAAGACACTGGGTTTGGGCGCGGCTCTTGGGTTGGCCGTTGGTGCTGTCCCGCTCGCCGCTGAAGAGATCATCACCAGCCATGGCTATTCTTTCTATGGTGATCTGAAATACCCGGCTGATTTTCAGCATTTCGATTACGTGAACCCTGATGCCCCCAAAGGCGGCGAGATCAGCTTCGCGCGGACCGGCACCTTTGATTCGATGAACCCCTATAGCCGCAAAGGGCGCGCCGGGCGTTTGAGCTGGATGATGTATGAAAGCCTGCTGGGGGAAATGCCAACCACCGGGGGAGCTGCCGCCGCCGACACCTATGGCGAGGGCTACTGTCTGCTTTGCACCCATCTGGAATATCCCAAGGACAAATCCTGGGTGATTTTCCACATGCGCAAAGATGCCAAATTCAGCGATGGCACCCCCTTGACCGCGCATGATGTGTTGTTCTCCCATAACCTGTTGCTGGAACAGGGGCTGCCCTCTTACGCGGCGGCGGTGAAAAAGCGCATCCCTAATGCCGAAGTGCTGGATGATTACCGGATCAAATTCTACTTCACCGATGGGATTTCGCGCCGCAGTTTGATTTCCCAGGTCGGCGGCGTGCCTGTGTGGTCAAAGACATGGTTCGAGGAAACCGGCGCGCGTCTTGATGAGCCGCGGCTTGAGGCCTCTCCCGGCTCTGGCCCCTATGTTGTGCAAGAGGTCGTGCCAAACCGGCGTATCGTTTATACGCGTAATCCCGATTACTGGGGCTGGGATCACCCAATGAACCAGGGCCGGCATAATTTCGATACGATCCGGGTGGAGTATTTTGGCGATGATGCGGCCGCGTTCGAGGGGTTCAAGGCCGGAGAGTACACCTTTCGCGGGGAAGGGGATGCGTTCAAATGGGCGCGCTCTTATGAGTTTCCCAAGGTGCAAAACGGTCAGGTGATCAAAGAGGCGATCCCAGATGGCACGCCCCCGGTTCCCACCGGCATCGTGTTCAATTTGCAAAAAGAGATGCTGCAAGATCGCCGTGTGCGCGAGGCGCTGGCCTTGGGTTATAATTTCGACTGGACCAATGAGAGCCTGCAATTTGGGCTCTACGCGCAGCGGGTCTCGTTCACGCAAGGCTCTCCGCTGGAGGCAAAAGGTGCCCCAGAAGGCGCGGAGCTGGAGTTCCTGAAATCCCTCGGCGATTTGGTTCCTGCCGAAATGCTCACCGAGCCCGCGCGCATGCCCCATACATCTAAAGGCGCGCGCGTGCTGGATCGGCGCAATCTGCGCACAGCGATGAAGCTGCTGGATGAGGCGGGCTGGGCCGTGGGCGCGGACGGGATGCGTGCCAAAAATGGCAAGCCCATGCAGGTGGTGTTCCTGTTCAATTCGGCCTCTTCCCAAACAACCGCTGCGGTTTTTGAGAATTATATCAGCAATCTCAAGGCGATGGGGATTGACGCCAAGCTAGAGAAAGTCGATACCGCCCAATATACCCTGCGCGAGCGCGATAAGGATTTCGATCTGATCTATGATCAATATGTTGCCTTCCTGGGCACGGGCACCGGGCTGCATCAGCGCTTTGGCTCGGAAGATGCGATTATTTCGCTGTTTAACCCGGCCTCGCTGCAATCGGACTTGGTGGATACGATCATTGATGCCTCGCTGAATGCGCAGACGCGAGAGCAGGAATATACCGCGCTGATGGCGCTGGACCGGGCTTTGCGCTATGAGTTTTTCATGGTGCCGCTTTGGTATAATCCAAACACCTGGGTCGCCTATTATGATCAATATGATTACCCCAAGCCGCTGCCCCCTTATGCGCTGGGGCACTTGGATTTCTGGTGGTATGATAGCGCCGGGCATGAGCGGTTGATCGAGGCAGGCGCGCTGAGGTAATCTGATGGGGGCCTATATCCTGCGCCGTTTGCTGCTGATTGTCCCAACCTTGTTGGGCATTCTGGTGGTAAATTTCACGCTGGTGCAATTCATGCCCGGCGGCCCGGTCGAGCAAGCCATTGCCAATGCGCAAGGCCAAGGGGATGTGTTTGGCGGTTTTGCCGGCGGGGGTGATCAAGAGCAAGATACCGGCAATGAGCAATATGCCGGCTCGCGTGGCCTGCCGCCGGAATTTATTGCCCAGCTGGAAAAAGAGTTCGGCTTTGACAAACCCCCGCTTGAGCGCTTTGGCCTCATGGTGTGGAATTTCATGCGCTTTGATTTTGGCGATAGCTATTTTCAAAGCAAGCCGGTGGTGGATTTGGTGCTGGAAAAATTGCCTGTCTCGATCTCGCTTGGGCTCTGGTCTTTGCTGATTTCTTACATGATTTCAATTCCTTTGGGTATTCGCAAGGCGGTGCGGGACGGATCCAGCTTTGACACATGGACCAGCGGCATCATCATCGCCGCTTATGCCATCCCCGGATTTCTCTTTGCGATTATGCTGCTGGTGCTCTTTGCGGGGGGCTCTTATTGGCAGATTTTTCCGCTGAGGGGGCTGACCTCTGACAATTGGGAGGAGCTGAGCATGCTGCAGCAATTTGCCGATTACATTTGGCATATTACTTTGCCGGTGCTCGCCTATACGGTTGCCAGCTTTGCCTCGCTGACTTTGCTGACCAAGAACTCTTTTCTGGATGAGATCAAAAAGCAATATGTGGTCACCGCGCGCGCCAAAGGGCTGAGCGAGGCCCGCGTGCTTTATGGCCATGTGTTTCGCAATGCGATGCTGATTGTGATTGCCGGGTTTCCCGCTGCCTTTATCGGGATTTTCTTTGGCGGCTCGTTGATTATCGAGACGATTTTCTCGCTCGATGGGCTGGGGCGTCTTGGCTTTGAGGCGGCGGTCGCGCGCGATTATCCGATCATGTTTGGCACTCTGTTCGTCTTTGGCTTGATTGGGCTGCTCGTGGGCATTCTATCGGATCTGATGTATGTGCTGGTGGATCCACGCATTGACTTTGAACGGCGGGCGGGCTGATGGCACTTTCTCCTCTCAATCAGCGACGCTGGCGCAATTTCAAGCAAAACCGGCGCGCCTATTGGTCCTTGCGCATCTTTGGTGTGCTCTTCCTGCTCACGCTCTTTGCCGAGTTCCTGGCCTATGACAAACCCATCCTGCTGAATTATCGCGGCTCTTATTATACACCGATTTGGAATTTTTACCCCGAGACCGAGTTCGGCGGCGATTTCCAGACCGAGGCGGATTACACCGCGCCCGAGGTGCAATGCCTGATCCGTTCGGGCGGCGTGATCGACTGCTTGGATGACCCTGATCTTATCTTTGAGAATATCGCCGCCGGGCAGCTGAGCGAGGACATGCAGCTGGGCTGGATGCTCTGGCCGCTGATCCCTTACTCTTTTGACACGCCCGTAGATCGCTCTGGCACCGCGCCGCTGCCGCCCAATGCACAAAACTGGCTGGGAACGGATAACGCCAAGCGCGATGTGCTGGCGCGTGTGATCCACGGGTTTCGCCTGTCGATATTGTTCACGTTGATGGTGACCGGCGCCTCTACCGTGATTGGCATCATTGCTGGTGCGATTCAGGGTTACTTCGGGGGCTGGACCGATTTGTTGTTCCAGCGCGTGATCGAGATCTGGACCTCCACCCCCTCCCTTTACATCATCATCATCCTATTCGCCATTCTTGGGCGCAGCTTCTGGCTGCTTGTCACCATCATGATCGCCTTTGGCTGGGTCTCCCTAGTCGGCGTGGTGCGGGCCGAGTTCCTGCGGGCTCGGAACCTGGAATATGTGCGCGCGGCCAAAGCGCTTGGGGTGTCTGATTGGACGATCATGTTCCGCCACATGCTGCCAAATGCCATGGTCGCCACGCTTACGATGTTGCCCTTTATTGTCACCGGCACGATTTCGACGCTTGCGATCCTCGACTTTCTGGGCTTTGGCTTGCCGTCCTCTGCACCGTCCTTGGGCGAGCTGACCTTGCAGGCCAAGACCTATCTGAACGCGCCCTGGCTTGCCTTTACCGCCTTTTCCACCTTTGCCATCATGCTCTCGCTGTTGATCTTCATCTTTGAAGGCATCCGCGACGCTTATGATCCTCGAAAGACTTTCTCATGAGTGCGCCTCTTTTGAACGTGAGCGATCTGCGCGTTTCCTTCCGCCAAGAGGGCGGCTTGGTCGAGGCCGTCAAAGGCGTCTCCTTTTCGCTCTCGCGCGGGGAAACCGTGGCGATCGTGGGCGAGTCTGGCTCGGGTAAATCGGTCTCTGCGCTCTCGGCGCTGGGGCTGACGGGCGGCTCGGCTCAGGTTTCTGGCTCGGTCCAATATGCGGGCCAAGAGCTGATCGGGGCCAGCGAGGCCCAGCTGCGCGCCGTACGCGGCAATGATATCAGCTTTATTTTCCAAGAGCCGATGACCTCTCTGAACCCGCTGCACACGATTGAAAAGCAGCTGGCCGAAAGCCTGGAATTGCATCAAGGGATCTCGCGGGGGGATGCGCGAGCACGGATTTTGGAATTGCTCGCCAAGGTCGGCATCCATGATGCAGAGCGCCGGCTCAAGGCCTATCCCCATGAGCTGTCCGGCGGGCAGCGTCAGCGGGTGATGATCGCCATGGCCCTGGCAAATAAGCCCGATATCCTGATTGCGGATGAGCCCACCACCGCTTTGGATGTGACCATTCAGGCGCAGATCCTTGAGCTTTTGGCGGATCTAAAACAGCGCGAGAATATGGGCCTGCTGTTTATCACCCATGATCTGGCTGTGGTGCGCCGCATTGCGGATCGGGTTTGCGTCATGGAAAAAGGGCATATCGTCGAGCAGGGCGAAACGGCCAAGATTTTCGACGCCCCCCAGCACCCCTATACCCAGAAACTGCTCAGCGCTGCGCCAACAGGACGACCCGCGCCTGTGGCTAAGGACGCTGCGACGGTGGTGGAAACCCAAGATTTGCGGGTTTGGTTTCCGATCAAACAGGGATTTCTGCGCAAAACCGTGGGGCATGTAAAGGCTGTGAATGCGGCGAGCCTGTCTCTGCGGGCGGGCGAGACTCTGGGGATTGTGGGCGAGTCTGGCTCGGGCAAGACGACGCTGGCCCTGGCGATTATGCGCCTCATCCATTCCGAGGGGCCCGTCAGCTATCTGGGCCAAGATCTGCGCGGATGGTCGAAAAAGCAACTGCGGCACCTGCGCAAAGATATGCAGATCGTGTTTCAAGACCCCTATGGCAGTCTCTCGCCGCGTATGAGTTGCATCGAGATCATCGCCGAAGGGCTGGGCGTGCATGGGCTGGAGCCTGGGCGCAATATGCGCGAGCTGGTCTCAGAGGTCATGGTCGAAGTGGGGCTTGATCCGGCGATGATGGACCGCTACCCGCATGAATTCTCCGGAGGTCAGCGCCAGCGCATTGCGATTGCCCGCGCCATGGTGCTGCGGCCCAAAGTGGTGGTGCTGGATGAGCCGACCTCGGCCCTGGATATGACCGTGCAGGTGCAAATCGTGGAGCTTTTGCGCGCGCTGCAAGAGAAATACGGGCTGGCCTATCTCTTTATCAGCCACGATTTGGCCGTGGTGCGTGCCATGTCGCATCAGGTCATGGTGATGAAGCGGGGCGATGTGGTGGAATATGGAACGGCCGATCAACTCTTTACCGCGCCGCAAACCGAATATACCCAGCAGCTATTGGCCGCGATTTCATAGGCGTTATCCGCGGCCTGGTTCGACTAAGCTGCATGAGACATTCCGGGCTTGCAGGCGACGGCAGGCGCGTTCAGCACTGTCTTTGCTTAGGCCCAGGAAATTGGCGTCAAATCCGCGGGGGCGGCGCACAACCGCGCGTCTGCTGCCGTCCAAGGTGGACATTTCCGTCAGGGCGGTGGCCAGCAGCACTTGTTCGGCTTTGAACCGGCTGGGATAGCTGCCCACATGCACACCCCAATCCTGCGGCGCGCTTCGGTTTGGGGCCGCGACGATTTCTGTGCGCGGCACCTGTTTGGGGGCGCGTCGCAGGGTAAGATCGCGTGCCTTGGGCCGCGAGGGAGAGGCGAGCGCCGTGCGTGCTGATAAGGCTGCCAGCTCCACCGGGGTTACGGGCGCACTGTCTGAAATCTCCCCGGCCAAGAGCTCGGACGGGGCTTGTGTTTGTCCAAGTTCATCGGGGGCCGGGCCAAGATCCGGGGCCTCAGCCAAAAGATCGGCCATGGCGATTGCGACCGCTTCGTCAACATCTGCAAGCGGGCGGGGCTGGGGGCGGATGCTGCGTTTCACAGCGCCGCTCACGCGAATGGTTCTGCCGTTCTGTGATCCATCAGAGGCGAGATTTCCCACATAGGCGGGCCTGCGCGGTTTGATGAGCGTGGCCCGGCTTGGGGCCCTCTGAAAGCCCATATCGAGCAGCTCAGCAACGCGTTGATTGCGCCAATGGGAGGATTTGCCGCCAAATACAGTGGCGATAATGCGCTCATTGCCGCGCTCTGCCGAGGCCACGAGATTAAAGCCCGCCGCATTGGTAAAACCGGTTTTGATGCCATCTGCGCCCTTATAGGCGTTCAGCAAACGACGATTGGTGTTGGGCAGCTGCCGGCCCGCAACCATGGTCGTGCGGCGCGAGAACAGATGGTAGTATTCGGGATAGTCATAAAGCACATGGCGGCCGAGAATCGTCATATCGCGCGCGGTGCTCATATGGCCGTTTTGCGTCAGGCCATGGGCATTTTTGAAGGTGGTTTTGGTCATGCCAAGCGCTTTGGCCGTGCGGTTCATGCGGCGGGTGAACGCGACTTCTGAGCCAGAGATCGCCTCGCCGATTGCCGTTGCGGCGTCGTTAGAGGATTTCACCGCAGCGGCGCGAATAAGATGGCGCAGTGAAATTTTCGACCCGGCCCGCATCCCAAGTGTCGCGTAGGGTTCTGAGACGGCGTGCTTAGAAAGCGTCACCTGGGTATCCAGCGAGATTTCGCCGCGCTCAACGGCCTCAAACGCGACATAAAGCGTCATCATCTTGGTCAGCGAGGCGGGGTGCAGCCGTGTATCCGCGTTACGCGCGTGCAGAACTTCACCGCTGCGCGCATCTATCACCAGTGCTGCATAAGGGGCAGACTGGGCTGAATGCGGGGAGAAAACCACCAGCCACAAAAGTGCGAATACCAATAGCCCCAGCTGGGCTGACAAAATGCGTGCCGCCGTCACGGATATACCTGCCTATAATCTGCTCATGGCCGCTGATTTGTTCAACGTGCCGACTTTGTCCCTAAGTCATTAGCACAGAGGATGTTTAAGGGTAAGTTAATTGCCGCGGGCCGCGCCGGTATTTTCTGCCCGGATTTGCAAGATATTGTGGATTAACGGGTCTTTACTACAAATCTTTCGGCAGGGAATCGCCCATCTCGATCGCGGTGATCACATCGGGCAGCTCTGAGAGATCGCGAATTTCTGCGTAGCGAGTCGCGCTCACGGGGGCTTCGGCTTTTTCCAGCTCCCATTCCACCTCATGGCGGGCAAAAGCGGCCCAGGCACCGGCCTCAAGCGCGGGAATAATGTCGGATTTCAAAGAATTGCCGACCATGAGAGCTTGATTCGCCCCGCCAGCGCATCCCGCAAAGATCCGGCTATAGGTCGGCATGTTTTTATCCGAGACGATTTGCACCCCGTCAAAATATTCCCCCAGGCCCGATTGCGCGAGTTTTCGCTCTTGATCCAGCAAATCGCCCTTAGTGATCAGCAAGATGTGATGGGTCTCAGCGGCGCGGCGCACGGCCTCTTCAGCATGGGGCAAGAGGTCAATCGGGTGGCTGAGCATCTCTTGGCCCGCCGCGAGCAGCTTGGAAATCACGCCTGCGGGCACCTTTTCTTCAGTCACCTCAATAGCGGTTTCGATCATCGACAGCACAAAGCCTTTGACCCCGAATCCATAATGCTGGATGTTGCGTCGCTCGGCCTCTATCAGGCGGGCCATCAAATTTTCCGGCTCGGTAAAGTCACTGAGCAATTCCGCAAATCGCGCTTGGGTCAGTTGAAAAAAGCGCTCATTATGCCAAAGCGTATCGTCCGCATCAAAGGCAATTGTTGAAAGGGTGTTTGGCATTGGCTCTCTCTGGACTTTTCACGGGCGGTTTTCACGGGGGCTTTTCAGACGGGCATCTGTCGCTATATAGAGGGAGCGCGCGAAGTAAAAGTCACGATGAAAATGATGCAAACCAAAACAATCATCATGTCCGACAAGGATCCGATGGATGAGGATGATCTCTCCGTCGTCACAAAGACCCGGCCTAAGACGCAAAAGCCGCCTATGTATAAGGTGCTGCTTTTGAATGATGATTATACGCCGATGGAATTTGTGGTGCATGTGCTGGAGCGCTTCTTTGGCATGAACCATGCGCAGGCATTTGATATTATGCTGACCGTGCACAAAAAGGGGCTGGCGGTGGTCGGTGTGTTTAGTCACGAGATTGCAGAGACCAAGGTGGCGCAGGTGATGGATTTTGCCCGTCGCCATCAGCACCCGTTGCAATGCACGATGGAAAAAGAGGACTAGCTTTTTGTCCATCCGATTGAGCCTGGCCGCTGATGCGATTCCCAGCGGGCCTGTGATTGTTTTTGGTGCGGGCCGGGATGTGGATCTCTCGGCGCTTGGCCCCGCACGCACGCATATCGTCCAAGATAGTAAGCCGGATGTGGTGTTTTGGGAAAGCTGCGGGTTTCGTGTTTCGCCCGAGCTTGGGGATTTATCCGCTGAGGCGGCTATTGTGTGCATCCCGCGCAGTAAGGCGCAGGCGCGGGATTATATTGCCCAAGCGTGTCGCGCGGCGCCTTTGGTCTTTGTGGATGGGCTTAAGACCAGTGGGATTGAGTCCTTGCTGAAAGAGATCAAACGCAGGCGGCCGCTCTTGGGGGTGATGTCCAAGGCCCATGGCAAGCTGGCGTGGTTTGAAGGGGGCAGCGCATTTGCGGATTGGCGGGCTCAGAGCGCTCTGCTTGAGGGCCGTTGGCAAGTCTTGCCTGGTGTGTTTTCCGCCGATGGGGTCGATCCGGGCTCGCGTCTTTTGGGCGATAACTTGCCCGACCTAACCGGCTCTGGCGCGGATCTTGGGGCGGGCTGGGGCTATCTGTCCGCGCGCCTTTTGGAAACCTCTCCCGGCATTGACGCACTGCATCTGGTTGAGGCGCAAAAGCGCAGCCTGGATTGCGCTGAGGCGAATGTGGCGGACCCGCGCGCGCATATGCACTGGGCGGATGTCACCAAATGGCAGCCCCCGCAAAAGCTTGATTTTGTGGTGATGAACCCGCCATTTCACATCGGGCGCAGCGCTGAGCCCGCGCTTGGTATGGCCTTTATCCAAGCCGCTGCGCGCATGCTAAATCCAAGAGGGAGCCTTTATCTGGTGGCCAATCGGCACTTGCCCTATGAGGCCGAACTTGCCGCGCGTTTTAAACAAGTCGAAGAGTTCGGCGGCGATAATCGGTTCAAACTGCTGCGGGGCTCAGGTTTGTCTCGCGCCTAACGAGAAATAGCGCTAACCTGTCGCAGGCACAGGTAAGGGGGTAAGCTATGTCTTTTTCAATTGTAGGTAAAACGGCCATTGTGACCGGCTCAGCGAGTGGGATTGGCTTGGCAATCGCGCGCCAGCTTGCGTCTCATGGGGCCAATGTGATGTGCGCTGATGAGGATGAGGCCGCTCTGCAAGATAATTTCGCCGATGGCTCTGAGGATAATCTGCGGTATTTCGCCGGCAATTTACGAGAGCGTTTGACCATCGCCAATCTCATCTCCGCGACGTTGGATGCCTATGATCGCATAGATATCCTGGTAAATGCTTCGCGCCGCTTTGGCACGACGGACCCGCTGGACACAGAGGATGATAGTTTGCTCGATCTGATGGAGAGCAATCTGCGCACCACGTTCCGGCTTACGCAAGCGGTGGCGAAGCGCATGATCAAGCAAGGGGGCGATCAGGCCGAGGGTTCGTTGGGCTCGGTGGTCAATCTGTCCTCAACGGCTGCGCTTAACTCCCACCCCGATTTGCTTGGCTTCTCTGTGACCGCGGCGGCGATGAACCAATTGACCCGCTCTTTCGCGCTCGCGCTGGCACCGCACCGGATTCGGGTGAATGCGGTGGCATTGGGCTCGGTGCTTTCGGCCTCTTTGCAAACCGAGCTGAAAGAGAACCGGGACTGGCGCGCGCAGATCGAGGAGGCCACACCGCTTGGGCGCGTGGGCAGCCCGGCAGAGCTGACAGATGTGGTGCAGTTCTTGGTTTCCGATGCCTCTGCCTTTATGACGGGCGAAGTTCTAACCGTTGATGGCGGGCGCACTTTGCTTGATGCTGTGGGCGTTCCAGCGCATTAGGGTCGCAAACGCATGGGGGAAGACATGAGCGAGACGTTTGAAAATCACAAAACCCGCGCCGCCGCTTGGTTCGAAGAGCTGCGCAATGAAATCGTTGCGGCTTTTGAAGCTCTAGAGGATCGACATGAAACCGAGGCTCCAGCGGGTCGCTTTGACGTAAGCAAGACCAAACGGCATTCTGAGGATGGCGATGATGCGGGCGGCGGGCTGATGAGCGTGATGCGCGGCGGGCGCGTATTTGAAAAGGTTGGGGTGAATATCTCGACCGTTTATGGTCAGCTTGGAGAGCGCGCGCAAAACGCCATGGCCGCGCGTAAAGGTATTCCGGGCATGAAAGAGGATCCGCGCTTTTGGGCCTCTGGCATCAGCCTTGTGGCCCATATGCAAAATCCCCATGTGCCAGCGGTGCATATGAATACGCGCATGTTCTGGACCCCGCATGCCTGGTGGTTTGGCGGCGGCTCGGATTTGAACCCTTGCATCGAATATGATGAGGATACTGCGCATTTTCACGCCACGCAAAAACAGTATCTCGACCCTCACGGGCTTGAGCAATATCCGCGCCTAAAAGACTGGGCGGATGAGTATTTCTACATTCCGCATCGGGGCCGTGCGCGCGGGGTTGGTGGAATCTTTATGGATGATCATTGCACCGGCGATTGGGAGGCGGATTTTGCATTAACCCAAGATATTGGCCGCGCCTTCCTCCCTGCCTTTGTGCCCTTGGTTGATAAGCGCCGGGTGCAAAGCTGGGATCAGGGGGATAAAGAGGCGCAGCTCATCCATCGTGGCCTCTATGCCGAATATAACCTTGTCTATGATCGCGGCACCAAATTCGGCTTGGAAACGGGTCATGATGCCAATGCAGTGCTCATGAGTCTACCACCCATGGCGAAATGGGTCTAAGCAGCCCTTAATGCGCAGTCACTGCCTGAACCGCTTTTCGGGCAGAGGCTGCGGCGCCGTGAACCGTGGATTGTGCATCACCTGTGCCTAGAGCCTCTCCGGCAAAATAGATCCGGTCTGCAATCGGAGCCAGAAGATCGCTCGGCTTGTGCCCCCCGGTCTCCATTGAATAGCTGCCATTGATAAAGGGCTCTTGGCTCCAATTCTGCACCTTTGCGCCTTGAAAGTCAGCGTGCACGGAGCTGCCAAAGATCTCCGTCAGTTCGGCCAAAGCTGTTTCAATCAGCGCATCATCGCTGAGCTGCGCGCGCGGGAGCTTGCCCTGAGACACCGTAAAGAGCCCGAGCAGATTGTCGGTGGTCGGTTTCCTGAGGGCCGCATCATAGTAGATCTTCGCATCCCATGCGTCGTGATTGGCCAAGACCTGCCGCCGTGTGCCCTCGGTCAGAACATCGGGGTAGAAGCGGGTTTTGAACTTGAAGAAAACCTTGAAGCCTTCGCCAAATGTCATCTGGTTTAGCGCTTTGCGATGGGCAAATTCCGGCAAGGCAAGCGCCCCGCTTTGCAGCACAGAAAGCGGCACGGTAACAATGACCTTATCGGCGCTGAGCTTCTGGCCCGCCCGTGTGCGCAGCTCGACCCCGGACGCGGTGAGCGCAACCGATGTGACCTCGGTGTTCAGCGTAATATGGGGCGCGACCCCTGGAGCCACGAACTTTTCGAAAAACCCATACCAGGTTGTATCGCGAAACTTTACCTCTTCATAGAAATGTCGCAGCCGATTGAAATCCTGGAGCCGCCCTTTATGCCAGAGTTGAATTGTTTGCGGATCATAAGGGATCGTCCGCACGCCCATATCCGTCGCCCCGTGCCCGATGATCGAACCCAGGATCTCGGGCTCATCATGGATCCACTCGGCCCCCAGATCGAGCGGCACATTGGAAAATCCCGTCAGCCGCATCAACCGCCCGCCCCATCTGTGTGAGGCTTCAAGAATGCGCACCGAATGCCCGGCGCTCAGCAGGTGAAAGGCGGCGGTGAGACCAGCAGCACCCGCGCCGATAATGACCACATCTATGGGCCCATGCGCCCGTGCGCGCGTTCCCCCCAGCACCAAACTGGCTGCCGCCAAAGCTGAGAACCGCCGCCGCGTGAGCATCATACGTCCCTTTCTATCAGAGAGCAGCGAAACAGCCCGCTACCCCTCGGCCCAAACCGCCATTTCTGTGCCGCCGGGTTCGCGAAATTCAAAGCGTTTTCCGCCTGGGAATTCGAAGATTTCTTTGGTGATTTCTGCGCCCGCCGTGCTGACTTGCGCATAAGCGGCTTGCAAATCATCCGTTTTTAGAACGATCAGCGGCGCTTTGTTTGGGCTGCGCTCAAGCCCTGCGCCCGTGCCTGCGTTCTGAATATCGCGATAATCGGGGCCATAGTTGATAAATTCCCAAGCGAAGGCTTTTGCAAAGAACTCCTGCGTCGCCTCCAGCTCAGCGCTGTAAAATTCAACATAGTCGATCTTCAGGTTAGTGGTCATAGCGGTCCTTAGCCTGGGCTCATCCCGCGCAGGCGCTCGGAGCGGCGGCGCAAGAGCTCGACCGTCGCCAAAAGCAGAATAGAAATCGCCACCAGGATTGTCGCAACGGCTAGGATGGTTGGGGAAATCTGCTCGCGCAGCCCCGTGAACATCTGCCAGGGCAGGGTTTGCTGACCAGCGCTGCCCACAAAGAGCACGACCACAACTTCGTCAAAGCTGGTGATGAAGGCAAACAGCCCCCCCGAAATCACGCCCGGCAAGATCAGCGGCATTTGGATGCGAAAGAACGTGGTGACAGGATCCGCGCCCATATTGGCCGCCGCGCGTGTGAGCGAGCGATCAAAGCCCACCAGGGTGGCCGTGACGGTGATGATCACGAAGGGGATACCCAGCGCGGCATGGGCCAGAACCACGCCGATATAGGTGCCTTGCAGACCGATGCGGGAATAAAAGAAATACATGCCCGCCGCCGAGATGATCAATGGAACGATCATAGGTGAGATCAAGATCGCCATAAGGGCGCGGCGAAAGGGAACATGGTCAGAGCTGAGGCCAATGGCGGCAAGCGTTCCAAAGGAGACGCTCAGCAATGTGGCCATGGGCGCGATTTTTACCGAGTTCCAAAGCGCCTGTTGCCAATCATCCGAGGTGAAGAAATCGCGGTAATGTTTCAGCGAATAGCCCGCCGGATCAAAGCGCAGCATCTCTTCAGTAAAGGTAAAGAAGTCCTGCGCGTTAAAGCTGAGCGGCATGACCACGACGATGGGGGTGATCAGGAAAAAGAAGATGGCTCCGCAGATCACGCGGAAGGTGTAATGCCACAGCACTTGGCGCGGTGTCAGATAGGGCACCAGGTATTGGCGGTAGCGGCATTCAAACAGCCAGAAAATCAGCCAGCCAAAGAACCAGCCAAAGGCCGCGCCGATCACTGCGCCGGGAATGCCGCCCAGCACAGCGCCTGCGCCCAGCATTGCGCCAAAGATGCCATAGCGGGCAAGCCGTTCTTGACCAGAGGCCACCGCGCCATAGGCGATGGCTCCAAGCAGAACTGCCCCAATGATTATGCCCAAGAGCCCCGAGCCATTGGCAGTGCCCACGAACAGGCCTGCCAGGGCTCCGAATGCGGCGGTGACAGGAACGTAAAAGCCGGGGTTTGTGCGGGTTACTGGTGTTAATGCGGCCATGATCTCAGCCCCCCAATTTCACGTTGTCGATGCCCACAATCCGGTCATAGGCCCAATAGAGGATCATGACCACGCCAAGCAGGATCGCGCCAAGTGCTGCGCCCAGGCCCCAGTTCAGGCTTGAGGAGATGTGATAGGCGATCCGGTTTGAGATAAAGGTGCCTTGGGTGCCGCCCACGATCTCGGGGGTGATGTAATAGCCAATGGCCAGAATGAACACGAGGATCGAGCCTGCGCCAATACCCGGCACGGTTTGCGGGAAATAGACGCGCCAGAAGGCAGTCCAGTTTGTGGCTCCCAGTGACTTGGCCGCGCGCAGATAGCTGGGCGGGATGGTTTGCATCACCGAATACATGGGCAGGATCATGAAGGGTAGCAGGATATGGGTCATCGCGATGATCGTGCCGGTCTGGTTATTGATCAGCGCAAGGCGGCTATCATCGGCCACCATACCCAGCCAAACCAGCGTTTCATTGATCACACCTTGCTGTTGCAGCATCACCTTCCAGGCAGAGGTGCGCACCAGTAGAGATGTCCAGAAGGGCAGAAGCACCAAGATCATCAACAGGTTCGCGGTGCGGGCAGGCAGGTTGGCCAGCAGCCAGGCGACCGGATAGGCCAGCAAGATGCAGCACATTGTGATCACAAGCGACATATAAAGCGTGCGCTGAAACAGCATGATGTAGATTTGCTGGTTTTCGGGCCGGGCCTCTGCGCCATCCGGGCCCTTTTGCATGTCGATCGCATTCAGAAAATAGCCCGAGGTCAGGGGCGGCGAGTAGGTCTGGATGGTCGTCCAAACCTCTGGATCGCCCCAGTCTTTGTTTGAACTGATGAATTGCTCACGCAGGCTGATCTTTGGCAAATCGGCTTCGGACAGGGCGGTTTTCGCCGCGCTTAAAGAGGCATCGCTGAACGTGCCAGCGCTCAGATCCATGTAAAGCGCGGTGTAAAGATAATCCTCCAAGTCGCGCTTTTTGATCTCTTTTTCCTTGTCGGCAAAGATCTCAGTCAGGCGCTCCCAAATGGGGGCGGTCAGGGGCAGATCGGCGCGGTTCGCATCGACCACGCGCGCCCAGGTGGCGGGATCTTCCCAGGCTTTGTCGAAATTCGTGAACCAGTCGGTGTAGATATCCGTGTCAAACTTGCCAATTGCACGGCCGGATTTGCGGAAGAGAGAGGAAATGCCCACCTTTTCATAGTTCAGGCGCGTGCCCAGCTTGGTGTGGATCTTTGCCTCAGCGGCGAGAGAGAGATCGAAATAGAGCGCCTCATAGACTGGCTCTTCTGGGGCATTGCCAGAGGTTGCATCCCAATCGTTCAAGGCAACAACTGTGCGGGGCAGGGTGTCGCGCACGATTTGGTTTTCCACCGAGCGGAACAACATCTCAAAGATCGGGATAAGGAACGTGACCAAAACAAAGATCAAAAGGGGCGCAACCAGTGCAAGCGCCCGCAATTTCTGCACACGCAAAGACCGGGCGAGGGAGCGCTTTAGCGGGGTGCCATCGGCGGCAAGCATCGGGCCGGTCTGCGTCATGTCAGTCATCGTAACCTTCCACAATCGCCATTTCAGAGCTGGACGCCCCTAGGCGAATTTTCAAATTTTCTTGGTAGTCAGGATCGTTATAGGCGTTCAAAGCGGCCTCATAAGAGGGGAATTCGATCACCACTTGGCGTGAATAATCTGAGCCCTCGGGGCGTTCATTTTGCCCGCCGCGCACCAGGAACTTGCCACCATAGCGGCCAAAGAGTTCGCTGTTCTTGGAGGCATATCGGGCATAGGCCTCAGGGTCATGCACTTTGCCGAATGCCATGATATAGCCTTTGGGCATGGGGAACTCCTGTCAAAAGAGAAAAGGGGCAGGCGCTAGGCCCGCCCCGTCCATAGATTATTTTGCAAGCCAAGCTTGGAATTTCGCGTCGATATCGTCGCGGTAATCGGCCCAGAACTCATAGTTATAGAGGAATGTGTTCTTGGCGTTGTTTGGATCTGTTGGCATATGCGGTGCCATCTCGATGCCCAGATCTGCGTGCTTGCCAACAAGCGGTGCCGACGAGGCGCGCGCAGGACCATAAGAGATATATTTCGCTTGATCCGCCAAACGCTGCGTGTCTGTCGCGAATTTGATGAAGTCCAAAGCGCGGGCTTTGCGCTCATCTGACAGACCGGCGGGGATGATCCAACCATCAAGGTCGAACACCTGCGCGTCCCACATCATAGCGATGGGCTGCTTTTGCTCTTCGATGGCAGAGAAGAGGCGACCGTTATAGGTGGAGCCCATGAAGACTTCGCCATCGGCCAAAAGCTGCGGCGTGTCTGCGCCGGCTGACCACCAAACAACGCTGTCTTTGATCGTGTCGAGTTTTGCCAGGGCTTGCTCTTGGCCAGCTTCTGTTGAGAGAACCTCATAAACGTCGTCTTTTGCAACACCGTCACAGAGCAGCGCCCATTCCATGTTGTTGATCGGACGCTTTTCCAGCGCGCGCTGGCCAGGATATGTCTCCAGGTCGAACACGTCGCAAATGTTGTCGGGGGCTTCTACGCCCGCTGGCACCATATCTGTGCGATATCCGAATGTGGTGGAATACACGATTTGCGGGATGAAGCATTCTGAAACGAGTAGATCGCCGAAATCGTCAGAGGCAGAGGTGCCATCGGGCGCCGCGGCCAGCATGTCGTCATGGTCGATTTCCATCGCGAGACCTTCGTCGCACAGGCGCATCGCGTCAGAGGCCACAACATCCACCACATCCCAGGTGATGTTGCCCGCTTCATTCATCGCACGCAGCTTTGCCACGGCCTCTGCAGAGCTCTCATCCCAGATGATTTCCATGCCACCTTTCATTTCCGCATAAGGCTCGGAATAGGCGCGTTGTTGTGAGGATTGGTAAGCACCGCCCCAGGACACGAGCGTCATGGAGTCAGCCAGTGCAGCGTTTGCTGCAAAGCCAAGAGCGGTGGTTGCTAAAAGGGTTGTTGTCAGTTTCATTGATCTCTCCCAGTTATGCCCGTCTGAGAGTTGAGGAACCGAAGCGACGGGCTTTAGTTTGACCGGATCCTGTCAGGCATCGGGGCAGGGGCCCGCGATGAAAAATGTGCCTAAGCATCAAGCGCGTGGCAATCGCTTGGCAGCCAGCCGATTTCGATTTCAGCGCCAGGTTCAAGGCGCACTTGATCGGGGGCGTTACGGGTCTTGATGATGAACTCATTCGTGCCCGCAACTTGCAAACGCGTGCGGAAAATATCGCCCATATAGATGAATTCCTGCACCGTGGCTTTCAGCGTATGCGCGCCCTCTTGCAGGCGGGACTTGTCGAACTCGACCCGCTCAGGGCGGATCGACACGCGGGTGCGCGCGCCCACCTCGGATACGTTCACCGGCTTTGCATCAATCACATCACCGCTATCGAGCCGCACCTCGCAAATGTCGCCGGCAAGCTTGGTCACCGTGCCCTCTAACGTGTTATTCTCGCCAATGAACTGCGCCACAAAGCTGTTTTGCGGGGATTCATAAAGCTCATCGGGCGGGGCAAGCTGCTGAATGCGGCCATCATCAAACACCGCCACTCGGTCCGACATCGTTAACGCCTCGGTCTGGTCATGGGTCACGTAAACCACTGTGATGCCAAGATTATGCGCAATCCCGGTGATCTCAAACTGCATCTTTTCCCGCAGCTGTTTGTCCAGCGCGCCCAAGGGCTCATCCATCAACACCAGCTCAGGTTCAAACACCAAGGCACGCGCCAGTGCAATGCGCTGTTGCTGTCCCCCCGAAAGCTGCGCGGGGCGACGCCCACCAAAGGCCCCCATCTCCACCATCTCAAGGGCGCGTTTGACCTTATCCTGACGCTCAGATTTACCGATTTTCCGCACTTCCAGAGGAAAGGACAGGTTTTCAGCCACCGTCATATGCGGAAACAGCGCGTAATTCTGAAACACCATGCCAATGCCGCGCTTATGGGGCGGGATATTGTTGATCGACACACCGTCCAGACGAATATCCCCGTGGGTCGCCGTTTCAAACCCGGCCAGCATCATCAAACAGGTCGTCTTACCCGACCCAGAGGGCCCGAGCATGGTCAAAAACTCGCCCTTCGGCATGGACAAGTTCAAATCTTTTACAACAAGGGTTTCACCATCATAGCTCTTTTGGACACGCTCGAATTCTACGAACGCCGTGTTATTTTGATCGGCCAAAACTTACTCCCCGCACCGCTTTCAGGGAGTAAAACGTGATTTTTTCCAGAGTGCAACCAGTCTATCGTATTTTCCCGCCCCGCGCGTGGCGCCGGAGTAAGCTTTGGTTCACAAATATGGCTTAGGGTTGGCGCGACTCGTATGAAGGCCCGATCTATGAACTTCAATATTTTTGCCAAATCCGAACCTGCGATCAGCGATCATGACCGGTCTATTCTAGCGGCGCTAAGTGAGGCGCAGGCCGTGATTACCTTTGACTTGAAGGGGACAATTCAAACGGCGAATCCTGCGTTTTTGCGCTTGATGGGCTATGAATCGGGTGAGCTTCAGGGCAAGAATCACAGCATGTTCATGCCCAAGGGCGCAGCGCAGAGCGGCGAGTATAAGAAACTTTGGGCCGATTTGAACGCGGGGCAAGCAAAGTCTCAAGAATGCCGCTGTGTTCCCAAATCGGGCAAAGCAATCTGGATACAAGCCAGCTACACACCGATGCGCGATTCTGAAGGGAAAATCAAAGGCGTCGCGAAATTCGCCACCGATATCACGGCCATAAAAGAAGTCGCGATTGACAATGGCGCGCGACTGGAGGCTGTCTGTCGCTCCAACGCGGTGGCCGAATTTACGCCCGATGGCAAAGTGCTGAACGCAAATGGGAATTTTCAAGACGCACTTGGCTATGACCTTGATGAACTTAAAGGCAAGCCCCACAGCATGTTTCTGCCACCACAGGATCGTGCATCAACGGATCATGTCACAATGTGGAAACGGCTGGCCGGTGGTGAATTTATTTCGTCTCTGTTCAAGCGGGTTGCGAAAAACGGTGATGAGGTGTGGATGCGGGCGACCTATAATCCGATCTTTGACGCCGATGGCTCTGTGACCAAAGTGGTGACATACGCCCAAAATGTGACCCGTTATGTAACGAAAGAGCTCGATGCGACCGGCAAAATTGATGCGATTTCACGGTCTATGGCGGCGATCGAATTTGATTTGGCAGGTAATATTCTGACGGCAAACGACAATTTCTGCGACGCGACCGGCTATGATATTGAGGAAATCAAAGGTAAGCATCACCGCATCTTTATGCCGGATGGGGAAGCGGATACCGCAAAATATGCGGAGTTTTGGGCCGATTTGGCGGCTGGGGATTTGAAAGCCGGTGAGTTTCGCTACCGCACAAAATCCGGCGCAGATCTTTGGGTTGAGGCAAGTTATAACCCAATTCTTGATGCAGATGGCATCCCCTATAAGGTCGTGAAATATGCCACGGATATCACCGGGCGTGTGCAAGCATTTGAGGCATTTAAGGCCGGTTTCATGCAGCTCTCAAAAGGCGACTTAACCGCAAAGCTGCCCACAAATATGATCGGAGAATACGCGAATTTGCGCAATGCGTTTCAAGCAACGCTGGAGCAGCTCTCCTCCGTGGTGTCGGGGATTTTGCACCTTGCTACAACGATTGAGACCGATAGCAAAGGCATTGAGCGCAACGCATCAGAGCAATCTTCGGCCGGAGAGCGGCAAGCTTCGACCATCGAACAAACCTCCTCAGCGATGGAGGAAATGCGCATGACCGTGGAATCCAATGCGGTACATGCCAAATCTGCGGCAGAGCTTGCAGGGGCCGTACAGGACTCCGCTGAGGTCGGTCAAAAAGATATCCAAAACGCGATTGAGTCCATGGAAGAGGTGCGTGCAAGCTCAGATGCGATTGGCAAAATCGTTGAGGTGATCGAAAGTATCTCCTTCCAGACCAACCTATTGGCTTTGAATGCTGGTGTTGAAGCAGCGCGCGCCGGTGAAGCCGGGCGCGGCTTTGCTGTTGTGGCCTCAGAAGTGCGCGCGCTCGCTCAGCGCTCTGCCGAGGCAGCCACCGAAATCAATGAGCTGATCAGTAAAGCGCAGTCACAAGTGGTCCAAAGCGGCGGTGTTGTGAATGAAAGTGGCCAATCACTGCGCCGTATTCACGATTCCATCAGCGAAATGGCCGCAAAAATGTCCGACATCTCCCGCGCCAGCGAAGAGCAGACCTCTGGCATCAACGAGCTGACAGATGCGATTGGCCATTTCTCAACGGATTTACAGCGCAATAGCACCATGGCGCATGACACCTCTGTTTCTGCGACCTCATTGGTGGCGCAGGCGCGCAAATTGCGCGAGATGGCCGAAATGTTCAAATTATCGCAAGGGGCCGCTCGATCGGAGTTTGCGGCCTGATCGCATGATTTATGTCGTCAGGCCCTCGCGCATCCAGCGCTGCAAATGCATAACCGAATGCTCAGAATTCACCCCGCCGGCTGGATCGACCACCAGAGGACCAGGCACATAGCCGCGTGATTTGAGTCCCTTTTGCACGCTTTCCACCAAATGGATGTCTTCCTCTACGGTGGTTTCGCGATCCTGCTTGGCAAGCGCGCGGATCGTTGCGTTCTCTTCTCCGCCCTTCGAATACCAACCGCGCCACACAACACAGCGGTTCTCATCAATCGGGCGCCAGTGATAGGTGTTCAGCACATTGCCGGGATAGACCTGAAACGACACCATCGGCCACAAAAACCAGCTCGAATATTCGTTCTGATGCGGCAGGCCCGAATTGATGTCATAGGTCATGTCTTCGAGGTTCTGACATTCTGTAGTATGGCGCAAACAATACCCCTGCGGCTGGATGTCATAGGTCTCGGGCTTGATAACCCCAGTTGCGAAAGTCGGATGACAGAGCCCGCAATGATAGCATTCCGAATAGTTTTCCACCGAAACCTTCCAGTTGCAGGCCTCCGGGATTTCCACCCATTCCAGCGGTTTCAGCTCGGCGTAATGGGGTACCCATTCACTGAGCTCGGCGCGCACATTTGGGAACCATTCATCCATCGGGGCGGCCTTGGGGTCGAGATTGACAAAGATAAACCCCAGGAACTCTTCCACCTTTACCTCTGTCAGGCAGATCTCAGAGCGTTCAAGCCCTTCGACCTTTTTGATATTTGGCCCCGCCCGCAAGCCCCCGGTAAGTTCATATGTCCAGGCGTGATAGGGGCAGACCAGCACCCGTGTATTGCCCTTGCCCTGAACCAGCTGATGCGCCCGGTGCTGGCAGACATTGTAAAAACCCCGAATGACGCCATCGCGCCCCTTCACCGCAACCAAGCTCTCTCCAGCAATCTCGAACGTGTAATAATCGCCAGGGTTTTCAAGCTCTGAGCCATGGCACGCCAGCTGCCAGGTTCGGGCAAAAAGCCCCGCTTGCTCGGCGCGAAAGATCTCTGGATCCGTGTAATAGCGCCCCTCAAGCGAGCGAATAGGGCCAGTCATATCATTCATTTGCAGCTCCTCCTTGTTGCGACGCGGATGTGTCGTCTTAACTTGACCTTGGTACATTTGTGCGCATAACCTGCTTAGTCGAAACATATGTCCCATTTTAGAGGATTCGCAAAATGGAATTTCCGTCACAAGCGCGCGTCGTGATTGTTGGAGGAGGTGTTATGGGCGTCGGGCTTGCCTATCACCTCGCGCATGAGGGCTGGGGGCCGGATGTGGTTCTCTTGGAAAAGGCCGAGCTGACCAGTGGCTCGACCTGGCACGCGGCCGGTCAGATCACGCACTCCACCAGCTCATTCTCGCTGGGCAAATGCGTTGATTATAATATCGGGCTTTATTCAGGGGGCCTTGAGAAAGAGACGGGGCAGCCCGTGACTTGGCATGGTTGCGGCTCGTTCCGTCTGGCCTATACCGAGGATGAGATGGATTGGCTGCGCCATACCTTGTCCGTGGCCAGCTCGCTTGGCTTTAATATCGAGATGGTTGGGCCAGAGCGGGTGGCAGAGCTGCATCCTTTCTATAATCTTGACGGGGTGCTTGGCGCGCTGCATACCCCTGATGACGGGCATGTGGATCCAACCAATGTGACCATGGCGATGGCGACGGGCGCGCGGGCATTGGGGGCCAAGATCATCCGGCGTTGCCGCGCCACAAATATCACCCAGGCGGAAAATGGCGAATGGGTGGTCGAAACCGAAAAAGGCACCATCCGCTGCGAGCATGTGGTGAATGCGGGCGGCACTTATGCGCGTCAGATGGGCGAATGGTCCGGGCTACAACTGCCCATGACCTCCATGACGCACCATTATTTTGTGACCGAGCCGGTGCCGGAATTTCAGGATCTGGACAAAGAGCTGCCGGTGATCCGCGACGATAAAAAGGTCTCGGGCTATATTCGCATGGAGCAAAAGCGCGGGCTCATTGGGATTTACGAGAAAGAAAACCCCAACACCGTCTGGGAGGATCATTGCCCGTGGGAGGCCGAGAACGAGCTGTTTGATGCCGATTATGACCGTATCATGCCTTGGCTCGAAGAAAGCCTGAACCGCATGCCTGTCTTTGCTGAGCTTGGCATTCAGCGTGAAGTGCATGGGGCGATTTCGCATCCGCCCGATGGTAATCCGCTGATCGGACCGGCTCCGGGTGTGCGCAATTATTGGTGCTGCTGTGGCACGCAGATTGGCATTGGTTGGGGGCCGGGCCTGACGCGTGAGCTGGCGCGTTGGATGGTGCATGGCTCGGCGGATATCTCCATGCGCGATTATGACCCGCGCCGCTTTGGGCCTTATGCGACAAAAGAGTGGCAAGTGATCAAGGCGAAAGAGGATTATTGCCTGCGCCACGAAATTCCTTTTCCGCATTTCAACCGCCTTGCGGGCCGCCCTGTGAAACCGTCTCCGCTTTATGAGCGGCTCAAGGAAAAAGGCGCGGTGTTCGAGGAGGTGTTCGGCCATGAGCGCCCGCGCTGGTTTGCCAAAGGTGATGTGGAGCCGCGCGATTATTACGGTTTTCGCCGCACCCCGGTGCATGACATCGTGGGGGCTGAGTGCAAGGCCGTGCGCGAAACGGTCGGCATCATGGATATTTCCGCCTTTACCAAGGTGCGAGTGAGCGGGCCGGACGCCGCGCCCATGCTGGATCGGCTTGTTGCGAACCGTTTGCCGCAGAAAGTGGGGGGCATTGCCCTGACCCATATGCTCAATCGGCGCGGGCGCATCGAGCTGGAAACCACCGTGGTGAAGCTGGGCGAAAATGACTATTACCTCGTCTGCGCCGCCTTCTTTGAACAGCGGCTTATGGATCATCTTGCCGCCCATCAAAACGGCGCGGATGTGCAGATTATTTGCCTTAGTGAAGACTGGGCGGCCATTACTCTGAACGGGCCGAAATCGCGCGATGTGCTTGCGGGATGCACCGATGCGGATCTCAGTAATGCCGGTTTCCGGTGGCTCTCAGCCCAGAAAATCGACATCGCAGGTCATCAGGTTTGGGCCTTCCGCATGTCCTATGCGGGTGAGCTTGGCTGGGAATTCCATATTCCAAAAGAGAGCGCTTTGGCCGTTTACGATGCGCTTTGGGCCGCGGGCGAAGCACATGGCATTGTCGATTATGGCTCCTTTGCGATGAACGCGCTGCGTATGGAAAAGGGGTTCAAGGGGGCAGGGGAGCTCACCAACGAGGTCACGCTGGCCGAGGCGGATGTACTGCGCTTTGCCCGCACAGATAAGGAGTATCTGGGCAAGGATAAAACGCTGAACACAGAGCTGCCGTGGATCTGCACTTATCTGGAAATCGAGCCGGACGGCAAAGAGGATGGTCACGGCGGTGAGGCGGTCATGCTTGCTGGCAATGTGGTCGGCTCAACGGCATCGGTCGCCTATGGGCATACGGTGGGTAAAATCCTGGCCTTCGCCTATCTCAAACCCCATGCCGCCGCCCCTGGCACGCAGCTTGAGGTGATGATCGCAGGCGAGATGCGCGCAGCCCGCGTCCTGTCCGAGCCGATCTATGACCCCCAAAGCCTGCTGCCGCGAACGGATGGGTAGGGGTGCTGGCCCGCTCAGAACATATGCCCAGCCATATTGAGCACGCGGATATCTTCGCGCGAACAGCGGCGCGCGCGCATACAGTTGCGCAGCGCCTTAAGGGTGTGTTCAATGGGCTGCTTTTGCTGCGAACTTGGCCCCATCAAAGCACCGCTGACACAATCATCTATATAGCTCAACTCCGACCAGATTTCGGTGGCCCAAAACAAATAGAGTCTTGGGCTATCGCTTTGAGGCCACCAAATATCTCTGAAAGGTGCGTCCCATGTTTCTGCCCCTTCATACATAATCGTTCGAAACGGCATGTTTTCAACCTGCCCAATGCTGCGCGTGGTCATCAACTCGCCAGTAAGGGACTGATCGGCCATACAGATGGTTTTCCCTGTCCAGTCTTTCTCACCGCAATCGACTATTTCCGGGGCGCTGAGCGTACCATATCCAATAGCAAACCACGTTCCGCGGTGAATGCTGCTGCTGACGTCTTCGGGATCGTCAGCGTTTCGCACCATTTCGTCAATCCGCTCGCCCATCGGATAGATCTTGCAATCAAGCGCCGCAGCAATGCTTGGCGAAAGTGCAATCAGGGTGATCAAAAGAAATCTATACATAGGCTGACCTTACCAAAGGGAGTTTTCGTTCAAGATACGGGTTTGCGCGGGCGTGCAGCCAGCGTTTTGCAGGCATTCACGGATAATGGGCGCCGATTGCGCATCCCAAGGGGGCGGGCAGATGTCTTGTCTGCGGGTGATAAGGTATCCTTCGTCGAAATCAGTAAGCAAGAAAATCTGGGTGTCTCTCGCGGTGCCCAGATTCGGAGCCGCCCCGTCCACCATATCAAAATAGATCATCACCGGCTGGACTTTGATAGATTGCAGGGGCGTGCCAGAACGCATCAACGCCCCGCTAAAGCTGCTCATCGCTTCGCAAGCGGCTATGCTAACAACCCTCCCATCTTCATACATTCTGTCTTGCGGCGGCTTGCAGTGGCGCTGGTGAAACGGGGCCATGAAACCATCCCCAATTGCATAATGGCTATGGTCCGTCCCCGCAAAGAACGCGGCGAGAAACTCACCTGCCATGATGGGCGGCGCGCAATCCAGCGCAGAGCTGCTTGGAGCCCAAGCGAGCCAACAGGCTGCGGCGAATACAAGTTTCGAAATAAGCATCATCTTTCCTTGTTACCCGTCCTAAGTCATAGCTTAATACAGATAATAACGCAAAAGAACCCGATGGAGGCACCGATATGACGACCCTACCGACAACGATGAAAGCTATGGTTACAATGGGCCATGGCGGGCTCGAGCAGATGGTTTTGCACCCCGATTGGCCGTGTCCTCAGCCCGGCGCGGGGGAGGTTTTGATTCGCGTGGGGGCCTGCGGGCTGAACAACACCGACGTGAATACGCGCTCGGGCTGGTACTCGAAAGCCGTGACCGAGGCAACGACAGGCGATGGCTATAGCACTGTTTCGGATGAGGATCCCACCTGGGGCGCGGCGCCTATTTCCTTTCCTCGCATCCAGGGCGCGGATGTCTGCGGGCAGATTGTTGCGGTGGGGCCGGGCGTGGATGGCGCGCGGATTGGCGAGCGTGTGATCACCGACAACTGGCTGCGCGACGCGGATGATCCAAGTGATATGAACAAAACCGGCTATTTCGGATCTGAGCGCGATGGCGGCTTTGCTGAATATACCAAGCTCCCGGCCCAGAATGCGATCCCGGTGCGCTCTGATCTGAGTGATGCTGAGCTGGCGACATTCTCCTGTTCATACTCCACCGCCGAGGGGATGCTGGTGCGGGCGAATGTCACCGAGAAAGACATCGTACTGGTGTCCGGTGCGTCTGGCGGGGTTGGCGGCGCTTTGGTGCAATTGGCCAAGATGCGCGGGGCGCGCGTGATCGCTCTGGCTTCTGAGGCAAAACATGAGGCGGTGGCCGCGCTTGGCCCCGACCGGATCTTGCCCCGCGCGCCCAAGGATCTGCGCGCCGCCTTGGGCGATGAGAAAATCAGCGTCGTGGCCGATATCGTCGGCGGCCCCTATTGGCCCAGCCTCATCGACATCCTAGAGCGCGGCGGGCGCTATACCTGCTCGGGCGCGATTGCCGGGCCCATGGTCGAGCTTGACTTGCGCACGTTCTATTTGCGCGATCTGACGTTCACCGGCTCGACAATCATCGCGCCTCAGGTCACCGAAAACCTCGTGCGCTATATCGAGGCCGGAGCAATCAAACCCGTCCTCGCCGCCACCTACCCGTTAGAGCAGCTACGCGAGGCCCAAACAGCCTTCATCGCTAAAGAGCATACCGGCAATATCGTGGTGTGCCCATGATACGGTGGTTCGTTGCCCTTTTCTGGGCGTTTATGCTTCCGATTGGCGCTATTGCAGCGTCCGAGCCGGTCGTGGTTACCCATGATCAATTGATCGGAAGCAATGAGCATTCGTTCTTCGTGTTGAGGACTGTTGAGATTTCTCGTGACAATATCGACACTGGATATAGGCTAGAATTTATAGAGATTTCCTTATCAGATGGTAGCCGAAAATCGGGCTGTGTGTTGCGCGAGGTAGAAGAGATTCAGCTTTCTGCTGGCGAGTTTGCACGAACAGAAATGCTCCTCTCGCCCTGTGATATTGCTGCGCGCCTACGGCAAGCTAATTCGGAGTTTTTCCCACCCTCGCGCCCCCTAAAGCCGAATCTATTCCCGACAATCTTTGAAAAAGATGACGGGGTTTACATTGATTATGGCACTGGACAAGCCGCTATCCGTTTGCTGGAGTGGTCTGAGATTGACTCTTATGCAAGGGCTATAAGCGCGGTGCAGGGCATGAGTTCCTGGCAACGCGATTCTCGCCCTGTCAGAGTTTTTTGCCCTTATTGCGAGCATGCCGGTGACAATTTAACTGCCGGGGAATGTGATCTATTGCCTGAGGTTATTCGCCCAGCCACTTCTCCTTTCGTTTTTCTTCGCTTTGCATGTGGCGCTGAAAATACCGATTTTTCTGGTGCCTCTTTCTATATCCGAGCCCGCGAATGGGCGCAGAGGAGTAAATAACAATGCTAAAACGTCTAATAATTACCTGTCTAACGCTGTTGGCCCCTATCGCCGCCATGGCCACCCCAAGCGCAGCGGTTAAGTTTCATGATCAGTTGCTCGGCGCAAATGAGCGTTCGTTCTTCGTGTTACGCAGTATCGACATATATCCGGGCAGCTATTACGCGCATACATCGCGGTTGGAATTCATTGAGTTTTCCATATGGGATGGCAGCCGCCGGTCGGGATGTGTTTTGCGCGAAGTGGTTAGCGTCGATACAGATACGCTTGGCGCATGGGAGCATACGGATACGCCGCTGCCGCCCTGTGATATGATGCAAAAAATGCACGAGGCGGGAGCGCATTTCGCGATTGGCGGGCGCTCATTGCTCGCGGCGGAAACTCGGGAAATGGAGATACAGCGGCATGATGATGGAATTTATGCCAGCATCTACTTTAACGAAATCACAGGCCGGATAGTAGATTGGGACTATATCGATACCCGTGCCCGCGCGATGAGCGTGGTCGAGGATGTCAAATTTGCGTGGATTGATGGTCTCCACCCTGTTTGCCCCTATTGCGACTATGTGGGTGATGCGCTTGAGGCCGATGAATGTGTCATTGCGCCAAGTTTTTTAGACATTCACTCGGTAAATTGGCGGTTTTTGAAATTGTCGTGTCCAAGCAGTGGCGTAGATGAGCCGAGCGCCACTCTTTTTGTGCCCGTGAGCCTCAAAACATATCAGCGGGCGCATGAACGCAGGACGGAGATCGAGGAATGACAAATGCGCTCGATACCCTACGTGCGGCGGTTCAAAACGCGCATGAAACCCACCCGGATTTGCGCGACTTTACAGCCTTCCCGCATGATCTTGCGCCTGGCAATTACAGCCGCCGCGAACATCCGGTTGAGGTCGTTATGCGCGCGCAGGAGTGGGTGGATGGTCCTTTGGATGCGCTGCGTGATGCTTTTGTGCATGCGGCAGACCAGGCACAGTGGCGGCTGACTTATGAAGGCACTAAGATCGATCCTGATTTCATGCAGCGTTTCGGTTGTTATTGCGCCATTGGCGATGGCGGGTTTTGGAAAAGCAACCATATGTCGGGCTATGTGGTCTATATGCCTGCGGGGCTGCATTACCCCTGGCACCACCACCCGGCAGAAGAAATGTATCTGATGCTCGCAGGAGAAGCCGAGTTTCAGCTCGAGGGGCAGGAAAGCCATATTGCCAAAGCGGGAGACGCCATTTTCCATCCCGGCGGGATGCCCCATGCGACCACCACCCATGAGTGCCCGATGATGGCCTATGTCACTTGGCGCAATAACCTGGATATCGCCCCTATTTGGACCGACCCCGCGCTTAGGACTTAACCCATGAAAATTACCCGCATTCGTATCTACAAAACCGGGCTTCCCTATGTGGGGGGCAGTTACGCTTGGGGCGCAGGCAATGCGATTACCGTTGCGCAGGCCAGCGTGGTTGAGGTTGAGACCGATGCGGGGATTACGGGCTGCGGTGAGTTCACGCCTTGCGGTGAGAATTACATGGTGGCCCATTCCGAAGGGGTAGAGGCCTTCGCCCGGCTCGCCGCGCCTAAATTGCTGGGAGAGGATCCGCGTCAGATCGGCAGGATGGAGCGGCTCATGGATCATCTGGTGCAGGGGCATGGCTATGCCAAAGCGCCCTTTGATGCGGCTTTTTGGGATATTTTGGGGCAGGCGACGGGACAGCCGGTCTGGATGCTGCTCGGGGGCAAGCTCACGGATGGTGCGCCCATGTATCGCGTGGTCCCGCAAAAGCCGCTGCCTGAAACCATTGCGGAGATGGAGGCGCACCGGGCCGCAGGCTATCGTCAATTTCAGATCAAAGTGGGCGCTGATTGGGTCACGGATATCGACCGCATTCGCGAGGCCGTTCCGCTGCTCAAGCCCGGTGAAAAGGCCATGGCCGATGCAAATCAAGGCTGGCGCGTGGATGATGCGATCCGCGTGGCGCGCGCGACAAAGGATCTCGATTTCATTCTGGAGCAGCCCTGTCATTCATATGAGGAATGCCAACAGGTGCGCCGCGTGGCCAGCCAGCCCATGAAACTTGACGAATGCGTCACAAACCTTGCCATGGCGCGCCGCATCATCGCTGATCGCGGGGCGGAGATTTGCTGCCTCAAAATCTCTAACCTGGGCGGGCTCTCCAAGGCGCGGCGGGTGCGTGATTTGCTTATTGATGCGGGCATCCCGGTGGTGAGCGAAGACACCTGGGGCGGAGAGATCACCTCTGCCGCCGTGGCTCATTTTGCCGCCTCCACCCCGCCTGAAATGCTGGTGAACTCCACCGATCTGATGAATTATAACACAGCGTCCACCGGGATAGGCGGCCCCACCGGCCAGGGCGGCAAACTCTATGCAACAGACACCCCCGGCCTCGGCGTGCACCCGGACCACGCCAGCCTTGGCCAACCTATCGCGGAGTACAGACTATGAGAAATATCGTATATTTACTAGCACTTGGCCTTTCCGTTCTCTTGGCTAACCCAGCGGCGGCGCAGCTTATCCGGGATGTGCCATTTCCCACTGTTTTGCACGAACTGACCACGGATGTGACGGGGGACGGTATTGCCGATCGCTTGCGGGTGTTTCCTTTGAACGAGACATATGATGCCCTATCCATTGAAATTGGGATCGGTCGTATGGCGGATGACTATCAGGTTCCGCGTCTTTTCTCAGTGCCGACAAATCTCTCTGATTGGCCCTCACTAGATGCACGCAACGATGAGAGTTTTTTACTGCATTGGGGGTGTTTGGCATGTGGTTCAACTCACAGCCATCGTACCTTCACGACTATTTGGCGTGAGGGGCGGTTTGTTGTTGGCGGCTTCAGTGAATCTATTACACATCGCTGGACGGCGACGGGCTTCGATTGCGAGGTTAATCTCTTTACCGGGCGTGGTTCGGCTAGTTTTGAGGCCGGTTACCGGATCCATAGCATTCGCAGAGAAAATAGCCAGGCCATTCCTTTAACTGAGATCGGCGGGGGTCACCTTGTTCGCGATGAGTTACGCTGCGAAACGCCAGAGGAATGGGGCGATGATGATTTCAGGGAAGAATACCTCCGCCAGCGGGACGGTGGATAGGTCTGTGGCGCAGATGAGAACAGCAAGATTTATCAAGCCGGGCTATGCGATCTGGAACGTATCAACAGTCAAAAGGATACGTCGATGCCAAAGATAAACGAGTATGAGCAACGCTTTAACAGGGTGCTTGACTATATTTATGCCAATATAGAGGGTGATCTAAGCTGGGAAGCGCTCTCTGGCATCGCGTGCTTGTCGCAATATCACTTTCATCGGATCTATACGGCGATGTATGGTGAAAGCCTGATCGCAACCATAAAGCGTATTCGCTTGCAGCTGGCGGCGAATAAGCTCGCCCATAGTGATTTGCCAATCGAGGCTATTTCTCGCGCCGCCGGATATGGTTCGGTTGAGGCGTTCAACCGCAGCTTTAAAGACGCCTTTTCACAAACACCCGCTCAATATCGTCAGAACGGATCCCACATGACATATAAGCAAGCTCAAGAAAACAATGATAAGGATGCTTTTCCCATCTCAATCGAACATATGGACGAAATCCGCTGCGCTGCGTTGGCGCATGTTGGCTCCTACATGGATATTGGGCAAACGATGTCTAAGCTATTTGGCAGTTTGGCCGCGCAAAACGCTCTGCCTGAAACCCCCAAAATGCGGGCGATTTATTTGGATGACCCGGATATTGTGCCGACGGGCGAATTGCGCTCTTTCGCTTGTATCGAGACACCAGCCGAAACGCGGATAGAGGCCCCGTTGGTTGAAAAGGTTATCCCCGAGGGCCTATATATAAAGCTCCTCTATAAAGGCCCTTATGCGGATATGAAATCTGCTTATACTTGGCTTTACGGGACGTGGTTGCCGCAATCGGGATATGAGCCTGCTGATTTTCCTGGGGTCGAGGAATATCTCAATTCCCCGGTGGATGTGGCCCCATCTGAGCTTTTGACGAATATCTGGGTCGGAGTAAAAGCGTGATCCCTGCAATCCCCAATGACGTGCAACAGGCTGTCTTAGGATATCCTGAGGACGCACAAGGCAAGCTCAAAGAAATTCGCGGCTATATTTTCGAGGAGGCGGAGCGGCTCAACGTTGCCCCCCTCACCGAAACCTTGAAATGGGGCGAGCCTGCCTATTTGACCGAAGCGACAAAATCGGGCTCAACCATTCGCATGGCGTGGAAGAAAAACGCCCCCGAGGATCTGCAATTTCTGGTGAATTGCAAAACGGATATGATCCAAGACTGGCGCAGCCAATTCCCAAATCTGCGCTATCAGGGCAATCGCGCGATACATTTCAGGCTCGATCAGCCGCTTCCTGAAACTCAATTGCGGCTTTGCATCGCAAGGGCGCTTACCTATCACCAAAGGGCGTAACATATGAAAATCACCCGCATATCCGTCTACCAAGTCGATTTACCGCTTGAGCATCCCTATTGGCTCTCGGGCGGGCGGCTGAAGTTCGAAACTTTGGATGCGACTTTCGTAAAGGTTGAGACCGATGCGGGGCTGATTGGCTGGGGCGAGGGCACGCCTTGGGGGCATACTTATGTGCCAGCGCATGGGCCGGGCATCCGCGCGGGGATCGAGACGATGGCGCGCTTTATCCTGGGCCTTGATCCGCGCCGTGTTCTGGATGTGGAGCGGGCGATGGATCTTGCGCTGCCCGGTCACTTATATGCCAAATCCCCGATAGATATGGCCTGCTGGGATATTGCGGGTCAGGCGGCGGGGTTGCCCATAGCGGATTTGATGGGGGGCGGCTCGCGCAGCCCTGCGCCGATTGCGTCCTCGGTTGGGGCCAAGACGGTGGAGGAAACCCGCGAGGTGATGGAGCGGTATCGCGCGCGCGGGTATGTGGCTCATTCGGTGAAGATCGGCGGCGATGTGGAACGCGATATCGCCCGCATTCGCGATGTCGAAAGCATCCGGCGCACAGGGGAACTGGTGCTTTATGACGTAAACCGTGGCTGGACGCGGCAACAGGCCTTGCGGGTGATGCGCGCCACCGAAGATCTGCATGTGATGTTTGAACAACCCGGCGAGACGCTGGATGATATCGCTGCGATCCGCTGCAAACATGCGGCCCCGGTGAGCGTGGATGAAAGCCTTGTGACCCTGCAAGACGCCGCGCGTATTGCCCGCGATGGTCTGGCCGAGGTGTTCGGGATCAAGCTCAACCGCGTGGGCGGGCTGACCAAAGCGGCCCGTATGCGCGATATCGCCCTGGCCCATGGGATCGACATTTTCGTGATGGCGACGGGCGGCTCTGTGCTGGCCGATACCGAGGCGCTGCATCTGGCTGCTACCATTCCCGATGCGAATATGATGGCGGTCTGGGCCTGCCAAGACATGCTCACCGTGGACATCGCAGACGGGCGCGGCCCGCGCAATGAAAACGGACATCTGCGCCTGCCCGAAACACCGGGCCTGGGCGTGCATCCAGAGGAGGAGGCCTTGGGCACCCCTGTGGCAACATATGGAACGTAGCAAGACGCATTGGCAGGAAAAATGAGCAATATCTATATCCTCAATGGCGCACGCGCGATGATACGCAATATATGCTGGCGGTCACCTTCAACTGCCCACGCCAGGCCTTTAACGATCCTTGCGCGCCTTTTTTCCAAGGGGCAAGTGTGGATGACATGCTCTATCCCATTCATCTGATGTATAAGTTTATGGCCATGCGCCCATTGCCCACATTCGCCGCGTTTGATGTGCATAAGAACCCGACCATCGAACAAGATTTTGCCGAGTACGCCGCGCATCTAGAGCGCGTGTTTGAAGGATCTACGCATGAAAATCACTAAGCTCACGCTCTGGAAAGTTCCGCTTACCAGTCACGAAACCTATTACATGGCCGATGGGAAAACCTGCGATGCGGTGGACAGTATTGTGCTGCGCGTGGAGACGAATACCGAGCATGTGGGCTGGGGGGAGGTCTGCCCGATCCCGCATTACTTGCCCGCCTATGCACATGGCGTGGCCCCCGCGCTGCAAGAGCTCGCCCCGGTGCTGCTTGGCGCCGATCCCATTGGCCCAGAGGCGCTGATGGACAAGCTTGACGCCTATCTCATCGGCCACCCTTATGCCAAGTCCGCCATTGATATCGCCCTGTGGGATCTGACGGGTAAGGCGGCGAACCTACCTCTTTATGCGCTTTTGGGCGGGCGGCAGCAGGCGGATATGCCGCTGTATCACTCCATTACCTGCATTGCGCCGGACGAGATGGCCCGCATGGCGAAAGAGGCCCAAGACCTCGGCATGCAGCAATTCCAGGTTAAGCTTGGCGCGGACAATAATTGGGAGGCCGATGTGGCGCGCCTGAGCCGCGTGCGCGAAGCGGTTGGCCCCGGTCCCTTGGTCTATGGCGATTGGAATTGCGGTGCGGATCGTCTGACCGCCACCCGCGTTGGGCGCGCCGTGGCGCATTTGGATGTGATGCTTGAACAGCCCTGCGCGACAATCGAGCAATGCGCCGCCGTGCGGGCCGCCACCGGCCTGCCCATGAAACTGGATGAGAATGCCCATGACACCGCCAGCCTGCTAGAAGGCCAAGCGCGCGGCTGCATGGATGCGGTGGCGTTGAAACTTTCGAAATTCGGCGGGCTCAGCAAAACCCGCGCGGCCCGTGATCTATGCCTCTATCTGGGCACCAAAATGTGTATCGAGGATACGTGGGGCAGCGACATAACCACAGCGGCGCTTTTGCATCTGGCCGCCGCCACCCCGGCCCGCGCGATCCTCAATACCTGCGACCTCTCCGGCTATGTCGGCCCACGTCTGGCCCCAACCGCGCCCATGCGCGAAAATGGCCGCATCGCCCCGCCGCAAGGGGCAGGGCTGGGCATCACCGTGGACGAAACCACGCTCGCCGCCCCTATCTTAGAAATCGCTTAAACTCTGGAGCTCGCCATGAACATCATACACAGCCAAGACGACTGGATCGCCCGCGCCCGCGAGGTGCTGCCTGCGGGGGGCTTTGGCAATTTCGACCCCGGTATCGTGATCGCGCGCGGGGAGGGCTCGCATGTCTGGGACGAAGAGGGGCGCGAATATATCGACTATCTGATCGGTTCGGGCCCTATGCTACTGGGCCATGGACATCCCGAAGTCATGGAGGCCGTGCTGGAACAACTGCCCAAAGGCATGACCTTTTTCGCAAATAACGCCAAGGGGATAGAGCTGGCTGAAGAGATCGTGCGCGCCGTGCCCTCAGCCGAGCAAGTGCGCTTTGTGTCCTCGGGCGGAGAGGCGGATATGTATGCGATCCGGCTGGCCCGTGCCTTTATGGGGCGCGACAAGATCATCAAATGCGAGGGCGGCTATCACGGTATGAGCGCTGAGGCGCAAATGTCCCTCGCCCCCGCCGCCCGCGTGAACTTCCCCCAAGCCGTGCCCGATAGCGCCGGAATCCCGCAAGGGGTGGCGGATGAGATCTTAATCGCACCCTTTAACGATATTGAGTATATGCGCGGGCTGCTGGATGAGTATGAAGGCCAAGTGGCCGCAATTATGGTCGAGCCGCTGCAACGGGTGATCCCGCCCCTGCCGGGCTATCTTGCAGCTTTGCGCGCGGAATGTGACAAACGCGGAATCCTGCTGATTTTTGATGAGATCGTGACGGGCTTTCGCTTTGCCTATGGCGGGGCGCAAGAGCTTTATGGCGTGACGCCTGACATCACGACACTGGGCAAAATCATCGGCGGCGGCTTTCCCCTGGCTGCAACTGTGGCCAGCGCGGAGATCATGAAGCATTTCGATAAATCCAAAGTGGGGGCAGAGGGCTGGCTGATGCAGCTGGGCACATTGTCAGGCAATCCCGTCGCCGCGGCGGCAGGGCTCAAAACCATGGAAGTGCTCGCGCGTGAAGGGGCCTATGCGCGGCTGCGAGATTTGGGCACTCAGCTCCAGGACATGCAAAGAAATGCACTTACGCAGGCGGGTATCGCACATCGCATCGTCGGCGATCCAACCCTGTTCGATGTGGTGTTCCTAGATCGTGCTGTGGTAAATTATCGCGATACCCAAGATGCAGATGCAGCCCTCAATACCCGCTACAACAAAGTGCTGCGCGAGGGGGGGATTTTCAAATCCCCCGGCAAACTTTACCCAAGCCTGGCCCTCACGGACGCAGATCTGCAGCAGACGAAATCCGCCATCGAAAAGGCCGTCGCTTCTATTTCGTGAGGCTTAACCTTTCGAAAACCAAAATCGGTCATCAAGGTGTTGAGGAATAAGATGATGACCGAAGCAGAAATGTTAGCAGACGCTCTTGGCGCTTTGCGCCAAGATATCCGCGCCCTACAGGCGCGCGAAAAGAACGTGCGAGATCGCCTCGTGGCTTTAGCCACGCGCGATATCCAAGGGACCCGATTTAAGGTATTGGTCGAGTCGAAACGGCATAGCCGTTTCGACAAGTCCTTGCTGCCAAAATCAATTTCCGAAGATAGATCGTTTTGGAAAAACGAGGCGCGCACTATCGTGCGCGTGTTTCCTCTTGATGACAATAGCTGCTCTCCAAAGCGCGCCGAAGGCGCGCCCGCCCAGCCCACGCGGCGCGTAGCGCCGCAACCGTATATTCCAGATGATTATGAAGTTATTGATGAAGAAGATACGCGTCTCATGAGGCTGCAGGAAAGACTTTAGTCTTTCCTATGATTTTCCAATCATGCTTGCCTGGGTTTCTCTTGCCGTAATGGCGCGTCAAGAGCATTGATACTTGCGAACCTCACGGGAAAGGGACTGCGCGTCAAAGGGGTCGGCACTCGCGGGCACCGCGAGTGCGCTGGATCCCACGCAGATCACATTGTTCAAACAGAGATAGTCGCGCGCATTGCCCTGAGAAATCCCGCCGGTCGGGCAAAAGGCGACGTCTGGGAGCACCGCTCCCATTGCTTTGAGATATCCTGGCCCGCCAGATTGAGCCGCGGGGAAAAACTTCAACGTATCAAAACCAAGTTCTCGGGCCCGCATCGCCTCCGACACTGTGGAAGTCCCCGGCAAAAAGGGCAGATCTTGCTGCAAAATCGCACGCGCAAGCCCATCGGTGAGCCCTGGTGAGACGCCGAAATCCGCGCCATCCTCGATGCTTTCAAGCAGCTGATCCGGCCCCAGAATTGTACCCATCCCGATCACCGCATCTCTCCCAAAAGCGGCCTTTGCCTCACGCAGCGTCTGGCGCGCCACATCCGAGCGCCGCGTTAATTCAATCACTTTGAGCCCCGCGCCAATCATGCGTTCAATCAGTTTCAGGGTTGGAGCGGTTTCGCTAAAGGCGAGCACGGGGATAACCGTGGTGCCCTCTAGCATGGAGCGGATTTGCGACATGGGCTTGCCTTTCTTGCGTCTCGCCCTTGCTGATACCGCTAACAGGGGCTGTTGCATAGTCTCTTTTGCGATGGCCCCATTGAAAGAGAGGCGCATTTGTCGCGTACGGCTCACCGGCCCAAGTGCATTTCTTGGTTTCGCTCGCCCCATCGCATCGCTATATCAATGCGGGTTTGTCAGAGGCGAGAGGATCCAGTTATGGCCAATGTCGTTGTTGTCGGTGCGCAATGGGGTGATGAGGGCAAGGGGAAGATTGTCGATTGGCTCAGTGAACGCGCCGATGTGATCGCGCGGTTTCAGGGCGGGCATAATGCAGGTCACACATTGATGGTGGATGGCAAGGTTTACAAGCTACATGCGCTGCCCTCTGGTGTGGTGCGGGGCGGTAAGCTTTCGGTGATTGGCAATGGCGTGGTGCTGGATCCTTGGCATTTGGTGCAAGAGATTGAAACCGTGCGCGCCCAAGGGGTTGAGATCTCGCCTGAAACTTTGATGATCGCCGAGAATACACCGCTGATCTTGCCCTATCACGGCGAGCTGGACCGCGCGCGCGAAAACCAGAACTCTGTGGCTAAGATCGGCACAACGGGGCGCGGTATTGGGCCGGCCTATGAAGACAAGGTGGGCCGTCGCGCCATTCGGGTTGCGGATCTGTCTGATGATGCCACGCTTGAGCTGCGGGTGGATCGCGCCTTGGTGCATCATGATGCGCTGCGCCGTGGGCTTGGGCTTGAACCAGTGGACCGGGCGGGCGTGCTGGCCAAGCTGCGCGAGGTCGCGCCCCAGATCTTGCCCTATGCTGCGCCGGTGTGGAAGGTTCTCAATGAGCGCAAGAGCAAGGGGCAGCGGATCTTGTTTGAGGGGGCGCAGGGCGCTTTGCTTGACATTGATTTTGGCACTTACCCTTTCGTGACCTCGTCCAATGTGATCGCAGGCCAAGCGGCCACCGGCGTTGGGGTTGGGCCGGGCTCGATCAATTACGTCCTTGGGATTGTGAAGGCTTACACCACCCGTGTGGGCGAGGGGCCGTTTCCGACCGAGCTGGACGATGATGACGGTCAGCGCCTGGGCGAGCGTGGCCATGAGTTCGGCACCACCACCGGGCGCAAGCGGCGCTGTGGCTGGTTTGATGCAGCGCTGGTGCGCCAGACTTGCGCGACCTCTGGCGTCACAGGGATTTCCCTGACCAAGCTTGATGTGCTCGATGGGTTTGAGACGCTTAAGATCTGTGTGGGCTATGAACTGGATGGCACAAGGCTGGACTATTTGCCCACGCCCGCCGATCAACAAGCGCGCTGCAAGCCGATCTATGAAGAGATGCCCGGCTGGTCTGACAGCACCGAAGGGGCGCGCTCTTGGGCGGATCTGCCCGGAAATGCGGTGAAATATGTGCGCCGCATTGAAGAGTTGATTGACTGCCCGGTTGCGCTCCTCTCCACCTCACCGGAGCGCGAGGATACCATCCTGGTACGCGACCCGTTTGCAGATTAAGGGGGCGGCATGAAGCTCAGTTACAAAGCCCGCAAAAGATGGGCGCTAGCACTGCTCATATTCGTCTTGCCAATCTATATCGTGGTGGCAGTGAGCCTGGTGGCGCTCTTGGATCGTCCCGCTTTCTGGATTGAGCTGCTCATCTATATCGCGCTTGGCATCATCTGGATATTGCCGCTGAAACGGCTGTTTCTGGGGCTGGGGCAGGCGGACCCGGATGGGGAGTGATGTTGGGGAGAAGCGTTAGGAAAGCTTTATCATGCTTCGAAAAATAGCCAGAAAAAGAAGCTATTTTGACAGTTGCCTTTGCGCGATCAATGAAACGACACCCCCGATACTCCCGCTAAACAGGACTGACTGAATCTTGGAGAGTTGAATATCCGTAAGCCAATGATAGCTCGGCGGTAGCAAATAATGTGCAGCCCATGCGCATAGTGACCCCAAGAAAAGAAGCGCGAAGAAAAGCAAGAAAATAATTACAATCCAGCCATAAGCTTTCAGCCACAATAGTTGGTTGCGCTCTTCTTGACCGCGCAGCTTGCCTTCTTTGTCCCAGTTCTTTTCTTCTGCTCTAGCTTCCGAATCCCCCAGCCAAGCTGGCAGGTTATTGGGTGGCGGCGGGACTGAGTTGTCTGTATTCATTTAGCTTTTCAACATAATGGCTGCGAATTAGGCTATCAGGAATTTCTTTCCCCATTACGTTAGGTTCGTAGACTTGATGCCAAGGTGTGCCGGGGAGGTGCGTTAAGTTTGAAAGCTGAATGCCCGTCAAATGGCTGTACTTACTTACAACGTCTTGCAGGAACTCTTGTGTTTGAGGGTCAACAGCGCTTGCATTGTTTTCGTCGATCAAATCAACTGGGATCTCAGATCTGCCATACTGCTTGGTCGCTTGATAGAGGGTTGGGATCACGGGCCCATATCTCCATGCCTCGATCCGATCTGAAAAGATATCGCGCTGCAGTATCGCGAGAGACCAGCCATGCGCGATGTAAACGATTTTCATAAGCTGCATGGGTGTCAGCGAACGGTTCAACCGCTTCGCGGACTTTAATACTTCATCCGCTATTGACAGGACTGGATACACTACTTTTGACACGTTGTCCCCCTATTGGTAATTCACAAGATGTGAGCTTTATCCGCAGAGTTCAAGTAGGCTGATCGCCACGTCATTAGTAACCATGCGGGGTTTGTGTTAGGAAATCCTTAACAGTGGTGGCGGCCCATCTAATATGTTGAGCAGTTACAATGCGGCAGACCATCCTCGACAACCGCTTTTCAGGGGAACGCTGGTTCTCACTCTTGGCAAGCTCGCGCGCTGGCGCTAGGAGGGGGCAAATGCTCAACAGACAGGACTGCATATGTCGATAGATACGCAAGTTGCCGCCAAAGTGGCAAAGCTGGCGCGCATCAAGGTCGAGGAAGACCGGCTGCCCGCTTTGGCTCAGGAATTTTCTGATATCTTGGGCTTTATTGAGCAGCTCAATGAGGTGGATGTGACGGGGGTGGAGCCGATGACTTCGGTCACGCCGCAGCGTCTGAAACGGCGCGAGGATGTTGTCACCGATGGCGATCAGCAGCGGGCGGTTCTGGCCAATGCGCCTGATCAGCGCGAAGGATTTTTTGCGGTGCCAAAGGTGGTGGAATAATGTCTGACCTAAATAAACTAACCTTGGCGGCGGCGCGCGATGCGATTAGGGCGGGCGAGACCAGCTCTGTTGAAATCACTGAGGCGTGCCTTGCGGAAATCGAGGCCTCAAGCACCCTGAACGCCTTTGTGCATAACACGCCTGACTTGGCGCTAGAGGCGGCTAAGGCGGCAGATGCGCGGCGGGGGGACGGCGCGCCAGCTTTGAACGGATTGCCCATCGGCATTAAAGATCTGTTTTGCACCAAGGGCGTGGCCTCGCAAGCGGCCAGTAAGATCCTTGAAGGCTTTAAGCCGGAATATGAATCCACCGTCAGCCAGAACCTTGCGGATGCGGGCACGGTGATGCTGGGCAAGCTGAATATGGATGAGTTCGCCATGGGCTCGTCCAATGAGACCTCGGTTTATGGCGATGTGGTCAATCCTTGGAAAGTAGACGCGCGCAACCTCACGCCTGGGGGTTCTTCGGGCGGGTCGGCCTCTGCGGTGGCGGCAGATCTTTGCTTGGCGGCGACGGGAACAGATACGGGTGGCTCCATCCGCCAGCCTGCGGCCTTTACCGGGATTGTGGGCATTAAGCCGACTTATGGGCGCTGCTCGCGCTGGGGGATTGTGGCCTTTGCCTCCTCGCTGGATCAGGCGGGCCCCATGACCAAAACGGTGCGCGACAGTGCCATGATGCTGAGCGCTATGTGTGGCCATGATCCCAAAGACAGCACCTCTGCCGATCTACCCGTGCCCGATTTTGAAGCGGCGCTGACCGGCGATATCAAAGGCAAGGTGATTGGTATCCCCGCCGAGTACCGCATGGATGGCATGCCGCAAGAGATCGAAGATCTTTGGGCCAAGGGGCGCGAGATGATGCAAGATGCAGGCGCGGTGATCAAAGATATCTCTTTGCCGCACACCAAATATGCGCTGCCTGCCTATTATGTGATTGCGCCCGCTGAGGCCTCATCCAATCTGGCGCGCTATGATGGGGTGCGCTTCGGGCATCGCGCCGAGCTGGCGGCAGGGGATGGCATCACGGAGATGTACGAAAAGACCCGCGCGCAAGGCTTTGGCGATGAGGTGCAGCGCCGGGTGATGATTGGGACTTATGTGCTCAGCGCCGGGTTTTATGACGCTTATTACAACCGGGCACGCCGGGTGCGGGCACTGATCAAAAAGGATTTTGACGATGCCTTTGCAAACGGCGTGGATGCGATCCTGACCCCGGCTACCCCTTCCGCCGCTTTTGGCCTGGGAGAGATGGCCGATGCCGATCCGGTGCAGATGTATCTCAATGACGTCTTTACCGTGACCGTGAACCTTGCGGGCCTGCCTGGGATCTCTGTGCCTGCGGGGCTGGACCCCTCTGGCCTGCCGCTGGGGCTACAGCTGATTGGTCGCCCCTGGGAAGAGGGCGATTTGCTGAACCTTGCCTATGCGCTAGAAAGCCGCGCAGGATTTGTAGCCAAGCCGGAAAAATGGTGGTAACGCACGGTTTAATGGTTCTATCAAAAGGTGTGACGATGCGCGTGTGGTCTGTGATTGGTGTCTTGGGGCTTTGCGGGGCATGTGCGAGCGTGCCTGATCAAAATAGCACGAGACAGAGCACAAGGCTGACCTCTACCTCGCCCTCGGTTGTCACGCCTTTACGGCCCGTTGGCGGCACAGGAGAGTTGCTCACCCCGACCGAGCGTAATTCAGGTCAAGTGCCGGTTGAGGCCAGCCCAAGCAATGCCGCGCCGGTGATCCTAACGGGGCCTAGTACGGGGCCAGGGATCTCAAACGAGCAGGATTTCGAGGCCGTCTCAGCGCAGCGGTCCCGCCAGCGCGACCAAGCTTTGATCCAACAGAATCGCGCGCAATATAAGGTCGTCGCCCCCACCGGCCTGCCAGAGCGCCCCGCTGATGGGGGGCTTAATGTGGTGACTTACGCGCTGAGCACAAAGAACCTGCCGGGCGTGTCGATCTATATGCGCAAAAGGTTCCGCTGGCAGAAATTGCCTGAACGCCCCTGTGCGGCCTATGCCTCGGCGGATGAGGCGCAGCTGGTGTTCTTGCAAAATGGCGGGCCGGAGAAAGACAAGCTGGGCCTTGATCCCGATGGCGATGGCTTTGCCTGTGCCTGGAGCCCAACACCGTTTCGCGCGGCCAGAGATGCCTCACAACGCAATGCAGGTATCATCCCGCTGAGGCGCGCCGCTGACTGACCCTGCGCCTCTCTCGCCCAATTGCGGGCCAAGGCGGGGTGGGGCGCGCCCCTCTCTTATCGTGCTGCATTATACCGCGATGGCCTCTGCTGAGGCGGCGATTGAACGGCTTTGTGATCCAAGCGCTGAGGTCTCAGCCCATTACGTGATTTCCCGTTATGGGCAGATCACCCAGCTTGTGCCAGAAGAGATGCGCGCCTGGCATGCGGGGGCGGGCAGCTGGCGGGGCTGCACGGATGTGAACTCTCACTCCATTGGCATTGAGCTCGATAATGACGGCATCGCGCCTTTCTCAGAGCCATTGATGCGCGCCCTTGAGCAGCTGATGCCGCAGATCATGCAACGTCATAAGATCGCCCCCGAGGGCGTGATCGGCCACTCTGACATGGCCCCTGGGCGCAAATGCGATCCTGGCCCGAAATTCGACTGGCTGCGACTAGAGCGGCAAGGGCTCGCGGGTAAGCGGTCAGATAACCCTGTGAGCGAGGCCAACATGCAGCATTTTTGCCAGCTCGCCGCGCGCAAGGGCTATACCGCTGAGGTGGACGCGCAAACCCTGCTTGCGGCCGTGCGGCTGCGCTATCGCCCTTGGGCATGCGGGGGCCTCACGCCAGATGACTTTGCCGCGTTGACCCCGCCCCCCGCCAAAGGCTAAAGGGAGTGGGCGCGGAAAGCTGGGCGGCCGCGGAGGGGAAACTCTTCGAGGAAAGTCTGGACTCCAGAAAACAACGGTGCCGGGTAACGCCCGGGCGGCAGGGTCTCCTTGCCGACGGAAAGCGCCACAGAAATCAAACCGCCACTTGTCACGGTGGTCAGGGTGAAACGGTGAGGTAAGAGCTCACCGCCGGGCTGGCAACAGGCCGGGCATGGCAAGCCCCACCGGGAGCAATGCCGAATAGGAACCGACGCGCCCCACGCGGGCAGGGCTGTTTTCGCCTCAAGTCAGGTTCGGGTTGGCAGCTAGAGGCCCCTTGGTAACATTGGGCCAAGATGAATGGTCGCCGCCCCTTTCAAAGGGGAGACAGAATCCGGCTTATAGGCTTTCCGCGCATCTCTCCTACTTGCCGCCCCCTTCATTTGGCCAATAAATACTTCCTTTGATACGGGGCGGGGGTGTGGGGGGCAAAACCCCCACGTTGCTGAAATTCCAGCTTTCTCTAAAGGCAGCGCGGCGCACCACCGCACAAGATATTTGCGCCATCACTTACTGGGCTTTTGAATTCCGGTTGACAGAGCGCCCCGTTTCACTAAAAGGCAAGGCTCAAACGAATTTACCCCGCGCCCGAGTCGGTGCGCGACGCAGGAGAGCTGACATGGCGAAGCCAACAACCATCAAAATCCGCCTGAACTCCACCGCAGGCACCGGGCATTTCTATGTGACCAAAAAGAACGCGCGCACGATGACGGAAAAAATGTCCATCAAGAAATATGATCCCGTTGCGCGCAAGCATGTGGAATATAAAGAAGGCAAAATCAAGTAAGCTTAGCTTACCGTTGATTTTCGAGAGGCCGCGCTGCAAAGCTGCGGCCTTTTTTGTGTGTTTTGGAGAAGACCTCTGCAAAGTGCTATTTGTTGGGATGCCTCTCAAGCAGGACGCGCCCGAGCCTGGGTGGGCGCTCCGCACTTGCCACAGGTTGAGATACCGCAAAATATTGATACCTCAGCACTTTTAGCAGACACCGCAATGCGTCCTCCCGGGGGGGAGGGTCGGGCGCGTCCTGCGCTGCGCACCGGACAAGATAATTGCGAGATCGCTATGCATTGGCTCACGCTGGGGCTCTGATTTCGCACCCCTTCACACAAAAAAGGCCGACCCAGTTAAGGATCGGCCAATCTGTTTCAGCGCTGTCGCTCGCGTTATTCTTGCTGGCCGAGCAGTGACATCAGGATCATGAACATATTCAGGAAGCTCAGATAGAGGCCGAACGCGCCATTGATCGCCGACTTGTCCAGCCACTCTTGATCGCCATGTGCCGCATGGGCCACATATTCATTCTTAACCGTTTGCGTTTCCCAGGCCGTGAGACCTGCGAATACAAGCAGCATGATCAAATTGATCGCGTAGGCCATGCCGAAATCTTGGAAGAACAGCATATTGACGATTGATGCAATGAGACCACCGACCAAGCCCATGATCAGGAAAGAGCCCCAGCCGGAGATATCTTTCTTAGTTGTGTAGCCCCACATTGAGAGCGCCGCGAATGAGATCGCTGTGATCAAGAACACTTGCGCGATTGAGATGGCGGTATACACAATGAAAATCGAGCTAATGGACAGGCCCATAAAGGCTGCAAAGGCATAGAACCCGGTTTGAACCGTTGCCGCCGAGCCCCGGCGCAGCAATGCGCCCCAGCCAAAGAACACAAAGGCCAAAGGTGCCAGCATGATCACCCAGCGCAGCGGGCCGCCATAGATCGCGGTGCCCAGGCTTGTGAGCATTTTGCCATTCGTCAATTCAGCCGCTGCCATGGCAGGGTCATTGGTTGTCGCAAGACCAGCAATCGCCCAAGCGGCCAAAGCTGTGATCACCATGCCCACGGACATCGTGCCATAGACTTTGTTCATATGGGCGCGCAAACCTTCGTCGATTGCCGCCTGGCGCGCGCCCGTCGCCGTTTGGAATGTATTTGGCTGAGCCATAAAGGATCTCCACGTTGATAGATTTCGCGAAGGGCTCTCCCCCCCTCGCATCTAGCTCTGAATATCGGGGAGAGAGGTATTAAATTCAAGAGGGTTTGGCCCGAAATAGAGCCAAATTTTGACCGTGTTTAACGTAAATCCCGACCTATTGGGCCTAGCGCCGCCATGTGTCAGGCGCATCCCAAAAGGGGCGGTTGGCCTCTTTTTCGGCTTCAAAGCGGCTGAGGCCAAGATCTTGCAGCTGCTCGTCGCTCAGATCGCGCAAAGCGGCGCGTTCACGCATGATCTGGAGGCGCGCGGTAAGCCGCTTGCGAAAACTCGGGGCAGATTTGAAGCCTGCGGCCCGCGTGGAGATAAGATTGAGCAGTGCCATCGGGATTTCCTTTCGACTTAGTGATACTATTAACCAGATGAATCATTCTTCTTGATGTATCTCAAAGGCTGGGGCATTTTGAAAACGAATGTTTTTGATCTTACACATCACGGGAGGCGATGAATGCGGAATTTGGATGTCACGACCTTGCGCTCATTTGCGGCGGTGGCCGATCATGGCGGTGTCACGCGCGCGGCCGGTGTGTTGCATTTGACCCAATCGGCGGTGTCCATGCAGCTTAAGCGGCTTGAGGAGATGCTGGATATTGAGCTTTTGGATCGCTCGGGGCGCAGCATTGCGCTGACTGCGGCGGGCGAGCAGCTGTTGGAGTATGCGCGTCGGATCTTGGATCTGAACGACAAAGCGGTGGCGCGGCTCACGGCTCAGGAATTTGAGGGCGAGGTCACAGTGGGCCTGCCTCATGACATTATTCAGCCCTATCTGCCCGCCGTTTTGCGGCAGTTTTCCCAGTGTTTCCCGCGTATGAAGGTGCATGTCACCTCATCGCATACGCAGCGTTTGCGCGAGATGTTTGCGCGCGGCGAGGCGGATATGGTGCTCACCACCGAAGAGGAGCCGGGCCCCGACGGCGAGGTTCTGGTGCAGCTGCCGCTGCGCTGGATTGGCGCAATAGGGGGGAGTGCGTGGAAACAATCGCCCTTGCCCATCGCATTTTGCGCCAATTGTATATGGCGTGCCGATGTGCTGCGCCGTGTGGGGCGTTCGGGGATTTCTTGGGCCATGGTGCATCAGTCAGAGCATGATAATGTGGTGGATGCGGTGGTGAATGCGGATCTTGGGGTGACCGCCTTTGTGGAGGGCAGTTTGCCGCCCCATACCGAAATCATCGACCATAAGGGCGCATTGCCCGATCTGGGCCAGACCCGCATTGTGCTTTATTCGCAACAGGGCGAGGCCCCAGCGCAATTGGCCCTCAGGGATCTGTTTCGACGCAGCTACCGATCACGCGGAAAAATTGAGGGGGAATGTCTCTGAGCACTGCCAATCGGGCAGCACAAAACGCCCCGCATGGAGCCATTCCACCGGAGTTGCACATCAATATAGGGGAAAAGTGAGTTCGGACAGGGAACGGGCCCGTCAGACTTCGATGATCACCGCGTGTCAATAGCGGAGAAACAGCGTTTGCTCATCATTTCCTATCCGCGCCATCGTGACGAAAGAGAACTTAGCCAGGCTCCACATGCCCATGCTCCAGCCACATTGACAGCGCGCGTCTTAGAAGCTTCGTGGGGTGGGTTTTAGGGGCAAAGGGTTAAGATCTGGTGAGGGGAGCGTGCGGTGGCACCTGGAAACCACCCTTGCACCCGTGGGGGTTTTGCACCCCCACACCCCCGTAAGGTATTTTTAGCCAAATGAAGGGGGCGCGGGTGAGGAGCTTTCGGATCTGCAAGTCTTTGATATGGATTATATTCTTTCGATATCGCCAAGCATCCGGCCGGGGGGCGTCCAACTTTGGCGAGATCTGTTCAAGGTGCCCATTCCTAAGGGGTGATCACGATCTTGCCCGTGGATTTGCGCGCCCGCAGCATCTCTAGCCCCTCTTCGACCTGCTCTAGGGGGAAGGTGTTGCTCACATGCGGGGTGATTTTTCCCTGCTCATACCAGCTGAGCAGCTGCGCGATGGAGCCCGTAATCACCTCTGGTTTGAAATGCAGATAGGCCCCCCAATAAAAGCCCATCAGGTCAATATTCTTCACCAAAAGGTGGTTGGCGGGTACTTGGGGCACATCGCCTGAGGCGAAACCGATGGCAAGGATGCGGGCCTCGGGTTTGCAGGCGCGAAAGGCGGCTTTGAACAGATCGCCGCCAACTGGGTCATAAACAACATCCACCCCGCCCAGCTCTTTGAGCGCGCCGCGCAGGTCGGGAATATCGGCATCAATCAGGTGATCCGCACCAGCGGCTTTGGCAACGGCGAGCTTGTCGGCGCCGCGCGCCACGGCGATGACATTTGCGCCCATCAGCTTGCCAATCTCGACCGCTGTGAGGCCGACGCCGCCAGCTGCGCCAAGCACCACGAGCGTCTCGCCCTCTTTCAAACCCGCGCGATAATCCAGCGCCACATGTGAGGTGCCATAGGTCACCAGAAAGGCTGCTGCATGCTCATGCGTCATATCGTCTGGGATGGGGAGCGCCTGCGCTGCGGGGAATACACCATGCTCGGCCAGCCCGCCTTTTCCGCCAAATACAACCACACGTTGCTGTGGATGCAGGTGAGACACCCCGGCCCCAACAGAATCAATCACGCCGGAAACTTCCAACCCTAGGGTGAAAGGTGCGGGGGGCGTGTCCTGATAGGTGCCCTTCATCATCAGCAGATCGGCAAAATTTAGCCCACAGGCTTTAATTTTAAGGCCAATTTCGCCTTCCTTTGGGGCCGGAATAGGCAGTTCTGTGAGTTTTGGCGGCTCTCCATCGGCGGCAATATGATAGGCGCGCATCGCATTTCTCTCCTGTTAATGCTGGCATTTGCTGTTAACTATTTGGTAATAAGCTGCTGAGCTACAAGTATTTTTGTATCTGTGACTGTCAGCGTGTCGCTGTATGGCGTCAGTCCCGGATTTGCCTTGTGTCATCTATCGGCGAAATATTGGCGCTAACCGGCAACAAATCTGCTTGATTTCGTGTAATAGTTGCGCGTATCTTTGAACTGCAACCATGGTCGAGGCCCTAAGAATCGACCGGTTGATTCCGAGGATAAGTGCCCTTGGGACCACGAAGAAATTGGGGGAAGTAAAGATGCCGCACCACGTCGATGTTCATGTTGGAAAACGAATTCGTCAAAGACGTTGGATCACAGGTATGACTCAACAGCAGCTTGCGGAAGCTGTTGGGATCAAATTTCAGCAGATTCAGAAATATGAAACGGGGGCGAACCGTGTTAGCGCGTCCCGGCTTTGGGATATTGGTGAGGCGATGGATGTGAAAGCGCCTTATTTTTTTGAGGGACTGGGTTCATCTGTGAGTTCTGAAACCGATGATGCGCTTGCCATCCCGGCGGCGTTTGCAGAGGACCGAGAGGCTGTAGAGCTTGTGCGTTCTTATTATGCGATCCCGGAAAACCAACGCCGCCGCTTGTTCGATCTGGCGCGTGTGCTTAGTGACGCGGCATAGGGCGTCTCTTGCCCAAGTGCCAAGTGGGGCTGCGTAAGAAAGCGGCTTGCCAGCGCAGCGTAAACTTGGCACTTCTTGCCTATGCAAGATTTACACAAAGACCTTTTGAGGGTTGCACATGCCCTTGCTGATGCAGCCCGCGCGGCCATTCTGCCGCATTTTCGTCAAGACAGCCTGAGGGCAGATAACAAAGACGCGGGCGGGTTTGACCCTGTCACAATCGCGGACCGAGCCGCTGAGCATGCCATGCGCGCGGTGCTGGACAAAGAGCGCCCTGATGATGCGATTTTGGGCGAAGAGTTCGGCGCGCAGCCTGGCAGCTCTGGTCTGACTTGGGTGCTCGATCCGATTGATGGCACGCGCGGGTTTATCTCTGGCACGCCCACTTGGGGGGTGTTGATTGCGGTGTCCGATGGGACGGGCCCGATTTTTGGCATGATCGACCAGCCCTATATTGGGGAGCGTTTTGTTGGCAGCGCGGGGCAGGCGTTCATGACCGGGCCTTTGGGCAGGCGCGATCTGCGCAGCAAGCAAAACCAGGAACTTTCAGAGGCGATCCTGTTCACCACCTTCCCGGAACTGGGCAGCGAAGCGGAGCGCGATGGTTTCAAAGCCGTTGCCGAGCAGGTCAAGCTGGTGCGTTATGGCTGTGATTGTTATGCTTATGCGCTGTTGGCGGCGGGGCAAATTGATCTGGTGATCGAGGCGGGCTTGCAGGCCTATGACATTCAGGCCCCCATCGCGCTGATCGAGGCCGCAGGCGGCATCGTGACCGATTGGCAAGGGCGTCCTGCTCATGACGGGGGGCGTGCGCTTGCCGCAGCCAATCCTGAGATCCATGCACATGCGCTGAATATCCTCAAGGATGTGCCATGAGCCAGCTGCGCATCACCGGGGCTCAAACGATCCTGACCATGGATGATCATCGCCGCGTGCTCAGCGGGGCGGATATTCTCATCAAAGATGGTTGGATTGCGCAGGTCGGGGGCGAGATGCCGACGGACGTTCCCACCCTAAGCGCTGCGGGCTGCGTGATCACACCAGGGCTGGTGAACACCCATCATCACCTCTATCAAAGCCTCACGCGCGCGGTGCCGGGCGGGCAGGATGCGCTGCTCTTTGGCTGGCTCAAAACGCTCTACCCGATCTGGGCGCGCTACACGCCGGAGCATATGTTTCTCTCTACCCAGCTTGGACTGGCAGAGCTGGCGCTCTCGGGCTGCACCATGAGCTCTGACCACCTCTATCTCTTTCCCAATGGCACGAGCTTAGATGATACGATCCATGCGGCATCAGAGCTGGGTCTGCGCTTTCACGCCACGCGCGGCGCGATGAGCATTGGCGAAAGCGATGGAGGGTTGCCCCCTGACAGCTTGGTTGAGCGAGAGCGGGATATTTTAGACGATTGTATCCGCGTGGTTGATGCCTTTCATGATGCAAAGCCCGGCGCGATGACCCAAGTGGGGCTCGCCCCCTGTTCGCCTTTTTCTGTGAGCCGTGAGTTGATGCGCGATGCGGCTATCCTGGCGCGTGACAAAGGTGTGCGCCTGCATACTCATCTGGCCGAAAATGACGAGGATGTGGCCTATTCCTTGGAAAAATTCGGCTGCCGCCCTGGGCAATATGCGCAAGATCTGGGCTGGACCGGCGATGATGTCTGGCATGCTCATTGCGTCAAACTTGATGGGCAAGAGATCAACCTGTTTGCGCGCACCCAAACCGGCGTGGCCCATTGCCCTTGCTCCAATTGCCGCCTGGGCTCTGGCATAGCGCCTGTGCGCGCGATGCGGGATGCGGGCGTTCCGGTGGGGCTTGGGGTGGATGGCTCTGCCTCCAATGATGTGGGCAATCTCATCGCTGAGGCGCGCCAATCCATGTTGCTGCAACGGGTGGCCAATGGCGCAGATGCCATGAGCGCGATGGAGGCGCTTTATATCGCCACGCGCGGCGGGGCTCAGGTGCTGGGGCGCTCTGATACAGGTCAGATCGCGGTAGGCAAATGCGCAGATTTGGCGATTTGGGATGTGTCCGGCATTGAGAGCGCAGGCAGCTGGGATCCGGCGGCGCTGCTTTTGGCCGGACCAACGCGGGTCAAGCATTTGCTGGTGCATGGCAAACAGATCGTTGAAGACGGGCGTTTGGTCACCGTGCAGAGCGCGCATCTTGCCCATGAGGCGCAGCGCTTAGTTAGCTCGCTTCAGGAATAGGGGATGAGGAAAACTCTCGCCTGCCTTTTATGCCTGTGCGCTTTTCCGGCCCTTCCCGATCCACAGGCTTTGGCCCTGCTCAATGAGATGCGCGCAGAGCAGGGCAGGGCACCGCTCAGCTATTCTCTGCAGCTTGAAGAAGTGGCGCGCAGCCACGCACAAGAGATCGCGCAGCGTCGGGTGCTTTCCCATAGTGGCAAGAACGGCTCCTCCGCCGGGGAGCGCGTGCGCGCCGCAGGCTATGATTGGTGCCGGATTGCCGAGAATGTCGCACAGGGGCCGCAGGATCTGGGCCCAGCTTTGCAGATGTGGCATCGTTCAAGACCCCATGCAAAGAACATGTATCACCGCGACATGCGCGAATTTGGACTGGCGCAGGCTGAGGGCGGCTATTGGGTTCTGGTGCTTGCACGGCCGGGCTGCGGGTAATTCGCGCCGAGTATCCCGGTAGGCAAAACGAAAACAGAGCTGGGTTTCGTGAAGCTGGACGCGCCCGAGCCTGGGTGGGCGCTCCGCTCTTGCCGAAGACTGAGGCATCGCAACACACCCTTAGCTAGGCACTTTTTGCAAGCACCGCAATGCGCCCTCCCGGGGGGCTATCAGATTCACACATTTTGATTGCCTCTCGGGATCATGCTTTTTTCGAGGGCAGCGCCGTGTTTGAGGGTTTGGAACTCTGTCCATCCGCGCAGGATGACAATGGGGCCAGGCTTGCCGTAGTAGCCCGTCCAGCCGCCCAGTTCCAGCCGCCCAGCCTTGCGCAGACCCATGTGGCGAAGGCGAGGCTTCCTGGCGGATGCGGGTTCTTCTGCCTTGCTGTTGCGCCCTCGAGATCGCGGCTGGTGGCTTCGAGCAGTGGCAGGTCCTGCGGATCGAAGGCGTCCGTCATCGGGCGCAGGGCCGGTCCGCCGCGTTCGCCGGTCATTTGCATGACGACGCAAGCGGCGATGAAACAGGCCAGCACGAGGCGGTTGCGGGGCTCTTCATCTCGGATCCGCAGGCTTTCAATATCGAAGCCCTTGCGTTTCATTGTGCGGAAGACGTCTTCGATTTTCCAACGTTTGGCGTAGCGGGCGGCGATATCGAGCGCGTCTGCCACGGTGTCGACTGGCAATGTGGTCAACAACCTCCAGTGCAGCGGTTTTTCCCCCTCCGGCGGGGTTTCCTCGCACAGATCGACATAGGTCATGTGTACCGGATTGGGGCAGGTTTTGCGGTTTTCGCGCGGTGGCCGCAGCTCGAGCCGAGCGAAGCGCACCGAAAGCTGGGCTTGGCGCGCCGCGCGACCGGGCCGAGCGGGCAAGTCGAGCGCCGCATAGCCCAGACGCGGGCCAGAGGCGATCTGCTCCGCCAGCTTGCCGCCGCCCACGAGCACGCGGTCATGCATGGCGCGCACCAGCAGATCTATATGGGCCGGACGGTGAGCGAAGAGTTCGAACATGTCGGCCTCTCGGTCGGCAACCACCGTGACCCGTGCCGCGCCCGCCATCTGCCCGGCCTTTTGCGTCGCGTGCAGCCAGCGCACGCTCTGGCGGTCCGCGAATTCCCGACTGTGGCGGCTCGCCTTGCCGCCCGTCGTCCGTTCCAAGAACTGCGCATCCAGCGCGCCCAGAACCGCCCCACTGCCCGCATCCACCGCGATCATCGCGTGCAAATAACTGCCACCTCCCCCACAGGATTGCGTCACCGTGGTGTCCCAAGCAGGTATTCGAGGCTCCCCCCACAAATACCTGCTTAGTGTTCTTTGATTTTGCAGGATTTTTACCCCAAAACCGGTGTCCACTTTTGGGAAATCCTGCTTAGATCGCCAGAATGTCGCGGCCTTTACAGGCGCCTTGAGCGCGTTCGAATGCCGTCGCGGTCATCTCATCCAGCGTCACGGCCGGGTTGCGCAGGAACCGCGTGAAGCGGATCTCACCAGCGCGATCCCCGCCCAGACGCCGCCCAGACGCCGCACCCGAACCCCGCGCCCACCATGCGACACAAGCCGCGCCAACAAATCGGCCCCCCTTTTTCCAGCCGCCGATCCCCGAAACCGCCTAAGCTCAAACCCATGACACCCTCCATTTTCCGAAAGGGAATCAGAGCCATTCACCAATTGCAACATAGATGTGTGAACTTCATAGCCCGGGGGGAGGGTCGGGCGCGTCCAGCGCTGCGCACCGGACAGGACATTTGCGGGTATCGTTTTACAAAAGCCCCATTTTGCCTTGCTTTTCGCCCGCCACCCAGACATCGGCAATCGCGCGGTCATCGCCCATCATGATGGTTGGGAAAATAGCCTCCCAGATCTCATTGGCCTGCTCGCTGCGCTGAGCGATGGCAGGGGTAGAGGCCAGATCCAGCACCACAAGATCCGCCATCAGGCCGGGCGCGATATTGCCGATTTCATCCTGTAGATGCAGCGCGCGGGCCGAACCTTGGGTGGCAAGATAGAGCAATTGGCTCGGATGCAGCGGACTGCCGCGCAGTTGGCCGACCTCATAAGCTGCCGCCATTGTGCGCAGCATGGAAAAGCTCGACCCGCCCCCGGTATCTGTTGCCAGCCCCACCGGAATGGCGCGCCCGTTCAGCCCCGTCACATCACACAGCCCCGAGCCAATGAACATGTTGGAGGTTGGGCAATGGGCAATGCTCGCCCCTACCTCTGAAAGCTGATCAATCTCGCGCGGCTCCAAATGGATCGCATGGCCATAAATCCCGCGCGCCCCCAAAAGCCCGTGCTGAGCATAGCTGTCCAAATAATCGCGCGTCTCAGGGTAAAGCTGGCGCACCCAAGCGATTTCCTCGACCTGCTCGCTCAGATGGGTTTGCATCAGGCAGGTGGGGGTCTCGGCCCAAAGCGCACCAAGGGCGCTAAGCTGCTCAGGGCTAGAGGTCGGGGAAAAGCGCGGGGTGATCGCATAAACCGCCCGCCCCGTGCCATGCCAGCGCGCAATAAGGGCTTTGCTCTCATCATAGGCGCTTTGAGCGCAATCGCGCAGCCCGTCCGGTGCATTGCGATCCATACAAGTTTTGCCCGCCACAACGGCCATATTCCGCGCGGCGGCGGCGGTGAAAAGCGCATCAACGCTGCCAGGGTGAATGGTGCAAAAACTCGCCAGGCTCGTGGTGCCGTGAGACAGGGCCAGATCCAGGTAGCGATTGGCAATCTCATTGGCATAAGCCGGATCAGCAAAGCGCATCTCTTCGGGGAAGGTATAGGTATTGAGCCAATCAATCAGCCGTTTACCCCAGCTCGCAATCATCGCCGTTTGCGGGTAATGCACATGGGCATCGACGAACCCGGCCATGATGACCTTGTCCCCATAATCAACCCGCTGCGCGCCCGGCCGCGCCACCCCGTCCAGCCCCCCCACAGCCGCAATGCGCCCACCCTCAATGCGCAAAGCCTCATGCCAGCGCACAGCCTCTTCAAAGGGGGTGTCGAAGGGATTGGCGCAAAACTCTAAGATACGCCCGGTCAGGATGGTGGCTTGGGTCATAAGGTTAGAGATAGTCTGTGTTTAAGCGCGCGGAAAGGGCGAAGTTGCTGGGTGCTGGAAAAGTCTCCGATGAGATATTCCCTATAGCTTAACGAGCATATCCCCGCCCCGCGCCCCCTTCATTTGGCTAAAAATACCTTGCGGGGGCGCTAGGGTGCAAAACCCCCACGGTGCAGAAATCCGGCGTTTGCGCTGTGTTTGGAATGACAGAGCAGGCCACAGGTTTGCGCTCAGCCCCGTCATGTCTGGCTCGACAGAGCGTGTTGCCCCCATCGCCCACCCGTCCTAAGAGAGGGTCATAGCGGGCATGGAGGGCGGTATGAGTGAGGCGGAGCTGGTGGGCGAGGATGTCTACGCGCTGGATAAGCGCACCATTTCGGCCATTCTTTATGCGGTGGATATTGAGGAGCGCGACCAGCTCCTTGCGCTCATGGCTCCACTGCATGCCGCTGATATCGCCGACCTTTTGGAGCAGATCAACGCCTTTGACCGTGCGCGCCTGTTGCGGCTGTACGGGCAGGATTTTGATGGGGATATCCTCTCTGAGCTGACCGATACGATCCGCGAAGAGGTGGTCTCGGTCCTGCAACCCGACGTGCTGATCGGCGCGGTGCGCGAGCTCGATAGCGATGATGTGGTGGATCTGGTCGAGGATCTGGGCGAGGCGCAACAAGAGGCGATCCTAGAGGGGCTGGAAGATGCCGACCGGGTCGCGGTTGAGCAGGCCCTTGCCTATCCCGAATATTCCGCCGGTCGTCTCATGCAGCGCGAGCTGGTCATGGCGCCCGAGCATTGGACGGTGGGCGAGGCGATTGACCATATGCGCTCTCTGCCCGAAGAGGAATTGCCCGAACAGTTTTACCATGTCACCCTGGTCAATCCGCGCCTGCACCCTGTTGGCAATGTTACGCTTGGCAAGGTGATGCGCTCGCGCCGCGATGTGCGGCTGGTGGATATCAAAGAGGACATGTTCCAAACCATCCCCGCCACGCAAGCCGATGCGGATGTGGCCTATGCCTTTAACCAATATCACCTGATCTCTGCGCCCGTGGTCGATGAAGAGGGGCGGCTGATCGGGGTGATCACCATTGATGATGCGATGGGCGTGCTTGATGAAGAGGCCGAGGAAGACATTCTGCGCCTAGCCGGGGTGCAGGAGGAAAGCTCGCTTTCGGACCGGGTGCTAGAGACGACCAAGCGGCGCTTTCCCTGGCTTGCGGTGAACCTTGTGACGTCGATCCTGGCGAGCTTGGTGATCGCGCAGTTTGACGCCGCCATTGCGCAGGTGGTGGCGCTGGCGGTGCTGATGCCGATTGTGGCCTCTATGGGCGGCAATGCGGGCACGCAATCTCTGACGGTCGCGGTGCGCGCCATTGCCACCAAGGATCTGACCGGCGCGAATATGTGGCGGGTGATCCGGCGTGAAGTGCTGGTGGGTTTGATCAATGGGTTGCTCTTTGCCATTGTGATGGGCGTTGTGGGGCTGATTTGGTTCGGCTCGCCTGCTTTGGGATATGTGATTGCAGCGGCCATGGTGGTGAATATGGTGGTCGCGGGGCTGGCGGGCACTGTGATCCCCGTGCTGCTGGAGAGGCTTAAGATCGACCCGGCCCTGGCCTCTGGCGCTTTTGTGACAACTGTGACAGATGTTGTGGGCTTCTTCGCCTTTTTGGGATTGGCTGCGATGGTGCTGTTATGAGCGATTTGACTGAATTGAAAGCCGCCGCGCGCAAAGCGGCCTTTGCCCGCCGTAAAGCGGCCTTTGCGGGCGCGCGCGAGGATCAGGCGGCAAAACTGGCGGAGGTTCTAGCGGGATATCGCGGGGTGGCGCTGGCCGGATATATGCCGATCCGCACAGAAATCTCGCCCCTGCCGGTAATGGCTGAGGCCGCAGCCTATGGCGATGTGGGCGTGCCGGTGATCCAAGGGGCAGGGCGCCCGCTTGAATTTTCCCGCTGGAGCCCGGATGGGCCATTGCGCGAGGGGCCCTTTGGCGCGCAGGTGCCTCAGGTCGATGATTTTTTCGATCCAGAAATCCTGATTGTGCCGCTTGTGGGTTTCACACGGGCCGGGGAGCGCCTGGGCTATGGCGGCGGGTTTTATGACCGCACCCTAGAGCGCCTACGCGCCCGCCGCGCGACCCTGGCGATCGGCTTTGCGTTTTCCGCCCAAGAGGCCGAAACGCTCCCCATGGAGCCCACCGACCAGCCCCTCGATTACATCGTCACCGAAGCCGAAATCATCGAAATCTCCTAGCCGGGTTTTTACTAAATTGAGCCGCTGCGCGGCACGCCATTCTTTGGGGACAGGGGGCGAGAATGTGCTTGGTTTGGGCTATGCACACCGGACTGGCTACCGTGGGGTGTATTTATCTGCTATAGGGGCCGCATTTGAGAGGATCGTATGAAGTTTTTACCACCGGACCCCGACATTATTCTCTATGAGAAAGGCTTTGATAAGCAGGATATTTTGGGCAGAAAGAAGGTTGGGGATGCGCTGTCTGAACTGGTGAATCGGATTGATGATCCTGTTGTCATTGCGCTGCACGGGGCATGGGGGACGGGGAAATCCTATTTTCTGAAACGCTGGGTGGGCGCGCATCAGGGTGGAACGGCTGTCTATTTTGATGCCTTTGCCCATGATTATGCGAATGATCCCCTGCCTGCCTTGATTTCTGCGCTTGCGGAGCGGTTGCCCAAATCTAAGGGTGAGCAAATAATGAGTGTGAAAGAAACGGCACTCAAAGTAGTGAAGCCAGTTGCGCGTGTAGGGCTCAGCGTGATGGAGCATTGGGTGAAGCAAGTAGCTGGCGATGCTGTTGATGTTATTGCGGAAGCGACAGGGGTGGAGGTGACAAAGGCGGTTGATGGGTTTTGGAGCGCGGAGCAGACGCGGCAAAAGGCGATGGAGGAGCTTCGCACGCAATTGACTGAGCTGGCAAAGCCGTCTGATGAGGATGCGAGCGGGGCCTCATTGGTTATAGTGATTGATGAGCTGGATCGTTGCCGCCCTGATTATGCGCTGGAGCTGCTGGAAGTGATCAAGCACTTCTTTTCCGTGCCGCATCTGCATTTTGTGCTGGGCGTGAATTTGGAGGCGCTGGAAAACAGTGTACGTGCGCGCTATGGCGAAAAGATCGACGCGGCGAACTATCTTAAGAAGTTCATCAATATCAGCTTAGAGCTGCCCGCTGAGATTGCGGGTGAGCAGGTGCTTTTGACATATCTTGATTATTTGATCAGGGAGATGGAGGCCCCTAAGCATATCGCCGTGCAGTTGCGTGAGCAGGTTCGCATTGTTTCGCGGGCCAATTCCGTATCTCTACGGGATGTGGGGAAAATCCTGTCTTCGGTTGCATTGGCTAATCACACGGAACTGGAGAGCGCCCCTGTTGGTTGGATCGGAGTGGTGAATGATCTGATTATCGCAAAAATCGTGCGCCCGGACCTTTATCCCAAGTTCTTGAATGCGATGATAAGTGAGGAGGAGCTTGAGGCGTATTTTGGGGCGACACCGAACTTGGTGCAGTATCGCAACCCTGAATTTGATTGGCCTTTATCTTTGGGATTTCAAAGGTGGAAGTTGCTTGTCAGGGGAGGCGCGCACAAATTTACGACCCGCAACAATGTTGCTTTGAGGCTTGATGAAGTTATGAATGACCAGTTTCACAGTCACGATTTGCAACCACTTTTTATTAGAGCTATCCCCAAAAAGGCCCATCAAAAATATCTCGACACGTTCAGCTTTTTCGAGGGATCGGCCTCGATGTCTTAACGATTGCTCGTGAGGGCTTGCCGGGCCCAGTGGGCGATGTTCAGCGCTGCAAAGATTAGGGCGGCGGTGCACACGATTGAGGGGCCTGCGGGGGTGTCTAGGATATAGGCGCTTTGCAGGCCGATCACGGCGGAGGCTGCGCCCAAGGTCGCGGCGATCAGGGCCATTCTTTCTGGTGTGCTTGCGGTGAGGCGGGCGGCGGCGGCGGGGATGATGAGCAGCGCCGCGATGAGCAGCACCCCCACCACTTTGATCGCCACCGCCACGGTGATGGCGAGGGAGAGGGTCAGGACCAGCTCTTCGCGGCGCGGGTTGAAACCGCTGGCATAGGCCAGGTCTTGGTTCAGCGTTGAGGTCAAGAGCGGTGCCCATCTCCAAGCGATCAGGGCCACCACCAGCGCCGCCCCGCCCCAGATCACCAGCAGATCCATGCGGGAGACGGCCAGAAGGTCTCCGAAGAGATAGGCGCTCAGATCCAGGCGGATGCCTTGCAAGAACGAGACTGCCACAAGGCCAAAGGCCAGGGCAGAATGGGCGAGCACTCCAAGCAGCGTATCCATCGCATAGCCGCGCCCGGCCAGCTGGGTCACGGTCAGGGCCATGAGCAAAGCGACAATAAGCGCGCCGGGAAAGATCGAGATTTCAAAGGCGAGCGAGAGCGCAACGCCCAGGATGGCCGCATGGGCCGTGGCATCGCCAAAATAGGCCATGCGCCGCCACACCACGAAACAGCCCAAAGGCGCGGCGGCAAAGGCAACGCCAATCCCGGCGAGCGTTGCGCGCGTCATGAAATCATCTAGCATTTCCCGGCCTCATGGTCGTGATCATGGTCATGTTGATAAAGTGCCAGCGCGCCGCCTGTGCCAGAGCCAAAGAGCGCCCGGTATTCGGGGGCGGAGGCGACAACGGCCGGGCTGCCTTGGCAGCAGACATGGCCATTCAGGCAAATCACCCGGTCCGAGGCGGCCATGACCACATGCAGATCATGGCTGATCATCAGCACCGCGCAGCCGGTTTCGCGTCGCACGGTCTCGATTTGGCGATAAAAGCTGGCTGAGCCGGGCTGATCGAGCCCCTGGGTCGCCTCATCGAGCAACAAAATATCGGGCGTGCCAATCAGAGCCCGCGCCAGGAGCACGCGCTGAAACTGCCCACCCGAGAGCTGCGACATTTGCCGCGCGCGCAGATCTGGCAGGCCCGCCGCCTCTAGGGCCGCAGCGCTTTGGGCCGGGGAGACCGGGTCGGTCAATCGCAAGAAACGTGCAACGGTCAAAGGCAGGGTCGGGTCAATGGCGAGCTTTTGCGGCACATAGCCGATTTTCAGGCCGGGGCGACGGGTCACGCTCCCCTCAATGGGGCGCACAGCGCCGATGATCGCGCGCAAAAGACTGGTCTTGCCAGAGCCATTGGGCCCCACAATCGTGACGATCTCACCGGCCTCAACGGACAGCGAGACATCCCGCAGCACCGTGTTCGCCCCATAGGCGAGCTTGAGGTTTTGGGCGTCGATTAAGGGCATGGGATGTTCTGATTATTCCCACTGCGCACTCGGGACTGCATTGCGAAAATCTCCGCAAAACGCAACTTGGACAGATCTCGCCCAAGCTGGACGCGCCCGAGCCTGGGTGGGCGCTCCGTAATCACCGCGAATTGAGATACTGCAAAATACTGATACTTGGCCGTTCTTAGCAGACACTGCAATGCGCCCTCCCGGGGGGCTATGAAGTTCACACATCTATGTTGCAATTGGTGAATGGCTCTGATTCCCTTTCGGAAAATGGAGGGTGTCATGGGTTTGAGCTTAGGCGGTTTCGGGGATCGGCGGCTGGAAAAAGGGGGGCCGATTTGTTGGCGCGGCTTGTGTCGCATGGTGGGCGCGGGGTTCGGGTGCGGCGTCTGGGCGGGGATCGCGCTGGTGAGATCCGCTTCACGCGGTTCCTGCGAAACCCGGCCGTGACGCTGGATGAGATGAGCGCTACGGCTTTCGAACGCGCTCAAGGCGCCTGTAAAGGCCGCGACATTCTGGCGATCCAGGACACCACGGTGACGCAATCCTGTGGGGGAGGTGGCAGTTATTTGCACGCGATGATCGCGGTGGATGCGGGCAGTGGGGCGGTTCTGGGCGCGCTGGATGCGCAGTTCTTGGAACGGACGACGGGCGGCAAGGCGAGCCGCCACAGTCGGGAATTCGCGGACCGCCAGAGCGTGCGCTGGCTGCACGCGACGCAAAAGGCCGGGCAGATGGCGGGCGCGGCACGGGTCACGGTGGTTGCCGACCGAGAGGCCGACATGTTCGAACTCTTCGCTCACCGTCCGGCCCATATAGATCTGCTGGTGCGCGCCATGCATGACCGCGTGCTCGTGGGCGGCGGCAAGCTGGCGGAGCAGATCGCCTCTGGCCCGCGTCTGGGCTATGCGGCGCTCGACTTGCCCGCTCGGCCCGGTCGCGCGGCGCGCCAAGCCCAGCTTTCGGTGCGCTTCGCTCGGCTCGAGCTGCGGCCACCGCGCGAAAACCGCAAAACCTGCCCCAATCCGGTACACATGACCTATGTCGATCTGTGCGAGGAAACCCCGCCGGAGGGGGAAAAACCGCTGCACTGGAGGTTGTTGACCACATTGCCAGTCGACACCGTGGCAGACGCGCTCGATATCGCCGCCCGCTACGCCAAACGTTGGAAAATCGAAGACGTCTTCCGCACAATGAAACGCAAGGGCTTCGATATTGAAAGCCTGCGGATCCGAGATGAAGAGCCCCGCAACCGCCTCGTGCTGGCCTGTTTCATCGCCGCTTGCGTCGTCATGCAAATGACCGGCGAACGCGGCGGACCGGCCCTGCGCCCGATGACGGACGCCTTCGATCCGCAGGACCTGCCACTGCTCGAAGCCACCAGCCGCGATCTCGAGGGCGCAACAGCAAGGCAGAAGAACCCGCATCCGCCAGGAAGCCTCGCCTTCGCCACATGGGTCTGCGCAAGGCTGGGCGGCTGGACCGGCTACTACGGCAAGCCTGGCCCCATTGTCATCCTGCGCGGATGGACAGAGTTCCAAACCCTCAAACACGGCGCTGCCCTCGAAAAAAGCATGATCCCGAGAGGCAATCAAAATGTGTGAATCTGATAGCCCCCCGGGAGGCTCGGGCGCGTCCAGCGCTTTGCGCCGGACAAGAAATTTGCGAGTATCGTTTTGCAGGGGGCTCGCTGCGGTGGTCGTTTTGATGGTTCATATAGTCTCATCCCGCGCAGGTCGGGCAGATCCCCTCGGCCTCGATAATGGCCTTCTCTATGCGAAATCCGGCTGTGTCTGCAATCTCTTCAAGCGCGGTTTTTTCAAGGACCGCAGGTGCTTCGGCTACAGTTTCGCAGATCCGGCAGATCATAAAGGTCGGCGCGTGCTCTTGGCTGGGATGGGCGCAGGCGACAAAGGCGTTCAGGCGCTCGATCTTATGGGCAAAGCCGTTGGAGGTCAGAAACTCAAGCGCGCGATAGGCCACGGGGGGCTGAGAGGCAAACCCGGCGGCGCGCAGCAGATCCAGGATCGCATAGGCCCCCAAGGCGCGATGCTCTTGCAGCAACACCTCAAGCACTTTGCGCCGCACTGGTGTGAGACGCAGCCCCTCTTGGGCGCAGCGCGCCTGGGCGATCTCAAGCCCGGTTTGCACGCAACCCGCATGATCATGGGGCGCGAAGCCGGTGGCTGTAGTCGAACAAGAAGCGCTGCTTGTCATCGGTGGAATCATCCGCTAGTGGGGCTGTAATGTTATATAATCACATGGATGGCAAAATGTCTAGAAAGCTCCTCTCTCTTTCGCTCATAGCGTCTCTGCTTGGCACGGTTGCTTTGGCCGACGCGCCCAAGGTTGCAACGGATATCGCGCCGGTGCATTCGCTGGTTGCGCGGGTGATGCAGGGCGTCGGCAGCCCAGATCTGATCGTGCCCAAAGGGGATTCGCCCCACGGGTTTTCCATGCGCCCCTCTTCGGCGGCGGCTCTGCAAAATGCGGATCTGGTGTTCTGGGTGAGCGAGGGCCTGACCCCGCAGCTGCATGATGCGATTGAGACCTTGGCCGCAGGGGCCTCTGTGACAGAGCTACTTGAGGCGGATGGGGTAAAGCTGCTGGATTTCCGTGAAAATGCTCTGTTCGAAAAGCATGGGCATGGAGAGGATGAGGGCCACGAGGATCACGGCGAGCATGGCCATGAAGATCACGCCGAGCATAAGCATGACGACCATGATGATCACAGCGCGCATGATCCCCATGGCTGGCTCTCGGTGCAAAATGCACGTGTTTGGCTGAACGTGATTGCCGCCGAGCTTTCCAAGGCGGACCCAGAGAATGCCGGGGCCTATTTCGCCAATGCTGCCGAGGCACGCGCAGAGATGGAGGCGCTGTCTCAAGAGATGATGACCATGCTTGAACCCGCGCGGGGGGGCAGCCTTATCGTGTTCCATGACGCCTATCAGTATTTCGAAAGTGATTTCGACTTCCCGGCCTCTGGTGCGATTTCCATTGGCGATGCCTCTGACCCAAGCCCGGCACGGATCGCTGAAATTCAGGCCCGGCTCAAAAATGAAGGCGTGCAATGCGTTCTCTCAGAGCCGCAATATAACCCCGGTCTGGTGGCAACCGTGCTGGATGGAACTGCGGCCAATACGGGCGTGATGGACCCGCTGGGCGCCTCTTTGGAGCTTGGGCCCGAGCTTTACCCCCAGCTTATTCGCAGCCTGTCCCAAACCTTGGCGACTTGTCTGAACGCAGGCTAGCCGGGATTGAAAGGGGCGTTGCCCCTCTCAAACTCTCCCCAAGGTATTTTAGCCAAATGAAGGGGGGCGTGTTTTACGACATCAGAGGTCGGTTGCAGGCTGCAATCCGGCCTCTTTCTCTTTTAACCTTCCGGGCAAAGCTGCCCCAGTGAGACCTAAGATGACAGCATTTGATATTGAGAGCCTAAAATTTGACGCGCGGGGCCTGATCCCGGCGATCGCCCAAGATGAGCAAAGCGGCGAAGTTCTGATGATGGCTTGGATGAACGCGGCCTCAATCCGCGAAACGCTCGATACGGGCCGGGTGGTCTATTGGTCGCGCTCGCGTCAAAGCTTTTGGCGTAAGGGGGATAGCTCGGGCCATATCCAGACGCTGAAAGAGCTGCGCTTTGATTGTGATCGCGACTGTCTTTTACTGATTGTTCATCAGGTTGGTGCAGCGTGTCATACGATGCGGCGCAATTGCTTTTATACGGCTGTGCGCGGCGGGGCTGAGGTCGAGTTGATGAAACCTATGAGCGATTAACCAGGGAGTGCGAGATGCAGAGTTTTGAAACCGGCCGCGTGCCGCCGCTAACGTTTGGGGCCGGGCGTTTGGATGCGTTGGCGCGCCTTGTGCAAGAGCAGGGCGGCGGGCCGGTTTTGATTGTTGCCGATGCGATCCTTGTCGAGCTTGGCGTGACGGAGCGGCTCTCAGAAATACTGGGCGGTATTGATCACCAGATTGCTGCTGAGATTGCTGGCGAGCCCAAGGAGACGCTGGTTGATACGCTGTGCGCGCGGGCGCGAGAAATGGGTGCACGCGCTATTGTGGCCATTGGCGGGGGCGCGGCGATGGATGCAGGCAAGCTGGTGGCGGCGATTGCTCCGGGGGGGCAACCGGCACAGAGCTATGCGCTCAGCGCGCAAGCTTTGCCCGCAAATGGTTTACCCGCAATCGCTATCCCGACCACCGCCGGAACCGGCTCTGAGGTCACGCGCACCGCGATTGTGTCAACGCCGACAGGGGCTAAGAACTGGTATTGGGGCGAAGAGTTGATGTTTGCCAGCGCGATCCTGGATCCTGAGCTCACCCTCAGCTTGCCTGCCCATATCACCGCCTGGACCGGAATTGATGCGGTGGCCCATGCGCTGGAGGCCTCAACGGCGCGCAGCACGAACCCCGCTGGCTTGCTCTTTGGGCTGGAGGCGCTGCGGCTTTTGTCACAGGCCCTGCCGCGCGCTGTGGCGGATGGAGCAGATTTGGAGGCGCGCGGTCAGGTGCTTTGGGGCAGCACCGTGGCGGGGCTCGCGCTGCATAATTGCAACACGCATATGGGCCATAATATCAGCCATGCGCTGGGGTCTTTGGCGCGCATTCATCACGGGCTTGCGACCGGTCTGGGGCTTGAGGTGAGCTTGCCTGTGCTGGTGGCTCGGCCCGAGGGCGCGGAGAATTACGCGCGGGCGAGCGAGGCTCTGGGCGGTCCGGCACGGGCCGAGGCGCTGCCCGAAACGCTGGCAAATCTGATGCGTGCTTGCGATATCGCCCCTGAACTGCCAAGCGTTTGCCAAGGGGTCACGGCCGAGGCGCTGGCGGGCGCGATGAAGAATGAGGCCAATCACGGCATGTCCCAGAACGCGGCCTGTGATGTGAGCTTTGAGGATCTGGATGAAATGGCCGCAAAGATGATGCAATTGCCCATAGCCGCTGGGTAATGTACCTGCACAAAAAAACGCAGGCTTAAGCTACAAGGGGCTATCCGCAGCATTCTATATGCCCCAGGCGTATCACGCGCGAAGGGACGCTGCGGGGGCACAATAGCTAATAAAGGGTTAAGATTCGGCGAGGAGAGCGTTCGGTAAAGGTCTGGCTTTGAGGGCAATTGCCTATGCTACGATGGGTTACAGCAATTTCAACTGGCGTGCACCGGGGTGGTGTTCCAAAACCTCTTCTACATAAACAGTTTTGAGCAGGCTGGAAGCAGATAGAGATTGCTCTTCGCGCAGGCGGCATCGCATTGCGTCATTCGCGTTGAGGGCGACAAGACCTTCCTGCACTTTGTTTTGAAACGCTACATCTTCCATTTCTACTGTAAATGGACGTTCCCCACCGTCAGAGAACCGCCACTTGTAACCATCACGGAAATGAACTGAAACGATCTTAAGCCAAGCATCCCTGTGGGTGGTTTCGATATCCGGCTCATCCGGTTCCGGCGGAACTTTCAAAGAAGGGAGGTCGGCGCGGGCCAGGCGAAGGGCCTGCACTTTTTCAGAGTCGGTGCCTATCCGCAGGTTATCAAGACCCTCTACGCGCGCAGCTTTCGTGCCAAGATCCTCAAGGGCCTCACGCGTGGGCAGGTCCTGCAACAGAGTAACCGTGCGATCATCAACGACAAAAACCGTTTGGTTCACTGTTATTTCGGTTGTTCCGTTCCCTTTGGCCTCAACTTTCTCAGGGCGTTTGCCCTTCAAGAATTTGATCGCAGCAAATAGACTGATTACTCCGCCACCTGCTATGCTTCCCCCTTTGATCAATAGGTCCATTATTTGATCCGCTGCGACAACGCGCTGAGGGTTTGCGCTCACGACGTCCAGCATGTCCGTGAGCCAGCTTACATCCATTGAGAGAGCGGCGACAAAAGACCCTTTGTCTGTTGCGGCGACTTTGAGGCGGGCCTCTGCTCGATCGCCGTTGAGTGCCTTATTGGCCGCCTGAACAACATTGCCGAATGCAAGCAGCGTCGGAGCGAGATCGCGAACATCAATCTCACCATCGTCGAAGGGATCGCCTTCAAAGGCTATTTCAAAACGGGTCTTTGCCATCTGAAACTAAACATGTGGCTCCTCGGCCAGAGAACCAGTGTCTCTTAGCAAATATTAACCCAAGAGACACTTAAAAACAATTCCCGGCAGGCGGATGTTGTGCTAATTCTGAAACATACCAGGGCAGATGTTTCCGGGCGCGCAAGTCACGCCCGCTCGGAATATTCCATGGTTTCGGTGTTTACCACGATATTTTCGTCTTGGCCGACAAAGGGCGGGACCATGACTTTTACGCCGTTATCAAGCACAGCTGGCTTAAAGGAATTTGCGGCGGTTTGGCCCTTTACCACCGGCTCGGTTTCGACGATTTTGCAGGTGACTTTTTGCGGCACGGTCGCGTTGAGCGCTTCTTCCTCATAGAATTCCACAACGATTGTCATGCCGTCCTGCAAAAATGGGCGGCGCTCGCCCAAGAGGTCGGCAGGCAATTCGATTTGCTCATAGGTTTCAGTATCCATGAACACCAGCATGCCATCATTTTCATAGAGGAACTGCTGGTCTTTTTGCTCAAGGCGCACGCGTTCGACTTTATCGGCGGAGCGAAAGCGTTCATTCAGCTTGGAGCCATTGCGCAGGTTTTTCAGCTCCACCTGGGCAAACGCGCCGCCCTTGCCGGGTTTGACGTGATCGACCTTCACAGCGGCCCATAGACCATCATTATGTTCCAGAACATTTCCGGGGCGGATTTCATTTCCGTTGATTTTGGGCATTGTGGCAGAACCATGTCAAAAGGGTGAAAAAGAGATTAAGGCACCCTATATCTTGTAGAGAATTGGCGTGCAAGACTAGGCGCGGTATGCTTAACAGATTGATATATGCAGTAAACACATGGCAGCCATGCAAAAACAGGGTATCCGAATCGTTCACTTTCGGTCATAACCACCCTCACGCCGAAAAGCCAAGAGCAATAACAACTAAGGGACGCAATAATGAAAGACTTCGTCGATGGCACTGCATTCAATAATGAACAAGGCAACCGGGCACGTAAACTTTTTGCGGCCGTCGTGCTTGCTGCGCTCGACGATGCAATCGCCGATGACAAGAAATATGGCAATGGTCCTGAGCAGATAGCCCGGTGGGCGCGCTCACGGGATGGGCGCGAAGTGCTGAGCTGCGCGGGTATTGATCCAAATGAGCGTGTTGTGAGCGGGCTTATGGAATTTGTCGGCAAAGGTGTGCGCACCTCTGTTGCACTGTCCCGTGAAGAAAGCGAGCGCCGTAATGCCGCCGCAGAAGAGGCGCGGGCCGCCTAATTGAAAGGGCGCTTTAGATACAGCGCCCGCCATCTACCTCTAGACAGACACCGGTGATCATGCTGGCCTCATCTGAGCACAGATAACAGGCGGCATTGCCCATATCTTCGGGGGTGGAGAAACGCCCCAGGGGAATGGTGGAGAGGAATTTTTCCCGCATTTCCGGGGTATCTTCACCCATAAAGCTTTTGAGCAGTGGTGTTTCCCCCGCAACGGGGTTCAGCGCATTGACGCGGATGCCAAAGGGGGCCAGCTCTACGGCCATGGTGCGGGTGGCGGTGATCATCCATCCTTTGGAGGCGTTATACCAATTGAGGTTTGGGCGCGGGCTCACACCGGCGGTTGAGGCGACATTCAGGATCACGCCGGGCGCACCTGCTTTCCAGAGCGGCACCAGGGCGCGGGCGGTGAGGTAGACCGATTTGCAATTCACGGCAAAGACGCGGTCGAACTCATCATCCTCGATGCTTTCAAGGGGGGCGGGCATGTGGGTGATGCCGGCGTTATTGACCAGGATGTCAATCTGCCCCCAAGCACCCTGCGCGGCTTTGATCATCGCTGCGACAGAGTCTTTGCTGGACACATCCACTTTTTGCGCGATGCAGTTTTCTCCCGCCATGGCTTGGGCCGCGCTTTCATTGAGATCGGCCACCATCACCTGCGCGCCTTCAGCTAGGAATTTTCGCACGATGCCTGCGCCAAAGCCCGAGGCTCCGCCAGTGACGATTGCTGTTTTGCCCTGTAGTCTCATGGTACTCGCCTCTCTCAAAATCTGTGAAGTTTGGCTTGGCTCGCTGCGTTTCTCGGCGGGGAGGCACGACCCGCCAAGCCCGACCTCCCCCCTGGGAGGGCTTTCTTGCGATTGTGCAAAGCGCTCACCATTTCAATAGCTTGATGGAGTGCAAACCGCTCATTTATTGTGACGCCCCCCCTAGGTCGGGCTTGGCGGGTCTTATCCTGGATAGATTTCTCACAACGCGAGCCGCCGCTCCGCCACCCGTGCCAAGATTGAGGCCCCAACGGGCAGCACCTCTGTATCCAGCACAAAGCCCGGATTATGCAGCGCTTTGCTGCCTGCATGCCCCACCACGCAATAGGCACCGGGCACGGCTTGCAGCATATCGGCAAAATCCTCAGAACCCGTGGCGGGGGGCAGGGCGTCGCTGACCTTCGCCTGCCCCACAATATCCGCAGCGGCCTGCATATAAGCATCTGACAGCGCGGTATCATTGACCAGCACATTAAACACGTTGCGCAGCTCCAGCGTGACCTCCACCCCATGAGCCAGCGCAAACCCATCGCAGATCTCTTGCATGCGCGTTTCGGCCAGGGTGCAAATCTCATCCTTGAAATAGCGGATGGTGCCCGCCAGCTCTGCGGTGTCAGGCACCACATTATAGGCAGACCCTGCATGGATCTGCGTGACCGAGAGAACGCAGCTCTCCAAAGGGGCAACATTGCGCGAGACGATGGTTTGTAGCTGCCCGACCAGGGCGGAGGCGACAATCAGCGGGTCTTTGGATTGCTGGGGCATGGCCGCATGGCTGCCGGTGCCTTTGATCTTTATGTCGAAAAACGTGCTGCCCGCCATGGCGGTGCCTTTGCAAATCCCGACCATGCCCGGCTGACCATTGGGGAAATTGTGGATGCCATAGATCTCATCGCAGGGGAAATGCTCAAACAGCCCATCGGCGAGCATACCGCGCGCGCCGCCAAGCCCCTCTTCGGCGGGTTGGAAGATCAGCACCACGGTGCCATCAAAATCGCGGGTTTCAGCCAGATGTTTGGCCGCGCCCAGCAGCATGGTGGTGTGCCCATCATGACCACAAGCATGCATCACGCCGGGCTTTGTTGAGCCATAATCGAGCCCGGTTTCCTCATGGATCGGCAGCGCATCCATATCGGCGCGCAGGCCCACACGGCGATTGCCGCCGCCCTTGCCTTTGATCAGCCCCACGACGCCGGTTTTGCCAAGGCCCTCATGCACCTCATCCACGCCCCAGGCGCGCAGTTTTTCAGCGACAATGGCGGCGGTGCGGGTCTCGGTAAAACCGATTTCGGGATGGGCATGCAGGTCTTTGAAGATCTCCAAAAGCTCGCCCTGGCTGTCGGAAATTGCGGGCAGGATGTTCATAGCGGTCCTTTCTAGGCCATCTGCGCCATGGCGCCAGAGCCAAATTCCACGTTTTTGCCGGGTGCTGCCTCCAGCAAGAGGCGGGTGTACTCATGGGCGGGGTTTGCGTAGACCTCGGCCGTTGGGCCTTGTTCGACCACCACGCCTTTTTGCATCACGATCAGGCGATCACAGATCTGGGCCGCAACGCGCAGATCATGGGTGATAAAGAGCATGGCGAGATTGTAGCGCGCGCGGATATCGTCAAGCAGCTCAAGCACTTGGGCCTGCACAGAGACATCCAGGGCCGAGACGGCCTCATCAGCAATCAGCACTTCGGGCTCCACCATGAGCGCGCGGGCAATGCAAATGCGCTGGCGCTGCCCGCCCGAAAACTGATGCGGGAAGCGCTCCAGCGCATCACCTTGCAGACCCACAAGCTGCATAAGCTCGCGCGCTTTGCTCAGGGCGGATCCTTTGTCCATGCCGAAATTCATCGGGGCCTCGATCAGCGATTGCCCGATGGTGCGGCGCGGATTGAGCGAGCGGTAGGGATCCTGAAACACGATCTGCACCTTAGAGCGCAGGGGCCGCAGCTTGCTCTCGGGCAGGGTGGCGATTTCGGTGTTTTGCAGGGTGATCGAGCCTGAAGTTGGATCAATCAGCCGCGCGATGCAGCGCGCCACGGTGGATTTGCCCGAGCCGCTCTCGCCCACAATGCCCAAGGTTTCGCCCTTGCGCACATGCAGGTTCACATCATTAGCCGCCAGCACCACACGCCCGCCGCCAAAAAAGCCCTTGCTGCCATATTGCTTGACCAGGGATTTGGTGGTGATCGCCTCCTCTCCGGTGACCGGCGCACGCTCGGGCGGGGACATGGAGGGCACCGATTTCATCAGCATCTGCGTATAGGGCTCTTTGGGATTGAGTAGCACCTCATCGCGGGTGCCATGCTCGATTACGCGGCCATGTTGCATCACGATGATGCGATCGGCGATCTCGGCCACCACGCCAAAATCATGGGTGATGAAGAGAACGCCGGTGCCGCGCCGCTCTTGCATCTCTTTGATCAGCGTCAGGATCTGGGCTTGCGTGGTCACATCCAGCGCGGTGGTGGGCTCATCAGCGATCAGCAGCGCAGGGTCGAGCACGAGGGCAATGGCGATCATGATACGTTGCCGCTGCCCGCCCGAAAGCTGGTGCGGATAGGCATCAACCATCTTTTCGGGGTCTGGCAAATGCACCATATCCATGATTTCAATGGCGCGCTTGCGCCGCTCGGAGGCGCTGAGCTGGGTGTGGATTTCCAGCATTTCCGCGATTTGATCGCCCACCTTGGCCACGGGGTTGAGCGCGGTCATGGGCTCTTGAAAGATCATCGCCATTTGGGTGCCGCGCATTTCGCGCAGGCGGGATTTACTGCTGGCCAGGGTATTTTCGTCGCCCACCCAGGTTTCACCCTGAACGGGCTTGAGCGCGGCGGGCAAGAGCCCCATCACGGCCGAGGCGGTCACGGATTTGCCCGACCCGCTTTCCCCGACCACGCAGACGATTTCGCCCTTGGCGACGCTGAGCGAGATATCTTCAATCGCATGGGCCCGGTCGCCATCTTTGGGCAGGGCGACGGTGAGGTTTTTGACTTCTAGGACATTCTCACGCATGGTCACACCCGCTTCGCAAATCGTGGATCAAGCGTGTCGCGCAGCCCATCCCCGAGCATATTGACCGAAAGAACCGTTATCGCGAGGAATATGGAGGGGTAGAAAATTTGGTGCGGATGCACTTGGAAGTTTTCCCGCGCTTTTCCGATGATATTGCCCCAGGTCGGGGTTTCAGCCGCCGGGACTCCTAGGCCCAGAAAGCTTAGGATCGCCTCAACAATGATGGCAGAGGCCACGATAAAGGTGCCTTGCACAATCAGCGGGGCAATGGTGTTGGGCAGGATATGGCGCATGAGCAGGGTTGGAATGCGGGTGCCCGCGGTGATCGCGGCCTCTACATAGGGCTCTTCGCGGATCGACAGCACAATGGAGCGCACCAGCCGCACCACCCGTGGCACCTCTGGCACCACAATCGCGATGATCACGCTCAAAAGCCCCGCGTTAAGAGCTGCGACAAGGGCAAAGGCGAGCAAGATTGCCGGGATTGCCATAAGCCCATCCATCACCCGCATGATAATCGCATCAAGCATGCGGAAATATCCCGCAATCAGCCCGATAGTCATGCCGAGCGTGATAGAGATGGCTGCGACAGACAGACCAATGATCAGTGAGGTCCGCGCGCCATAAACGACGCGGGAATAAATATCGCGCCCCAAATCATCCGAGCCCATATGATAGGTGACAGGGATTTTCACGCGCCCCTCTTCGGTATAGATCTTCATCACCCCTTCATAGCCAGGGGGTTTCAGGCGGGTGGAGGTCGAGGTTTGGTTTGGATCTATCGTGCCAAGCAGCGGGGCAAAGATCGCCATAATCACGATCAGCGCCACCAGAATCCCGCCAATCATCACAGAGGGGTTTTTCACAAGGCGGCCAACAACCTGCCGCGTGGGAGAAATCGCTTGGCTGGTCATCAATACCGGATCCTTGGGTCCAAGATAGTGTAGCTGAGGTCAATCAGCAGATTGATCAGCACATAGAGAAAGGAAAAGAGCAGCACGACCGCTTGGATGGTGGGGAAGTCGCGATTGAGCACGGCCTCCACTGTCAGTAGCCCCAGGCCGGGGATAGAAAAGACGCTTTCTGTCACCACCACCCCGCCGATCAGGATCGCAAAGGCAAAGCCGATCACGGTCACAATGGGCACAGCGGCATTGCGTAGCGCGTGGCGGATGAGCACTTTAGTTTCGGTTTGACCCTTGGCGCGGGCGGTGCGGATATAATCTTCGCCCAGCACTTCAAGAACCGAGGTACGCGTCATGCGCGCGATAAAGGCCACGAAAATAACGGTTAGGGCAAGGGAGGGCAGGATCAGGTGGCGTAGCCAGGGGAGTACGCCGTCACCCAGGCGCTTATAGCCTTGAACCGGGAGCCAGCCCAGTTGCAGCGAGAACACATAGATCAGCCCGAAGGCGATCACAAAGACGGGAATAGAAAAGCCGATCACGGAAAAACCCATGACGATGCGGTCCAGCCAGCTGCCTTGTTTATAGGCCGAGATCACGCCCATGGGCACGGCAATGGCCACTGTCAAAAGGATGGTCAGTACCGAGAGCGACAGGGTCGGCTCAATCCGAGACGCGATCAGCTCGGTCACAGTTTTCTTAAAGAAATAGCTCTCGCCCAAATCGCCTTGCAAGATGTTGCCCGTCCAAATGCCAAATTGGCTGAGAAGGGATTGATCGAGACCAAGGTTTTCGCGGATTTCTGCGATTTGCGCCTCGGTGGCATAATCGCCCGCAATCATCGCCGCCGGATCGCCCGGTGTGAGCCGCAAGAGCAGAAAGATAAACACGGCCACCACCAGCATCACTGGGATGGTCGCAACAAGCCGTTTCAGAAGATAAGACAGCATGCTCCTCCCCCCGCGCGTGCATACTTATGGAAAGTCACCGCGCCAAAAGAGCTCTGCCGCGGTGTGGATCTTTAGATCAGATCAGTTCTTTTCGATGTTCCAGAACACAGGAACCCCGCCTTGCAGGTAGCCCTGCACATTGTTGCGGATCGCTGCTGGTGTGTACCACTGGCCCAAATGGATATGGGTTGGGTATTCCACCCAGCGCGCCTGGATCGCTTCGACAATCTGTTTTTGCTCATCAAAGGAACCAGCACGGGCAAAGTCATCGCGCAGCTTCTCGATTTGCTCGTCGCAAGGCCAGCCGAACAATGCCGTGTCACAGGAGGAGTTCAAGAAGGCCATGGCCAGCGGGTTGAACAGATCGCCCGCATCCCAAGCGGTGGCAAAGGCGTTCCAGCCCCCATCTGCAGGCGCGTCTTTCTTGGAGCGGCGTGCCACAAGCGTAGACCAATCCATGGACTGCATATCCACATTCATGCCAATCGCTTCCATCAGCTCTTTGGCGACAGGCGCGAGGTTTGTCAGAACCGGCACATTGGTGGAATGCATCAAGACCACGGGCGTTCCGTCATAGCTGGACTCGGCCAGCAGCTCTTTGGCTTTGGCGAAGTTGGACTCAAGCAAGCCATCCATATGCGCATCTGTCTCGAACGGCAGCCCGCAGACAAACATCGCTTTGCAGGTCTCGAAATAGTCGGAATGGCCGATGGTCGCCTCAAGGAAATCCTCTTGGTTGAACGCATAGAGCAGCGCCTGACGCACCTTTGGATCGTCAAAGGGTGGGTGCAACACGTTAAAGCGGAAGGTATATTGCAGACCCGAGGGGCTGTGGCGCGCGGTATAGGCCTCACCCGCTTCTTCAACCAGCGGCAGCACATCTGGGGGCACGGACTCGATCAGATCCACTTCACCGGCATTCAGCGCATTGATGGCTTGCTGAATGTCGCGGTTCGGGGTCCAGATCACCCGGTCAACCTTGGCGATTTTTGCACCAGCCAGCCCGTCGGTGGGCTCTGAGCGGGGCACATAAGCGTCGAACTTCTCATAGACCACTTTCACGCCTGGTTCCCACTCATCCAGGTTCATCATGAAGGGACCAGAGCCGATATATTCGCTGATCTGCTCGCTACCCGGTGTCGCCGCAATGCGCGCAGGCATCATGAAGGGCACGTTAGAGGAGGGCTTGGCCAGCGCCAGCTCAATCAGCCCGGTCGGCGCGTTCAAGCTAAAGACCATGGTTTTGTCATCAGCCGCCTCTAGGCTGTCAACGAAGGTCATCATCTTTTGCCCCATAGCGTCTTTGGAGGCCCAGCGGTTGATCGAGGCAACAGTATCCGCGGCGGTCACCGGCGCACCATCATGCCATGTCATCCCACCGCGCAGGGTCATGGTCACGGTCTTGCCATCCTCAGAGCGGGTGACGCTATCCACCATCTGCGGCTGCACTTGGCCTTTAGTGTCCAGCGCAAACAGCGTGTCATAGATCATATAGCCGTGGTTGCGGCTGATATATGCGGTGGTCCAGATCGGGTCGAGGATCTTGAGCCCCGAATGCGGCACCACGCGCAAAACGCTTTCCTCAGCACTTGCGGCGCCGCTCAAAGAGCTGAGCCCAATAGCAAGAGCCGCGAGCGCACCTTTCATAAAGCTACGGCTTGGCGTAATTTTCATATATTTTCTCCCTGTTATGCGAACAGATATGTCTGCATGACGAAAACTATTGCGCTACTTTCACGGAGAGTCAAAAAATTTGTTCGACCAGAGGCAAGCGCTAAATTGATTATCCGTAGGTGGGGGTTTTGCACCCCCACACCCCCGCAAGGTATTTTTAGCCAAATGAAGGGGGGCGCGTTTGCTGAGATGTCTTAACTAAACATGAAGGATCTCTATTCTCAGGCCGGTAGAATTTTGTTATCATTTTCGTAAGATTTTGGAGAAAATCATGGCAAATCCAGACCTATGGGACATGAGCGCGAAGGCGATTGCGCATCAGATCTCTGCGCGCCAATCAGAGGCGGCTCTGGCAGGGCAGGCGGCTGTAGAGATGACTGTCACCCAGAGCTCCTCGGTTGATCCCTGGCAAGTGACGCCGGAGGATGGCGAGACAGCGGATTGAAACAAGCCCAAGCGGTGAGCGTTGCTGGACGATCTGCCTTTGGGGCAGGGCGCGAATAATTCTTTCCTTACCGCAAAGATCTGCTCTAGGCTGACCGGTATAACCAATAGGGAGGTCTAAAATGGGTCAAAATGAACTTTGGCAATTAAGCGCGACAGAACTCGCCAGCAAGATCGCATCAGGAGAGGTTAGCGCGCTTGAGGCCACCCGCTCTGCTGTGGCGCGTATGCATGACGTGAACCCCAAGATGAATGCGGTGGTGGATGATCTCAGCGATACGGCGCTGGCCGAGGCGGCAGAGCTAGATGCAGAATTTGCCACATCCGGCCCGCGCGGCCCGCTGCATGGCGTGCCTATGACGATCAAAGAAAACATAGACCAAACCGGCCATGCAACGCCCAACGGAGTGGCGGCTTTCAAGGATCTGATCGCGCCGGGCGATGCGCCCTTTGTGAAGAATATGAAGGAGGCGGGCGCGGTTGTGATTGGGCGCACCAATACGCCAGAGTTCTCGTTTCGCGGCAGCACCGATAACCCGCTGCATGGGCGCACCTTTAACCCTTGGAATGATTGGGCCTCTGCCGGGGGCTCCTCTGGCGGGGCCTCCTCGGCGGTGATGTCCGGTATGGGCGCGCTGGCCCATGGCAATGATATCGGCGGCTCTTTGCGCTTTCCGGCCACGGCCACCGGGGCAGCAACGGTAAAGCCGGGCCTGGGGCGCACCCCGGCCTATAACCCCTCGCAAAAAGAAGAGCGCGGGCTTTTGGCCCAGCTTATGTCCGTGCAAGGGATTATCGCGCGCCAAGTGTCCGACGTGCGCCTGGCGATGAAAAGCGCCATCGCCTATGATCCCCATGACCCCTGGCAAGTGCCCATGCCCTTTGAAGGTCCGGCGCATGAAGGGCGCATCAAGGTCGCCTTTACCATGAATGCCTTTGAGTTCGATCTGCACCCCGCGGTGGAAAAAGCCCTGTTCACCGCCCGTGATGCGCTGGTGGAGGCTGGCTATGATGTGATCGAGGCCGAGCCGCCAAACGCGCGCGAGATCGGCGCGGAGGGCACGCGCACACTGTTCGGAGAGGTGAAAACCATGCTCCTGCCCGCCATGCGCGCCTATGGCAGTGAGGCGTTTAACACCTATTGGGATCACTGCATGGACATTGCCCCGCCTTATGAAGGGGATGAGCTGTTGCGCGCCATGGCCCGCCGCAGCAGCTATCTGCGCGACTGGCAGCTGTTTTTGGCGGAATATCCGCTGGTGCTGACACCCTTCATGCTTGAGCCGACCTATGCGTGGAACCGCGATCTGGAGGGGCGAGAGGGGGCCGAGACGATCATGCTCAAATCCTTTTACAGCTTTGCGATGAACTTCATGGGCCTGCCCGCGGGCAATGTGCCTGCCAATTACAATGATGGGCTGCCAGTTGGCGTGCAAATCGTCGGTCGCCGCTTTCGCGAAGACATGATCCTAGACGCCTGCGAAGCAATCGAAACCCGCGTAGGCATCATGGCAGAAAGGCTCTTTGCCCGTTAAACCCAAGGATAGCGCGCCCCCTTCATTTGGCCAATAAATACCTCATTTGATACGGGGCGGGGGTGTGGGGGTGCAAAACCCCCACGGCGCTAAGCAGGATTTCCGAAAAGTGGTCACCGGTTTTCGGGTGAAAATCCTGCAAAATCAAATATTCCTAAGCAGGTATTCGTGGGGTGCCTCGCGAATACCTGCTTAGGCTTGGTTCCAGGTTCGTTGCCTCTTCAGGAGCGCGAGATTAAACGCCCTCCCCAAACGGATCCTCCACTTTTGGCCAATAAGCCCCATCTCGCCGCGTGTAGGGGATGTTGGCGTAGTCTGGGGTGATGGCGCCGGGGCCTGCGATATAGATCACTTCAGTTGCGATGGGGGCAAAGCCTGCGTAGAAATGCTGCGAGGACTTCACGACCACCGCTTTCATTGTGCTCAGATCCAGCCCCAGATCTGTAAAGGCGCAGGGATGAAAGGCTTGGGTGCGTTTATCGCTCAGCACCAGATGCACGCCCTCTGTCTCCAGCCAGACAGCATTGCCCATCGGCATGGCGGTTTCCCCCATAAGCTGGGACATATTCTCGCGCAGCCCTTTGATGGTCACGTTCAGATCAAGGGGATCGCCCGACATTGGCCCTACTTTGCCGCCCAGTCGCGCCTGTATCTGCCCGCCAACACCCACATCGCGGCACATTTGCACCAGGATCGGATCCCAGAAAATGCCAATTGCCACGTCCTGCATTCCGCGTGCGAGCACTTCTTTGAGCACAAAGGTGGAATCGCTAGGCGCACCCCCGCCTGCATTATCGGCAAAATCGGCCAACACCAGCGGATGCGCGGGCGCGCTGCCCACCAGATCGAGTGCCTCGGGGATTGAGGGCCAATCGGGGCGCAGCTCTTCACGCAGCGCCCAGAGCTTTTCGCCAAATTCTTGTGCGAGCCTCTCCGCCAGCGCGGCATCCCCATCGGTAATTGCCAGCATGCGCGTGCTGGTATGGGTCGTATCCGCCCAAGGAAAACAATGGGCCAGAGAGAGCGAGAGCACCCCGTCCGCCCCTTCGCGCGCTTGCATCTCATCAACAAAGCCCCGCATAGGCGCGCGGGAGGTGTGATACATGGTGATCATGCGGCAATCATAGGCGGCCATGACGGGTGTGATCTCTCCCTTGGCCGCAGCTTCGGCCAGGGTAAACAGCTCACGGGCGCGATCCGGTGTGTCCGTATGGGGGTATTCTTTATAGCAAATAATCAGATCGGCGGCCGCCAGCATGGCCTCGCTCACTTGGCTATGGGGATCAATCTCTAGGCCAATCACCGCGCGGGGGCCAAGGATATTGCGGGCGCGGGTTAGCAAATCGCCCTCGCAATCCTCATAGCCTTCCGCGATCATTGCGCCATGCATGGAAATCAAAAACACATCGGGGGCGGCTTCTTTGAGGTCGCTCAGGATCTCGTCGCGATAGGTCTCATAGGCCCTGCGCGTGGTGGGGCCTGCGGGCTGAGCAAAGGCGCATAGGCTCTCGGCGATCTTCCATCCACGCTCTTGCCCCATGCGCCGCCATTCATGTAGCGGGGCCGAAAACAGGTTCGCTGGCTCAGCCGTAGCGCTGCGGCTCACCATGCTTTCCTCAAAGGCGAGCGTGCCGGTGGGAATAGGTGAAAAAGAATTCGTCTCCGTCGCCAGCCCTGCAATCATCAGTTTCATATGTGATCCTCCCTAAGCGCAGTATGGCGGGAATTTCGCAGGATGCAAAAAGAGTCGTTGCCGCGCATTTGGCTGGATTGCTATTGCTGGCAGAGTTTGAAGGGGAGCGTTCAGATGGTGTATCGGTTACATAACAGGCTGGGTTCAGCAGGCTTTGCGGTTGAGGCATGCTTGGCGGCGGCGGGGGTGGACTTTGATTACGATCCGATGGACTCGGTGCCCGGTCAAAGCCTTCAAGGTAAGATCAGCAATGTGAACCCTTGGAACCAAATTCCGGTGCTGGAGCTTGACGATGGCAGCGCGATCACAGAGGTTGCGGCGATTTTGGCCTATCTTGCGGTTTCTGAGCCGGCGTTTCAGCGTGGGCCGGTCCTGTGGATTGACGATCTGGCCCAGTTGCTGCGTTGGTCGGTGTTTTTGTCGGTCAATGTGAATGAAGCGCTTTTGCGCCAAACCTATACCGAGCGTTTCATTGCGCCATTGCCTGCCGATATGGCTGACCCTGCGGCAGAGGCTGTGCGAGAAGCGGCAAACACGCGCATTGATCAGGCACTAAAAACCATCGAAGCGGCGACTGCGGAGCATAAATTCTTGCTGAGCGATCGCCCCACGCCCTGTGATGTCTATCTTGCCATGCTCTACGGCTGGTATGGTCCAAAGCCGGATTTGCCCAAATGCACATGGATCACCACGCAGATTGCCACAAACGAGGTGATCCGCCCTCTATGGGAGAAGAATTTTCAGGGTCTCATGGAGGTTGAGTGGCACGACTTGTAGCGGCGCTATGTTCCAATCAAATTGCCAAATCGGGGCGGGGTGGGGCGCTCTAGCAGGCCTGAGATGGGACCGGCGCTATAGCCGTTTTCTTCGGCGAGCCGTTCGGCGGCGCTGTTTTGCTCATCGACCCACCAGCGCAGCGCGCCGGTGATCACGCGGTCAAACCAATCATGGGCGGCGCGAGTGGCATCTTGGGCCAGGGCTTCGTTGGGGGCTTCTGGATGCAGGGTGCAGCTGGCCTCGACGTTTCGGATCGCGGCTTGGGTGCTCGAGGCAAAGCCCACAACGCCCATGAGCCGAGAATTGCCATGGGTCTCAATCGCCCATTGCCCAAATCCCGTAACTTGCCATTGCCCCGCATTGCGCAAAAAGGCGGACCAAGCCAGGGATTGCACCTGATGGCCGGGATATGGGCCGCGCAGGGTTTGGGCAAACACCACCGCGAATCGATCAAAATCCTGCGGCCGAAGCGCCCGCAAAGTGACATGGGAGGTGTTGATCGTGGGTATTGCGCGCATCTTGCCCTCGTCGAGCGTCTCAAATATCCCCGTCTTTGGCCTAAGCTGAGCGCAGACCGAAGCACAGGTTTTCAGGTAAAATCGAAACACTATAGGTTCTAAGAAAAGCTTGCCTTTTCCCGATAAAGTTGTCACGCGATTCTCATCGGGCAAAGAAAAACGGCGCCCTTTTCGGCAAAAGGACGCCGTTTCCTAAGATTTGAACGCGATTAGGCCGCGTCGGAGATGAACTTTACTGCATCGCCAAATGTTTGGATCGTTTCTGCCGCATCGTCAGGAATTTCGATGCCGAACTCTTCTTCGAAGGCCATAACCAGCTCAACGGTGTCCAGGCTGTCCGCGCCCAGGTCGTCAATGAAGGACGCAGCTTCTGTCACTTTGCCTTCTTCCACACCGAGGTGATCTACCACGATCTTTTTCACACGATCTGCGATATCGCTCATCTTGTTCAAGTCCTTATTTATCTTTCAGAGCTGTTGCCCTGCTTTGCATGTGCCCCCCCGCAAGGCTTGCGAGAAAGACGGTGAAAGGGCCGCTTTGGGCACCAGTGCCGAGCATTCGGCAAAAGTCCCCTTGGCTCCCAAAGAGACTCACTTGCGCGCCGCCTATAACACAGTTTTGCGTTATGGCAAGTGCGCCTATAACATGGCCATGCCACCATTCACATGCAAGGTCGTGCCTGTGACATAGGCGGCTTCGGGGCTGGCAAGATAGAGCACAGCTGCGGCGATTTCCGCCGGTGTGCCCATGCGCCCTGTGGGGATTTGCCCCAGGATTGCGGATTTTTGATCATCATTCAGCTTGTCGGTCATGGCGGTTTCGATAAAGCCGGGGGCCACCGCGTTCACTGTGATATTGCGCGAGGCGACCTCATAGGCAAGCGATTTGCTCATGCCGATCATACCCGCCTTGGAGGCGGCATAATTGCCTTGGCCCGGATTTCCGGTCGCGCCCACAACGGAGGAGATATTGATGATCCGGCCCCAACGCGCTTTCATCATGCCGCGCAAAACGCCTTTGGACAAGCGGAAGGTCGCGCCCAGGTTCACATCGATCACGCTTTGCCATTCCTCTTCGGACATGCGCATAAAGATATTATCGCGGGTGATGCCTGCATTATTGACCAGGATATCGACCGACCCCATGGCCTCTGCCGCTGCTTTGGGCAGTGCATTCACCGCCTCAGCATCGCTCAGGTTGCAGGGCAGCACATGCGCGCGCGCGCCCAGTTCTGCGGCCAGCGCCTCGAGCGGCTCTGTGCGTGTGCCAGAGAGCCCCACAATGGCCCCCGCCCCATGTAGCGCCCGCGCAATATCCGCGCCAATCCCGCCCGACGCGCCGGTGATCAGCGCCGCTTTTCCTGTAAGATCAAACATAGTTTAGTCCTTTTTCTATCACGCCAGCAGCGCTTTTACCTCATCCGGGGTGCTTGCGTTTTTGACCGCTATGGCCTTGTTGATGCGACGCACCATGCCACAGAGCGCTTTGCCTGCGCCCAGCTCCCAGGTTTCGCTCACGCCATTCTCGCCCATCCACGCTACGCTTTCACGCCAGCGTACGGAGCCGGTGACCTGTTGGACCAAAAGAGCGCGGATGGTATCGGCATCGCTCACCGCTTCGGCGCGTACATTGGCAACCACCGGCACGCGGGGGGCGTTGATCTGCGCACTCGCCAGGGCCTCGGCCATCACGTCGGCGGCCGATTGCATAAGCGCGCAATGGAACGGAGCGCTCACGGGCAGCATCATCGCCCGGCGCGCGCCCGCCGCCTTGGCCAGCTCAACCGCGCGCTCCACCGCTGCGATATGACCCGAAACCACAACCTGCGCCGGGTCATTGTCATTCGCGGCTTGGCAGACCTCGCCTTGCGCGGCCTCTTCAGCAATCCCGCGCACTGTCTCAAAATCCAGCCCCAAGAGCGCCGCCATACCGCCCACGCCCACAGGCACCGCATCTTGCATGGCTTGGCCGCGAATGCGCAGCAGCTTGGCCGTATCGGTGATGGAGAGAGCCCCAGCAGCACAAAGCGCGGAATATTCGCCCAAGGAATGGCCCGCAACGCAGGTTACATCGGACCAGTCAAACCCCTCGGATTCCAATGCTTTGACCACCGCCAGTGACATGGCCATCAACGCAGGCTGGGCATTTTGTGTGAGGGTCAGCGCGTCTTGCTGCCCTTCCCAAATCAGTTTGGAGAGCGGCTCGTTCAGCGCCTCATCCACCTCAGCAAAGACCGCAGCCGCGCTCGGATAAGCCTCAGCCAGCGCGGCGCCCATGCCAATGACCTGAGCGCCCTGGCCCGGAAAAATCAATGCGGTGCCCATATGTGTCTCCCAATCCCGTGATGTCTTTGACCATTCGCAAAAGAGATACGCATTCCCGGCCAGGGGTGCAATGCTCACATATCTCGGAAATGGAGCGGAATGACGCCCTGTGCGCCTGCTGTTGCGAAAAATCAGGCCCCGTTTGCAAATCGTGTTGGCCCGCTTAGCAAGACTTTGCTTCCGTTCGAAAAAATACAACGGCTAATATCCACATTCGCGTCCCGGCGAGGGAATGTACCGAAACCCAGTTTTCTAGGGTTAATCAAGGTCCAACTTATCGGGAACGCGAGATTTTCCACTGTAGGTGAAGACCGACCACCGAAAGGCATCGCGCCGCATCTCTAAAATCAGGTCATTTTGCGCCCTCGCGAGCGCTGTATATTCTGGGGCAAGTGCTGGGCTATTGGGAGTTAGAGTTGCATTCGCTTTAAGATACCGCTGCTGCAAAACACCCCACGCCACTAAAACTGACTTATCCGCGTAAAACATTAGGAGAGGGGCGCACTCCATCGCAGGCCGAAGAGCGGTTAAAAAGTCGTCCTCCCTCCAGTCGTTGTAGGTGTCTTGAAGCGGTGGAAGAGTGCTCAGAAATTCCAAATAGTGTTTTCGCTTTTCAGACAGAATGCGTTCGGATTCTGCGTAAAAGTGGCCAACAAGAAAGCCTAACGAAGCCAAAATTAAGCTTCCAACCACGGTCAACGTATCAAGCATGTTTTCTCCTTTTGGAATATTCGCGCGCCTAACGAAACATATTTGCGTTCGGTTGTGTGTGCCAGATTGTGTTTCGTTCCGTCGCACTGGTTCGCGCGTGCTCCGGAATATCCTGCCCTGAGTTGGGTGCCGAGAGAGAGAACATTGTTGCAAACGCAGGAAGAAAGTCAACCTGGCCTCAGAGCAGGCCAATATGATCTGCAAATCGGACATAAATAACCCCGCCACTCAAAAAAGAGCAGCGGGGCGGGAGGGTGTCCATTGGGGAGGAAACGTGTTCTACTCCGCCTTCATCGCCTCAATCGAGATCGTCACCGAGACCTCATCGGAAATAAAGGGCGTGTATTTTCCCAACCCGAACTCTGAGCGCAGCACGGTGGTGGTCGCATCAAACCCGGCCCAGTCTTTTTTCCTCATCGGATGCATGCCTGTCGCGTTGAGCGTGGCATCCAGGGTGACGGGTTTCGTCACGTCATTCATGGTCAAATCGCCAGTGATGAGGGCTGTGTTCTCGCCCGTGACTTCGATCCCGGTGGAGGTAAAGGAAATCATATCCCCATCTTTTACACCAAAGAAATCATCGGATTTAAGATGCGCATCGCGATCCTCCCAGCCGGTGAACATAGACATCGCAGGCATGGAAACAGACACGGATGAGGCGGCGGGGTTTTCTTGATCAAACATGATCTCCCCCTCAAAGCCAGAGAACATGCCAAAGGTGGTCGAGTAGCCCAGGTGGTTGTAAGAAAAGACAATCTGGCTGTGGCTTGCATCCAGCACATATTTGTCAGCGCCAAAGGCAAGCGAGGCCGGGAGTGCAAGGGCGGCAGCAAGGGCGAGAGATTTCATAGATGGGCTCCTGTATTGAGGTTGCGTTCATGGGGACTGACGTAAACGAGATGGGGATTCATTCAACCATACAAGATCTCACAGCACTTGCGCATTCCTGAACAGATCAAACTTGCGTGACTTCTCCCTTGAGAATCTCTGGCGCTTGTGTATACCCCGACCATCCGGCTGCAGGAGTTTGAACCGCGCAGTCTCTCGTGCTTGGGGCGCGGCCGGGATAAGGCCCCTTGCTTTGAAATGCGCCTTGATAGAAGTGGAACGGATCCCATGCCTCTTTACGAGCATGTGATGATCGCCCGTCAGGACCTGTCAAATGCACAGGCCGAAGGGCTCATCGAACATTTTGGAACGGTCATCGCCGATAATGGCGGCAAGTTTATCGACACCGAATATTGGGGTGTCAAAACAATGGCCTATAAGATCAACAAGAACCGCAAGGGCCACTATGCTTATATGCGTTCTGATGCGCCTGCGGGTGCTGTGCATGAGATGGAGCGCCTGATGCGCCTGCATGAAGATGTGATGCGCGTGCTGACCATCAAAGTGGACGAGCATGCCGAAGGCCCGTCCGTGCAAATGCAAAAGCGTGATGATCGTGACCGCGGCGAGCGCCGCCCTCGGAGGGACTAAGACATGGCCACAAAACCATTTTTCCGCCGTCGCAAAGTCTGCCCCTTCTCCGGCGATAATGCACCGAAGATCGACTATAAAGACACACGTTTGCTACAGCGCTACATCTCTGAGCGTGGCAAGATCGTGCCGTCCCGCATCACCGCAGTATCTGCGAAAAAGCAACGTGAGCTGGCCCGTGCCATCAAACGTGCCCGCTTTTTGGCGCTGCTGCCCTACGCTGTGAAATAAGGAGACCTGGCAATGCAAGTGATCCTTTTGGAACGTGTGGCCAAGCTGGGCCAAATGGGCGATGTGGTTGACGTCAAGCCAGGCTATGCGCGCAACTACCTGCTGCCCCAGGGCAAGGCGCTGTCCGCCTCCGAGCGTAACATCGCTGACTTTGAGACGCGCAAGGCGCAGCTTGAGGCGCATAACCTTGAGACCCGCAAAGAGGCCGAGGCGATGGGCGCCAAGCTGGATGGTGAGCAATTCATCATTATCCGTCAGGCCTCTGATGGCGGCAATCTCTATGGCTCCGTCACGCCGCGCGATGCGTCCGATGCTGCGACCGAAGCTGGCTTTACGGTCGACCGCAAACAGGTTGTGATCCCGCGTCCGATCAAAGAGCTGGGCCTGCATGATGTGCATGTGACCCTGCACCCTGAGGTCGATGTGGTGATCAAGCTGAACGTGGCGCGTTCGAGCGAAGAGGCCGAATTGCAAGCCTCTGGCAAATCCATCCAAGAACTGGCCGCCGAAGAAGAAGCGGCGGCTGAGTTCGAAATCCAAGAGCTCTTCGACGATATCGGCGGCGCGGCCTCTGATGACGACGATGGCGGTTTGGTGGAAACGCCCGAAGGCAACTAAGCGAGCGTCAAGATATGACATAAAAGCCGCCCCCTATCCGGGCGGCTTTTTTTATTTGACAAGGCATTTCGGCGGTGTCTGCCTTGCACTGACGTTTGTGAGATCAATTGCGCGCCTATGTGGTTGTCCAAGCCGAACATTTGCTGGACTTAAACACGGTGATCGTTGTGCCGCTTTTTCACGCAGGGGTTTTGCCTGCGCTCCAAGAGCTTACTGTTGATGTCGAAGTTCACAAAAAAACAATACCAGCTGCGCGCGCATTTGCCTTTGACCATTGATGCAACACACCTGCGCCGGCGCAAACCTTTGGCCCAACTATCTGTAGAGGACGGGCAAAAGGTTATGGATGCGCTCAACACAATCCTTTGGGGTTTTGAAGCAACAGCCTGATCAACAAAGGCCAGAATCGCGCGCGTCCACCAGCAAAAAGGGGCACCCGAGGGCAGCCCTTTGCGACAAATGGTGCAGCGTGAGGCCGAACACGTTGCAGGCCCGCAGCCATGATGGCAAGTTGCTCCCGAAAACATCTTTGGGAACTGCCTGTGAAGGGTGACGGCAAAGCGGGACTTTGCCGCCGTTGGGTTCATAGAGTGCCGTGACTTCTACTTTCTCGAATACATGCGCTATGTTTGGCTAATTTTCCACACGAAAACGAAGGGGAAAAAATGGCAACCGTCAAAGCCGTACTCACCAGGATCGTTGACGATGCATTTCCGGTTTGGGGCAGGTTTGAATTCACCGACCTGTCGGGCGATATCATTGTAATACATGAGAAACTACCGGTCGTCGGAGTGAGCGAACAAGGGCTAAGTCTTCCCGCAGATGTGGAGCTTGAATGCAAAATCATCTCTACTTCGAATACAAGCGTGCTAATAGATACTAGACTGCCTCATGCCATCGCGGACATCCGTGGCCAAACTCAATTTCAAGTCAGTGTTTCTATTGTTCGTAGCTAGGTGAGTTTGGGCTCGAAGTGGTCATTGAACTTAGGGACTTCGAGTGTGAAATTTGCACCATTCACCAAAAGGGCCACCCAAGAGCAGCCCTTTCAATTCAAATACGCGCGCGAGATTTACTCGTCGTCGAGCGCCTCTACGGCCTTTTCCAGCTCATCCTTGCTGATCTCTTTTTCGCTCACTGTGGTCTGAGCAAAGGCGTGATCGACCACCTTATCTTCAAAGATAGGGGCGCGCATTTGTTGTAGCATTTGCTCGTTTTGCTGAACGAACTCAAAGAATTGGCGCTCTTGGCCCGGATATTGACGCGCTTGCTGGAAGATGGCTTGGCTCATCTCGCCTTCGGTCACTTCGATCTCTGCCTTTTGGCCCATATCGGCCAGCAAGAGCCCCAGGCGCACGCGGCGCGCGGCTAGTTTTGTGTGCTCTTCGGTTGGCTCGATCTCGGGGTGATCATGGCCCTGCACATCGGGGTTGTCCTCATGCCAAAGCTGATGCGCAATTTGCTTGGCTTCGGCATCGAGCAGGGAAGGGGGCAGGTCAAATTGAACCGCCTCATCCAGCGCATCCAGCAAGCTGCGCTTCATGATCGCGCGCGCCGCCCCGGCATATTCCTCTTCCAGTCGCTCGGTGATTTGCGCCTTCAGCCCGTCCAGATCCTCGGATCCGAATTTCTTGGCCAGCTCATCGTCGATCTCAGCCTTAACAGGGGCTTTCACCTCTTTAATGGTGCAGCTAAACACGGCCTCTTTGCCCTTGAGGTTTTCGGCTTGGTAATCTTCGGGGAAGCTGACGGTTACGTCTTTTTCTTCACCCGCAGTGGAGCCGACCAACTGATCCTCAAAGCCAGGAATAAAGGAGTTTGAGCCCAGAACCAGCGGGTAATCTTCTGCTGCGCCGCCTTCAAAGGCTTCGCCGTCGATCTTGCCCAGGAAGTCCATCACGACCTGATCACCGCTCTCAGCCGCCGCGCCCTCATCGCGGGCCTCAAAGCTTTGTGCGCTTTCCGCCAAGTTTTCCAGGGCTTCTTGCACGGAAGCTTCATCGGCTTTCACGACCAGCTTTTCCAAAGAAATCGCCGCCAGATCCAGCTCAGGAATATCGGGCAGACGCTCATAGGACATCTCAACAGCGATATCATCGCCCTCTTTCCAGTCCTCATTGGTCATTTTCACATCAGGCTGCATCGCCGGGCGGTCGCCGCTTTCCTCGAAATGCTTTTGCATCGCCTCATCAATGCTTTCTTGCATCGCTTGGCCCATCATGCGCTGACCAAATTGCTTTTTCAGCAGCGCGAGCGGCACTTTGCCCTTGCGAAAACCCTTCATTTCGACATCGGGCTGCGCCTTGACCAGCTCGTCTTGCACGCGTGCTTCCAATTCAGCCGCTGTCACAGTGATCGCGTAACCGCGTTTTAGTCCTTCATTCAGCGTCTCGGTGACCTGCATGTGCGCTCCATTTCATACGATAAGAGGCCGCCTAAACTGGCCGCCGTGAAAATTTGCGCTTTACTAGTGAAGCCTGCCCGCAGGTTCAAGCCAAAAGCGTGCAAGCGGCGTGTCTATTTATTCGCAAGTTTTTTACATTTTGTTAAAGAAGGCCCTTGCGCCCGCCCAGCCCAAGCTGTAGTCAGACCGAACTTGGCGCGGGATGGAGCAGCCCGGTAGCTCGTCAGGCTCATAACCTGAAGGTCGTAGGTTCAAATCCTACTCCCGCAACCAAGATTTTCCCCGTTTGCTGCTGGCAGGGTGAAAAAAATTTACCAAAGTGTTGGTGCGCGTCTAAGCTAAGTCGCAAGTTTGCCCGGCTTATTCTGCTGGTCGGTCGTATGGCCAAAAAAATACCCCAAATCATGCCAGATGCACGCATAGGGTTTGCGATCTGTTCATTAATCGCTAGTAGGCTTAGAAAAAAAGCCGAAGCGATGGCCGAGCCGAACCAATCTTCTCTGCGCCTGCAATTTAAGCAAGCAATTGCCAGCCTTCGCGGTGCGCTGGATATGATACGGTTGCGCGGCCCTAGCCAGATCCAGTTTTGGTTTATCGCTCTGGTGATTGGCATCGCTGCGGGATTTGCGGCTTTGGCCTTTCGCAAAGGCATTGAGCTCTTGCAGGCCTGGATCTACGGGACGCAAGATGTGCAATCGCTGCATAGTTTTGCACAAAGCCTGTCCTGGTACTGGATTGTTCTGATTCCCGTGGCTGGCGGGTTCATTGTTGGGCTGATCCTGCATCATTTTACCCCAGATGCGCGCGCCCGTTCGGTGGCTGATGTGATCGAAGGCTCCGCATTGAATGAGGGGCGGGTGGAGGTCAAAGAGGGCTTGGCCTCTGTTGCTGCCGCTCTCATCACGCTCAGCTCTGGTGGCTCATCGGGGCGTGAGGGGCCAGTGGTGCATCTTGCGGGCGTCATTTCAACCTGGGTCAGCAATCGCATCTCAGCTGATGGCATAACGGGGCGCGATTTGCTGGGCTGCGCGGTGGCTGCCGCTGTTTCCGCTAGTTTCAATGCCCCCATTGCCGGAGCCCTGTTCGCTCTAGAGGTTATCCTGCGCCATTTCGCGGTGCATGCCTTTGCGCCCATTGTTATTGCCTCAGTTGCGGGCACAGTCATTAACCGCCTTGAATATGGCGGGGTGACGGAGTTCACGTTGCCAGCAAGTTCGGGCGTGGCGTTCTATGTGGAGCTTCCGGCCTTTTTGCTGCTTGGGCTCATGTCTGGGGTGGTTGCCGTGATCCTGATGCGCTCGATCTTTTGGGCCGAGACGGTGGCCACAGAAATCCAACTCAAAAGCCGCGCGCCGCGCTGGTTGCGCCCTACCTGTGCAGGGCTGTTGCTGGGTGTGTTGGCCGTGTTCTTTCCCCATATCATCGGTGTGGGGTATGAGACGATTTCGCTCTCCCTCACCGGGCAAATCGGTCTTTATGAAGCGATTATCTTTGCTATGCTCAAAACGGTTGCTGTCGCAATTACCGTTGGTGGGCGCATGGGGGGCGGGGTGTTTTCCCCCTCGATCATGGTGGGGGCGCTTGTTGGGCTGGCCTTTGGATGGATCGCAACAAGCCTATTGCCTGAATGGTCTGGCGCAGCGACGCTTTATGCTTTGGCGGGTATGGGGGCAGTTTCGGCGGCGGTTTTGGGCGCACCGATCTCGACCACGCTGATTGTTTTTGAGCTGACAGGGGATTGGCAAACGGGCCTTGCGGTAATGGTCGCTGTATCCATGAGCACCGCGCTGGCCTCGCGCCTGGTGGATCGCAGCTTTTTCCTCACCCAGTTAGAGCGGCGCGGCATCCACCTAGCCGCTGGTCCGCAAGCCTATCTCTTGGCGCTTTATCGGGTGTCTTCGGTGATGCGCGGGTTCGATCAGCCCCACGGTGCCAGTGAGGCGGCGTGCCAAGACCTGATCACATCCGGGATCTATATAGAGATGAGCGCCACGTTAGAAACCGCCTTGCCGATCTTTGATACGATGGCTTTGAATTTCATCCCCGTAATCGCATTTGTGGGTGAAGCAAACACCCCCGAATTGCGCGGGGTGCTGTTCCATGTGGATGCGCTCAAAGCCTATAACCGAGCCCTGGCCGCAACCGCAGCCGAGGAGCATAGTTAAAGGGCGGACCAATTTAAGGACAGCGTCGCCTAAGGGTTTTCTGGGGCAATGAGGGGGCTGGCTTTGCTAACAAAACCTCCACTCGTAGATTGGATCGCAATGACTGTTTCTGAACATCACGGTCTGAAAATAGGTAGTTTATCGATTGACTGGCCAAGGCAAAGTCAGCGGTCAATTCCAATAGTATCGTAGAACCCCGCCCAATCCTCTGGTTCAGGAAAAGCTGAAATAAATGCGTCAACTTCTTGCTCGTCCAGGCCGCGTATCCAATCGCGGAACGCTTTCCGATAGTCTTCGCCTGGCCCCATTCTCCAACCCATTGAATACCGATCATACTCTGGGAAGGCCTGCCATGGCGGCTGTTTGTGATCTACCGCATTCGCTTTCCTTTCGGCAAGCACGCCTTTCAGGAATTCTTGAAGTTCAGATGTCATGGAGCCGTCACGCAAAATGTGGTTTTGAACCTTGATGTCATGTCTTTGCTTTTTCATTCTTAAAGCCTAGGGCTGCCATACACAAGATGCGTGCGCTTTTTCCCTATCCGCGAGGGGCTAGAAGCCAATACTCGGTTCTCCTGGAGCACCTAGAATATAGGCTCATAGTTCTCATTCGTCTTCTTCGAATCGCGGGATCATGGATGTCATCGGCAACTTTATTCTTCCAAAATCTCCTCAAGGCCTCAGGCCAGTCGGGCCGCTGTGGGAAGGGCTAGAGAGGGCGTGCGGTGTCAAGAGCGTCCTCGCGCTGCAAACCTTGGCAGCATAGCGGAAAAATCTTTGCCGCGCCCGTCTTCTCCTTCGACAAAACGGCGATACAGCTCTAGTGCGGCGGCGCCCATGGGGGTGTCTGCATCGACGGATGCGGCGGCTTGTTGGCTGAGCCCGAGGTCTTTGAGCATCAGCTCGGCGGCAAAGCCGGGGGTGTAGTCATTATCTGCCGGGCTGGTCGGGCCGACGCCGGGGGCGGGGCAATAGGCGTTCATGCTCCAGCTATACCCGGAGGAGGTCGAGACCACATCGAACATCTTTTGCCGCTCGAGCCCCAGCTTATCGGCCAGTGCGAAGGCTTCGCAAGTGGCGATCATGGTCGCGCCTAGGATCATGTTATTGCAGATCTTTGCCGCCTGACCCGCGCCAGCGCCCCCGCAATGCACTGCCTTTTGGCCCATGATCTCAAAGAGCGGTTCAGCCATCGCAAATGCCGCCTCAGAGCCGCCTGCCATAAAGGTGAGCGTGCCCGCAGCCGCCCCGCCAATGCCGCCGGAAACCGGGGCATCAACGGCCAAGAGCCCCGCCTCGCCGGCCTGCGTTGCCACGGCGCGGGCAGAGTCCACATCGACGGTGGAGCAATCAATCAACACAGCCCCGGCGGGCATGGCCGTGATGATTTCGGCCGCGACTTCGCGCAGTATCTCGCCATTGGGCAGCATGGTGATAACGGCCTCGGCCCCGTTCACCGCGTCTTGCGCGCTCGCCACAGATGCAACGCCCGCCGCTTGCGTTCCTGCTACGTCAAAGCCAATGACCTCATGCCCGGCTGCCGCTAAGTTTGCCGCCATGGGCGCGCCCATATTTCCAAGGCCAATAAATCCGATTTTCATGTGAGCTCTCCCAAATCCAATGTCGCCGCGCCCAAAGGCAGCAGCATCTTTGCCACCTCCATTAGCGGCACTTCCCCATCGGGATATTGCCAACGCGGATTGCGGTCTTTGTCAATGATTTGCGCGCGGATGCCCTCTTGGAAGTCGCCAAATTCCTGCGCGCGATAGGTGTAGCGATATTCCAGCTCAAGCGCTTTGTAGATCGACAAGGTGCTGTCCAGCCGTTTCAGCCGATGCACAATGTCAATGGCGCAGGCCACTGAGAGGGGGGAGTTGCGCGCCAGGGTCTTGAGCGTCTTTTGGGCAAACTCGCTGGTCTCGGCGCTCAGCACCGCGCGAATATCGCTGAGTGTATCGCCCGCAAAGAGCCGATCAATCTCGCCTTGCTGCTCTTGTAAAGTGCCGGGGGGCGGGGTTTGCGCCGCAGCCTCCAGCGCGTCGATCTTGCTGCTGGCCTCCAGGGTTTCGATCAGCGCCGGCCAGGCCTCTTGCGGGATGAAGTGATCGGCAAAGCCCGCATAGATCGCATCACCCGCAGTCATGCGCGTGCCGGTGGCCCCAAGATATTCCCCCAGCCGCCCCGGCGCGAGCGCCAGCATCAGCGAGCCGCCCACATCGGGCACAAGGCCAATACCGCATTCGGGCATAGCGATTTGGCTGCTTTCCCCAACAATACGATGCGAGCCATGACATCCCAGCCCCACGCCGCCGCCCATGGTGAAGCCTTGCAAAAAGCTCACAACCGGCTTGGGATAGGTAAAGATCTTGGCATTCAGGCGATATTCGTCAGCCCAGAATTTCTGCCCATAGGCATAATTTCCCTTGGCCCCTTCGGCATAAAGATCCGCAATATCCCCGCCCGCGCAAAAGGCCCGATCGCCTGCCGCGTCCATGACAACAAGTTTCACGTCATCATCATCGCGCCAGGCATCTAAGGCCGCCTCAATCGCAAGACACATCTCATAAGTCATCGCATTCAGCGCCTCTGGGCGCTGCAAGGTGATCCGGCCCGCTTGCCCGGTGATGCGGATGGAAATGTCACTCATCGCAGGCTCTCCGCTTAGGCTGATTTCAGCATCTCACGCGCCACGATCACGCGCATGATTTCATTGGTGCCCTCAAGGATTTGATGCACGCGCAAATCGCGGACCAGTTTTTCGATGCCGTAATCTGCGAGATACCCGTAGCCACCATGCAGTTGCAGGCATTGATCCACGACCTTCGAGCCTGCCTCCGTCACAAATTTCTTGGCCATGGCGCAGAATTTCGTGGCATCCGGCGCGCCTGTATCCAGCTTCCAGGCCGCTTGGCGCAGGAAGGTGCGGGCGGCTTGCAGCTCAATCTCCATATCGGCGAGGCGGAATTGCAGCCCTTGGAATTGGTTGATGCTTTGCCCGAAGGCCTTGCGCTCCTCCATATAGGCCAGCGTGTTGGTCAGGGCCGTTTGCGCCGCGCCCAGCGAGCAAGCCGCAACATTGAGCCGCCCGCCATCTAGCCCCATCATCGCATAGCGAAAGCCCTTGCCCTCTTCACCCAGCAAGTTTTCGGCGGGGATTGGGCAGTCATCAAATTGTACCTGCCGGGTGGGCTGAGAGCGCCAGCCCATTTTATCCTCTAAAGCGCCAAAGCTGAGCCCCGGCGCGCCATCCTCGACCAGCACGGCTGAAATGCCCTTGGGCCCGCCCTCGCCCGTGCGCACCATACACACATAAGCATCCGAATAGCCGCCCCCCGAGATAAAGGCCTTAGTTCCGGTGAGCCGATAGCCTTCATTGCTGCGCTCTGCGCGGGTTTTCAGCGCCGCCGCATCCGAGCCACTGCCGGGCTCTGTCAAACAATAGCTCAGCACCATCTCCATGGGCAGGGCTTTGGGCAGCACGCGGGCTTTCATTTCCTCCGAGCCAAAGCTGTCAATCATGCGCGCGCACATATTGTGGATCGACAAAAAGGCGGCGACCGAAGGGCAGGCCATGGAGAGCGCTTCAAACACCAGCGTCGCATCCAGGCGCGTCAGGCCCGAGCCGCCGCTTTCTTCGCTTACATACAGCCCGCCAAAGCCAAGCGCGCCGATCTGCGGCCAAAGCTCTTTGGGAATGGTGCCCTCGGCCTCCCACGTGCGGGCATGGGGCGCGATGGCGTCCTGCCCAAAGCTATAGGCCATATCAAAAATCGCCACCTGCTCTTCGCTTAATGCAAAATCCATCGCGCTCTCCCCTCAGAAATGAACATGTGTTTAATTAACGCTACTGGCCGCCCAAAGCAAGCGGGCTGGCAAGGAGTTGTTTCCTGTCTATTTGCTTTGTGCTGGACAGGGGCCAACAATATCGCTTTGCTGTGGCGTAAAGACATATCATCACCCAAGGGAGGGGCTGAGACATGAGCATGAAACTCTATTGTTTTGGAGAGTCAGGACATAGCTATAAGGCCGCATTGGCGCTAGAGCTTTCTGGCCTGGATTGGGAGCCGGTTTATGTTGATTTCTTTGCTGGTGAGACCCGCAGCCCTGACTATCGTCAAAATGTGAATGAGATGGGCGAATGCCCGGTGTTGGTTGATGGGGATGTGACCCTGTCGCAATCGGGCATAATCCAGAGCTATATCGCGGAAAAATCCGGTAAATTCGGCGGATCGACCCCTCAGGAGGCGCGCGAGATCCTGCGTTGGGTGCTATGGGACAATCACAAACTCAGCTCCATGGCGGGGATCACCCGGTTTTTGATGAATTTTCTGCCAGAAGATAAACGCCCCGCAGAGGTGATCGCGTTTAACCAAGGTCGGCTGAAAAGTGCCTATGGTATCTTGAATGCGCATCTTGAGGGGCGTGATTTCATTGTTGGGGACGGGCCAAGCAATGCCGATTTCACTTGCGTGGGGTATCTTTACTACCCGGAACCCTTCGGCTTTTCCCGCAGTGAGTGGCCCAATATCGACCGTTGGCTCAGCAATGTCTCCGCCCTTGAGGGGTGGAAAGCGCCTTATGATTTGATGCCCGGCTCGCCTGCGGATCGCGGGTGACGCCACGATACACTTGAAACTTGAGCACTTGACGCGCACGTAAAGCGCAGCGACAGAATCCACGAGGAGACATTCCCCATGACCGATGCCTATATTTACGATGCTATCCGCTCGCCGCGCGGCAAGGGGCGCAAGGATGGTGCTTTGCACGAAGTCACCGCCGCACGGCTTTCGAGCTTTATGTTGAACGCGCTTAAAGATCGCAATAATTTAACCGGCCATGCGGTTGAGGATGTGATCTGGGGCAATGTCACGCAGGTGATGGAGCAGGGCGGGTGCCTGGCGCGCACGGCGGTTCTGGGCTCTGAGCTGGATCAATCTATTCCGGGGCTCGCGATCAACCGCTTTTGTGCCTCGGGCATGGAGGCAGTCAACCTTGCGGCCAATCAGGTCAAAGGCGGTGCGGGTCAAGCCTATATCGCGGGCGGTGTTGAGATGATGGGCCGCGTGGCGATGGGCTCTGACGGGGCGGCAATTGCGGTGGATCCTTCAATCGCGATGGAGACCTATTTCGTCCCCCAAGGCATTTCAGCGGATATTATCGCAACCGAATATGGCTTTACCCGCGATGATGCAGATGCGCTGGCCGTGGAATCACAACGCCGGGCCAAGGCGGCTTGGGATGACAATCGCTTTGCCAAATCGGTGGTCGCTGTGCAGGATCAAAACGGGCTCGATATTCTAGATCACGACGAATATATGCGCCCCGGAACCGATATGCAGGCGCTGGGATCGCTCAGCCCCTCATTTCAAGCAATGGGTGAAGTTATGCCCGGTTTTGACGCTGTGGCGCTGCTGAAATACCCCCATTTGGAAAAGATCAATCATATCCACCATGCGGGCAATTCCTCGGGAATCGTGGATGGTTCGGCCGCTGTTCTGATCGGCAATAAGGAATTTGGTGAGGCTTATGGGCTCAAGCCGCGCGCGCGCATTAAAGCGACCTGCAAGATTGGCACGGACCCGACGATTATGCTGACCGGCCCGGTTCCAGCCACGCAAAAGATCCTGGCCGATAGCGGTATGCAGATCGGGGATATTGATCTGTTTGAAGTCAATGAAGCTTTTGCCTCGGTCGTTCTGCGCTTTCAACAAGCCTTTGACGTGGACCCGGCGAAGGTGAATGTGAATGGCGGCTCTATCGCCATGGGCCACCCTCTGGGCGCAACCGGCGCAATCATCATCGGCACCCTGCTGGATGAGCTAGAGCGCACGGGAAAAGAAACCGGCCTTGCCACCCTGTGCATCGCGTCGGGCATGGGCGCAGCAACCATCATTGAACGCGTGTAAGCCCAATGACGGCTGTCGAATTTAGCGAGCTGGGCCGAAATTGGGGCTTAGTTGCAGCCGCATTTGTCGGCTTGGCTGTAGCGATTTGGCGCGCCGTTGCAGCGGACCGGCAATCAAGGGCACAAAGAGATGGGCTGTATCAAACAAGAAGAGAGCATGTGGCAACGTTGTTTTCTCAGGCGGTGCCTGCATTAGAAGACGATAAACTGCATGTGCGGCTTGGGGCAATTTTCACTTTGCGGGAAATAGTAGAAGCCTTTCCTGATTTGTCTCGCCCAACGGTGGACCTTTTAAGTGCATATTTGGCCTCAGTGGAGTATGATGATGAAATACCCCGTGATGTCGAAGAAATTATCGCGATCATCATCCCAAAAGCAAACAGCGAGACAGGATCATGAGCTATCAAAGATCTGCAATTGTGCCAACAGACGGCAAGCCGCTTCAGTTGCAACGCGCTTTTTTGAAACATGCTGTTCTGGATGGCGCAAGCTTGGTTGGTGCGGATTTGACCAAGGCTAACCTTACCGGAGTGAGTGCGCGTCGTGCCGATTTTAAGGCTGCCATCTTAAACGGAGCAATCCTCATTGGCGCCGACCTAACTGGCGCCAAGAACCTCACATATCTTCAATTGTCTCAGGCGGTTGTCGATGAAACCACAATTCTTCCAGACTATTTGCAATAGTTTGCTCGGAGGAGAAATATCAAATGACCGATTTTACAATGGAAAAAGGCGCAGATGGCGTCGCTGTGATCACCTGGGATGTTCCGGGTAAGACCATGAACGTCATGAGCTTTGAGGGGCTGCAAGAACTGAGCGATTGCATTGACGATGCGCTCGCGGATGAGGCTGTGAAAGGCATCGTGATCACCTCTGGCAAAGAGGGCTCTTTTGCGGGTGGAATGGATCTGAACCTGCTTGCCAAGATGAAACAGGATGCGGGCGATAATCCGGCCAAGGGGCTCTTTGAGGGCACGATGAAAATGCATGCATTGTTGCGCAAGATTGAACGCGCGGGCATGGATGCAAAAACCAACAAGGGCGGCAAGCCGATCGCTTCTGCACTTCCCGGCACTGCTGCGGGGATTGGCATGGAGCTGCCTTTGGCCACGCACCGGATTTTCCTCGCCAATAACCCAAAGGCCAAGGTGGGGCTGCCAGAAATCCTTGTGGGCATTTTCCCCGGCGCGGGGGGTACCACACGCATTGTTCGCAAGCTGGGCGCGATTGCGGCGGCTCCGCTGCTGCTTGAGGGTAAGCTGCTGAGCCCGGACAAGGCCAAAGGCTCTTATGTGGATGAGGTGGTTGAAGACCCGCTCGCCGCTGCCAAGGCTTGGGTTCTGAATGCAAAAGACGCCGATATCGTAAAGCCTTGGGATCAAAAGGGTTATAAAATGCCGGGCGGTGCGCCCTATCATCCGGCGGGTTTCATGAATTTCGTTGGGGCCTCGGCCATGGTGAATGGCAAAACCAAGGGCGCTTTCCCTGCTGCCAAGGCTTTGCTGAGCGCGGTTTACGAGGGCGCGCTGGTGCCCTTTGACACGGCGCTGAAAATCGAGGCGCGGCATTTCACTTCTGTTCTGATGAACCCCTCGTCCTCGGCTATGATCCGCTCGCTTTTCCTCAATAAAGAGGCGCTGGAGAAAGGCGCGGTGCGTCCTGCAGGCGTGGAAGATCAACGGGTGAAAAAGCTTGGTGTGCTGGGCGCGGGCATGATGGGGGCGGGTATCGCTCTGGTCTCGGCCCAGGCAGGTATCGAAGTGGTGCTGATCGACCGCGATCAAGAGGCGGCTGATAAAGGCAAAGCCTATAGCGAGACCTATCTGGACAAAGGCATGAAGCGCGGCAAGGTCACAGCTGAAAAGAAAGAGAAAATGCTTGGTCTGATCACAGCCACGCCGGATCTGAGCCAGCTTTCCGATTGTGATCTGATCATTGAGGCGGTGTTCGAAGACCCTGCCGTGAAAGCGGAAATGACCCAAAAGGTTGAGGCGATTATCCCCGAGACCTGCATTTTTGCCTCTAACACCTCCACGCTGCCGATTACCTCGCTTGCCACAGCCTCTAAGCGGGCTGAGCAATTTATCGGCATTCACTTCTTTTCGCCGGTTGAAAAAATGCTGCTGGTGGAGATCATCAAGGGCAATGAGACAGGTGATCGGGCCGTGGCCAAGGCGCTGGATTATGTGCGCCAGATCAAGAAGACGCCGATTGTGGTCAATGATGCGCGTTTCTTCTACGCCAATCGCTGCATCATCCCTTATGTGAATGAGGGCGCGCGGATGCTCACAGAAGGTGTTGCACCCTGGATGATTGATCACGCCGCGCAGCAATTGGGTTTCCCGGTGGGGCCAATCCAGCTGACGGATGAGACCTCGATTGATCTGGGGGCCAAAATCGCGCGCGCGACCAAGGCGGCGATGGGCAATGAATATCCCGACAGCCCGGCGGATGATCTGATCTTTTGGATGGAGGAAGAGGGGCGTTTGGGGCGCAAAGCCAATGCGGGCTTCTTCAACTATGACGAAAAGGGCAAGCGGCTGGATTACTGGAAGGGGATGCAAGAGCGCTATCCTTTAAAGGATGATCTTGAGATGGCCGATATCAAGGACCGCCTGATGTTTGCCCAAGTGCTAGAGGCCGTGCGCGCGCTGGAAGAGGGTGTTTTGATGGATATTCGCGAGGGTGATGTGGGCGCGATCTTAGGCTGGGGCTTTGCGCCGTGGTCGGGCGGGCCTCTGTCTTGGCTCGATATTCTGGGCGCGGAATATGCCGCCGAGCGCTGTGATCAGCTTGAGGCGAAATTCGGCGAGCGTTTCAAATGCCCCGCCTTGCTGCGCGAAATGGCTGAAAACGGCGAAAGCTTCTACACCCGCTTCGCCCCAGAGGCAACAGCGGCATAAATCGCGGCGTGGACCAGGAACCGGTTGCGGTTTTGGTCCACGCTTTGGTTGTATTCGTGGCATGAGCGCCACGTTTCAGGGTGTTCAGGCTAGGGCGCGTTGAATGGCGTCGGAAAGATCTGTATCCAAATAGCGTCAATCGGAGGATATTGCACGCTATGAAGAAAATCATACCCGTAGGCCTTGTACTTGTATCTCTGGCTGCTTGTAGCGAGCCGCTTATTGAAGTCACCTCTGCGCCGGTAAAGGCGCGGATAGATAGTTCGGTCCCTCAGGAACGTATTGCCAAGGGAACATCCGAGTTAACTGTGCGTGCATTTACCCCGCCCGAGGGGAACGATGTGCGCGGGCCTGAGGTTGTTGGGGCGACATGCTCCCTTCAATCAGATGAGCTAAGCGCAACCGCAATCACGCCCCAGGTCGTTATTTTGCCGAAATTTGTGCAAAAGAAAGAGTTCGAATCGCGCGGCGTGCCCGGAGCGCTTGCCATCCGTTGCACATCCGAGCAGGGCGATGGCACCGCGCTTGTGACCGCGTCCGAGAAAAATGCGACCGGGGTTTACGCCAATAGCGGCGGTGGTTTGGCGACATTGATCATTACCACTGCGGTAACCGCGGCTGTAGCCTCTTCAACGCCTTGGTCATATCCGCCGAATGCGCATGTAACAGTTGTGGAGTAATCCTATGTGGAGACAAATTGCACTTATCGGGTTGGCCGCTAGCGTGCTCGCCGCATGTGAAGATCCGATGGCGGTGTCGGGCCCGCCCAAAACCGCCTCGGTGAGCAAGAGCCTGCCGCAAGAACGTGTGCTGGGCACCGCAAGTAGTGTTATTCGCACGTTTCACCTGAACGCAGAGGGCAAGCGGGAAGAGATTGGCGGCGTGCCATGCACGGTGCGTAGCCGGCATTTTTCGGCCAAGATCGTCTCGCCTCAGCGCGTTAACTATCCGTCATTCCTGCAAGCTGCGCGCTTTGAGGATCGTGGCCATCCCGGCACCTTGACTGTGAGTTGCTCGGGCGGTGGAAAATCCGGCGCGTTCACGGTTGACGCGGCCCCCGCGAATTTGGCGACGGGCGCAATCCACGCGCGGGTCGATGCCGTCTATTCCGATGGCACGAGAACGACGCAAGGGGGGGCGTTTACAGCGCCGATCCATTCCAAGCAATTGGCGTCCAGTTACCCTTGGAGCTATGCGGGCACCATCATTGTCGATCTCGACCCATAGATCGACCCTCTAAATTCGGCCCCCGGCGCCTAGGAGAGCAGCGCCAGGGGCTTCGCGGGGGATTACGCGGCGTTTAGACCGCCATAGGCATCACCAAAGCACGGTGTGCGCTGAGTGCAAGTGGCGCGCATCACTTTTTCTGCGCTCTGGGAGGGTAATACTGTATAGGTTTGCGCATTGGTGCTGGGCATTGCTGTCACATCCATATGGCGCTCCGGGCAATAGGCGAGCAGTCCACCATCCGCATAGATCACCTGGGGTTTGGCGAAATAGAGTGTGATCACGTCGATCTCGCAAGGCTGGCTGTCGCGCGCCACGCCGGAAAAGCCGACTAGAGCGGAGGCGGGGATAACCGCAAACGGATCGCCATAGGCATCCTCTGCCGCATCGCTCTCGACCATCACGCCTTGGTCTGGGAGCAGGCGCATATCAATAAGATTGCCCATCACGCCCGCGGGAATCAGGACGGGCATCATGCTTTGGGGCATTTCGATTGGATCAATTAGCAAGCGGGTGCGGCGGATATCGACGATGGTTTGCAATCCGTTATCAAATGTCAGAACTTGTTCTCCGGCGCAGAGGCTGTCCACGTCGAACCAGCCTGTCTCGGTGGCAACCTGGGTTCCGCTCATAAGACCAAGCCCCGCAAAAGAGCCCATACCATCAAAAGGGAGCGCCGTTTTCGCTGCGCTGCGTTGTGATGCTTTGCCAAATCCAAACATGTCATCCATCCGTCAATTGTCGCTGTCGTGAGGCGGTATGTTCCGCTTTCTTAGATTAAGCTTTGCATGAGGCCTTGGGCGATCTTGCGCCGGGCTTTGGGCAATATTTGGGCAATTTCTGGGGGGTCGGCGGAGGCGCGCCTTAGTCTGTCTCGCCCCGGCTGCGCAGCCCAATGATTGTGCCAGAGGCGGCGATCATGCAAATGCCCATGACAGCTCCAATCGTGATTTCTTGGCCCAGCAGCACCCAAGCGGCGAGCGGGCCAAAGATCATGATGGAGTATTCGAACACCGCCACATAGCTGGCACTGCCCAGTTGATAGGCGCGATTAAGCAACCCAACCCCGATAATCGAGCCGCCCGCTTGCATGAGCACATAGGGCAGGGCGTCTTGCATGGGCCAGATCCAGCCGCGTGTGAGAAATGCCGCGCCGCCAGCTGCGACCGGGAGGTCTATCGCCGTGATCGCGCCAAGCACAATCGCCCCCAAAAGCCCCTGCGCGATGAATATGCCGATTAGAAGCGTCAAAGTGCTCTCACCTTCGCACAGCTCCCGCGTGGCCAAAACGCCGCAGGCATAAAGCATGCCGCCAAGTACAGGCAGCAGCAGAATCAGCCCCAGATCAGAGCCCGACGGCCCCAGCACCACAAGGCACCCACTAAAGCCAATCAGCACCGCGATCACGCGCCAGGGGCCGATGCTGCCTTTCAGGAAAAAATATGTGATCAGCAGCACAAAGATGGGCGAGGTAAACAGCCCCGCCAGCGCCAGCGCAATCGGCATGAAAGCGAGTGCCGAGAAATAGAGAAACATCGCAGTGGCAATCAACGTGCTGCGCAGCGCAACGGCCTTGAACCGCTTGGGGCGCAGGCTGCCGAAGCCCATGACAGAAAGCAGCGCCACAACAGGCCCCGCAATCAGCACGCGCATGACCAAAAATTGCCAGACCGAAATCGTCTCAGCAATCACCGCTACATAAATGTCAATCACCCCAATCACCGCCATAGACGCGATCATGCTAAGGGCTGCGGCTTTGGGGTGCGTGGGCATTGGATGTGCAGACATATCTGGACATTTGCGGGCAAACACGGCACCTAGCTTGCCTAGCGCAGACAAAAAATGGGAGGATTGCGTCATGGGGTGGATGTCTGATGAAACGGGGCTTGAAAAGAGTGCGGCGAATTTTGTTCCGCTCACGCCGCTTTCGCATCTGCGCCGCGCGGCTTCGGTTTTTGCTTCTCATACAGCTGTCGTTTATGGCGCGCATCGCGTCACCTATGCTGAGTATTATGCCCGCGTGTCGCGCTTGGCCTCATCGTTGGTTGGGCTTGGCGTAAAACCCGGCGATGTGGTTGCAACTTTGATCCCGAATCTTCCTGCCCAGGCAGAGGCGCATTTTGGCGTGCCTGCGTGCGGTGCGGTGCTGAACACGATCAACACCCGGCTTGATGTGGATACCGTCGCCTATATCTTTGATCACGGCGAGGCCAAGGTGGTTCTGGTCGATCCGCAATTCCTGGAACTGGCCGAGGCTGCTTGTACGCATATGCAGGGGGCAAAACCCATCCTGATCGAAGTGCCTGACGCGGATGCGGGTTTCCCGGCGTCGGGCAAATATCAAACCTATGAGGATCTGCTGGCCGCAGGCGATCCTGCCTATGACTGGATCATGCCGCAAGATGAATGGGAGAGCCTATCGCTCAACTATACCTCTGGCACAACGGGGCGGCCCAAGGGCGTGGTCTATCACCATCGCGGCGCTTATCTGATGACCATGGGCACAGTGGTGAGCTGGCGCATGGTGCTGCATCCGGTGTTTTTGGCGATTGTGCCGCTGTTTCATTGCAATGGCTGGAACCACACCTGGATGATGCCCTTGATCGGGGGCACTTTGGTATGCTGCCGCGATATCACCGCGCCTGCCATCTTTAATGCAATTGCCGATGAAGGCGTGAGTCATTTCGGCGGCGCGCCTATTGTGTTGAACATGCTGGTGAATGCACCCGATGCGGAAAAGCGCGATTTTGATCATACTGTCGAGGTCTTTACCGCTGGGGCTCCGCCCGCTCCGGCCACGCTGGCTAAGATCGAAGCGATGGGCTTTAATGTCACCCATGTTTACGGGCTGACCGAGACTTACGGCCATGTCACCGAATGCCTGTGGCGGCAGGAGGACTGGGGGAGCCTGGAGGGCGATGCGCGCGCTGCCGTGAAAGCGCGCCAGGGCGTTGCCTTCCCGATGATGGAACATATCACCGTGATGGATGAAACCATGACGCAAATCCCGATGGATGGCCAAACCCAAGGCGAGATCGTGATGCGCGGAAATTCGGTGATGAAGGGCTATTTGAAAAACCCTCAAGCCACTGCAGAGGCCTTTAAGGGGGGTTATTTCCATTCCGGGGATATCGCTTTGCAACATCCCGATAGCTATATCCAAATCGCGGATCGGGCCAAGGATATCATCATCTCGGGCGGCGAGAATATCAGCTCGGTCGAGGTGGAAGGCGTTTTGATGGGCCACCCGGATGTGCTTTTGGCGGCGGTTGTTGCCAAGCCGGACGAGAAATGGGGCGAGGTGCCTTGCGCCTTTATCGAGCTCAAAGCGGGAACAGCCCCCAGCGAGGCCGATATTATCGCGTTTTCCAGAAAAACTTTGGCTGGGTTCAAAGCTCCAAAAAAGGTGATTTTCCAAGAACTTCCTAAAACATCGACAGGAAAGATCCAAAAATTTGAACTAAGAAAACTTGCGAAAGAGCTCTAATTAACTTTTGCTAAGCTTGCCTGCACTATAGACTAGTCTGAGTGTTAAGGGCGAGCGAATGAAAATCAGAACATGGCCGCATATTATTGCCTTTGCCGTCCTTGTGACGGTATTGGCGGTGAACGCGGCCTCTCTTATGATTGCTATATTTGATCCCAATGGTCTCACGTCAAAAGATTATTCTATGGCGTGGACCTATGGCTCTGCTGTTGCGATTCCGACGTTGGGCTATGTTGCCTATTTGCTGAAGAAGACCAATGAGCTCTCGGAAGAGCTGCGTTATATGGCGACCCATGATATGCTTACATTGATCCCCAATAGGGCCTATTTCAATGAGCTGGCGTGTCAAAAAGATCTAAGTTCCTATTTTGTGATTATGCTCGATATTGATCATTTTAAGCGGGTTAACGACACATATGGCCACACGATGGGGGATGTGGTGATCAAAGGCGTGGCCCAGATTTTAAGCACGCATGTCAGCGCAGATGACCTTGTCGCCCGCTTTGGCGGGGAAGAGTATATCATGCTTTACAAAGCCCCCAATATGGCTGGCGCGCATAGATTTGCAGAAAAACTGCGCTTGGGCGTCGCCAAAGCAGAGTTTGTCGAGGCAGAACACTCTTGCAGCGTGACAATCTCAGCAGGGATCGCCCCCGTTGCTGGAGAACATCCGCTAGAGCAGGCCATAAAATATGCTGACTTCGCGCTTTATGAGGCGAAAAACAGCGGCCGCAATAAGGTTGCTATCCGCGATAGCACACAAACCTGGCAAGTATCGGCGAGCTAGAGTAGAAAACGATCACGCCCGGCGAGCTAGAGTAGAAAACGATCACGCCCGGCCAGTCTTCGCTGCCTCTCGCTATGCTCGAGCGCGAATACTGGCACGCTTGATTCAACTTGATCTGTTTTCACTCTAAGTGGGGCTTCCAAACTTCACTCGACCCATTCGAATGGCAGCGAAAATGTCGCGGATTTGTCAGAGTGCTTATCCTTGGCAACGACCTCCACCGTATATGCATCCGTGGTAAGTTCCTTTAAGGTCAAATGTAGTTGATAGAAAACTTTGCGATGCTTGTAGCGCATTATTATATCTAGGTCTAACCCCTTGTATGAAAACACCTGTTCGCCTTGTGAATTTGTTACAAATAAATCGAATTCAGATTCTATCCGATATCCGACGCCAAGCCCCGTGGGAGCGTGTTTCTGTCCAAAAGCTTCGAGATAAATGGTCATCTTGTCGCCTTCGCTAAAGACAGCACCATTTTCGACAGGGGCAAATACACCATAACCAGTAACCGAGCTGACAAATTGCGCGTTTTTTACGATCAGAGGCGATGCATCCCAAACAAGAACAGAAGCCTCTTCTAAGACCTGCGCGGCTTCCAAATGACGTCCAGCCTCGAGTAGCTCTTGCGCGCGGCGTCCCTTTTCTTCGACGGTTTCTGCAAATACTGCTGTGCAAAAACACATGGACATCGCAAACGCGAGAGAGAGGTTTTTTCCAAACATTCTTTGGGCCCTTTAGTCGTTGATCAATGGTGAAACACATATCACGCAAACCCCTAAAATGAAACATTCTTTACAAAAGATGCGCTGGGGTCTGCCCTGAGGTCTGAGCGCCATCTAGAAATGGCGCGGCTTGGGGTGTTCCATCATAGCAAATCTCGATGCCTCATGTTACAGTTCGCTAAATCAACTCATAGTAGAGATGCCGCGCACCCATGGTGGCCCTAAAGAAATACACAAGGATAGAAGCAACGGGGCTCTGGCGCGCAACGCCGCAGATGCAGCGCCGCGAGGTTGTTGTGAGTTTGGGCGATGCGACCCTGACGATCCGCACCCCCTCTGATCAAGCGCTGGGGCATTGGTCTTTGGCAGCGATTGCGCGCGCTAATCCTGGTCAAACGCCAGCGCGCTTTTATCCCGTTGGCGATCCTGGTGAAGAGTTAGAGTTGGCCCCAGATGAGGCAGAAATGGTAGAGGCCATAGAAACGCTGCGCCGCGCGGTTGACGATGTGCGCCCTCGCCCTGGGCGTTTGCGCTTTATGGGCGCGTTTGTCACCTTAGCTGTTCTTATCGCAGCTCTTGTGTTCTGGCTGCCCGGTGCGGTGCGCGATCACACGCTGAAGGCCATCCCCGAATTTGGCAAACGTCAGCTGGCTCTTGCGATGATCGCAGAGTTGGAGCCCCTTATCGGCCCGGCTTGTGGCAGTTCGGAAAATCACTCGGCTCTCAACCGGCTGGGCCAAGCCACGGGCTTTGCTCATCTTGCGGTGATGCGCGGCGGTTTGAATCACATAGTTGCGCTGCCCGGCGGCACTTTACTCATCCCGCGCGCCTATGTGGAGACCTATGACAGCCCCGATGTGCTGGCGGGGTATCTTCTGGCCGCAGAGCTGCGCGCGCAAGATTCTGCCCCCCTGCTTGATCTGCTTGAAACGAGCGGAACGATTGCAAATCTGCGCCTTTTGACCACGGGCGCTCTGCCAGCAAAGGCGCAGCGGGCCTATGCAGAACATGTCGCGCGCACAGCGCCTGTTGCGGTGGACACGCAAAAGCTTGCAACAGCCTTTCAGCGCGCGGGGCTCTCGCCGCTGCCCTACGCCAATGCAAGCGGTGCAGATGGCCTTGCCGGTCTAACAATTGTTCCGCGCGCGTTCCCCCTGATCCAAGACGCCGATTGGCTGCGGATTCAAGGCATTTGCGAATAGCTACCTTTGCGAATATAGGCATCGCCAAAGCCAAGCTGCACCACGCGCTGCAAGGCCTGCAGTGCTGCCGCCTTGGATGGAAACGGCCCGCTGAGCACCAGTTGCACATCCTGCCCGCCTTGCCGCATTGTGCCAAATTGCACGGGCAGCCCCTCAGCTGCCAAACGCGCCGCAGTGCGCTGCGCATTCTGAGGCGAGGCAAACGCCGCCACTTGCACAAATTGCGCGGCAGAGGGCTGTGGGTCTTCTGAGGCTCTTGGCGCACGGGGCTTGGGGGAGTTACGCACCAAGCGTTTAAAGGTGCGCCCGTCTTTGCGCACGATGGAGACCGCCCCAAGCTCGGCGCGCTGGGTTTCGAAATCCGTGTAAGGATAGACAAGCGCCACAATCGAGGTCACATCGCGCCCGGTCACCCGATCAATCAAGCGGTGCGGCGCGGTCTCAGTCCAGTGAAATGACGAGGCTTTCGGGGCGGGGGCGGGCAGATTTTGACCCGCAACGGGCTGGGGTGTCCCTGGCGTAACCGTGACAGGTTTGAGCCCATCTAATGTGATCTTAATCACTTGCGAAGGCTCCGCCGCCGACAGATCCGCCGCAGAAATGCGCGTGGGCTCTTGGCCGCAGATTTGCTGGCGCTGGCGCGTGAGGCGCGGAATCCAGGTCACATCGGCATAGCTGCCCGCGCGAATAAACACACAGCCGTTGCTATCCACATATTGCGCGCCCTTATAGGTGATAGGCGGGAACTCTGCAGGCAGAGGCATATTGCGCCGCTGCTGCGCCTCCGCTGCACCAAATTGCAGTGCAAGCACCGTTGCTAGACCCAGTTTCCACATGCGCTTTGCCCTTTCGCAAATAACTCTATTTGGTGCCGAACATCCGGTCCCCCGCATCGCCGAGCCCTGGCATAATATATCCTATATCATTGAGTTGCGTGTCGATGGAAGCCGTTACGATCTCAACATCTGGATGCGCCTCTTTCATGCGCGCAATCCCCTCTGGCGCGGCCAATAGGCAAAGGAAGCGAATATTTTTCGCCCCCGCCTCTTTGAGCAGATCAATCGCCGCAACCGAAGAATTGCCCGTGGCCAGCATAGGATCTACGGCGATCACCAAGCGCTCATCCAAACTATCGGGCAGCTTGCAGTAATATTGCACCGGGCGCAGCGTTTCTTCATCGCGGTAAAGCCCGACAAAGCCCACACGGGCCGAGGGGATCAGCTCTAGCACCCCATCAAGCAGCCCATTGCCTGCGCGCAGGATCGAGACCAAAGCCAGCTTCTTGCCCGCCAAAACCGGGGCATCCATCGCCATCATGGGCGTTTCAATCGCCTTGGTGGTCATGGGCAAGGGGCGGGTGATCTCATAGGCCAAAAGCTGGCTAATCTCGCGCAAAAGCTGGCGAAACACAGCCGTAGAGGTGGTCTTATCCCGCATCAAAGTTAGCTTATGTTGCACCAGCGGATGATCCACCACAGTCACATGCTCTGTCATTTTGCCCCCTTAACTGACACGCTCGATCAACCTTAGGTGATTTTTCACCACCTCCGCAACGCCCGTGAACCCGATTTCGCCAATCACGCCCGGACCTTGCCCGGCAACCAGAACTGGCACCCGCTCGCGCGTGTGATCGGTTCCCGGCCAAGTGGGGTCATTGCCGTGATCGGCTGTGATCACCAAGATATCACCTTGGCGCATTTCTGCCAGCACTTGGCCGAGCGCGGTATCAAACCATTCCAAATGCGCGCCATAACCCGCAGGGTCGCGCCGATGGCCATAGAGGCTGTCAAATTCAACGAAATTGGCAAAGGTTAGGCTGCCGTCAGGGGCCTCTTGCAGGCAATCGCTCAGGGCCTGCATCAGTTCTGCGTCCGAACCTTTTGTCGCCTCATCAATGCCCGCGCCCGAGAAAATATCCCAGATCTTGCCCAGAGCAATCACGCGCCCGCCGGCCTCTTGCACATGATGCATCAGCAGCTTGCCGGGCGGGGGGATGGCGAAGTCTTTGCGATTGCCGGTGCGCTCGAATGCACCGTCCTCGCCGATAAAGGGGCGCGCAATCACCCGGCCCACGCGCATCTCATGCAGGATCGGTGCAAGGTCCATGCAAAGCTGTAAGAGCCGCTCAAGGCCAAAATGCACCTCATGGGCGGCGATCTGAAACACGCTATCGGCAGAGGTATAACAAATCGGCCAGCCTGTGCGTATATGCTCGGCGCCCAGCTCTGCGATGATCTGCGTGCCAGAGGCGTGGCAATTGCCCAAAATCCCCTCCGTACCTGCTGCTTGGCACACCGCCTTGATCAGATCTGGGGGAAAGGAGTTTTGTTTCTCGGTGAAATAATGCCAATCCCAAGGCACGGGTAGCCCGGCCAGCTCCCAATGGCCCGACGGGGTGTCCTTGCCGGGGGAGATTTCTGTTCCCACGCCCCAGCGCCCGTTAAGCGCGGGCAGATCGTCCCAGTGATAGGTATCGGCCAAAGCCATCGCCTGTCCCAGCCCGAGCGAAAGCAGGTTTGGCAGGTGCAAGGGGGCTTTGCGTTGCGCGTTGTACCAGTCACGAATATGGCCCAGCGTATTGGCTCCGCTATCGGGGATGTCGCCGTTGAAAAATTGATCCGCATCGGGCGCGCCGCCAATGCCGACGCTGTCCATTACAATCAGAAAGGCGCGGCTCATGCGGTGATTTCCGCGTGAATAAGCGGCGCAGGCGTGGGGGCTTCTTCAGATAGGGTCATGGCGGCTTGCACGGCTGAAATCGCGGCCTCTGCATCTTCTTCATTGGCGGCGTGGATCATTGCGAGCGGATCGCCCGTCTCTACGCGCGCGCCCAGATCTGCTATGTGTGATAAGCCCACCGAGGGGTCAATCTGGTCAGTTTCCACCTGCCGCCCGCCGCCAAGCGTTTTTACCAATTGCCCAAGTGCCTCGCCCTCAATTGCGTTGATAAATCCAGGGCCGGGGGCAGGGGCTTCGCAGATCACTGTGGCTTCGGGCAACAGGTTTGCGCCCTGGTCCAGAAACCCGCGCGGCCCGCCTTGCGCGGCGATCATCTGATCAAACTTCTCAGCGGCAGCACCGGAGTTCAGAGCCTTCCAAATCCCGTCCTCATTCAGACCAACGGCCCTGAGCAAAGGCGCGCCAAGAGCGGCGCAGAGATCGAGCATGCGGCAGGGTTTAGGATCTTTGAGCAGCGCGACCACCTCCGCCACTTCCAGCGCATTGCCGAGCGCCGGGATGAGCGGGGCGTTCATATCTGTGATCAGCGCCGATGTTTTGCACCCGGCGGCATTGGCGGTTTGCACCAGGGCCTTAGCAAGCTCTTGCGCGTCAGGCAGGGTTTTCATCCAGGCCCCTGAGCCCATTTTCACGTCTAAAATCAGAGCGTCAGGAGACGCAGCTAATTTTTTGGACAAGATCGAGGCAGTGATCAGATCCAGGCTTGGCACAGTTCCCGTTGCATCGCGCACCCCATAAAGCCGTTTATCCGCCGGGGCGATTGCACCGCTGGCGCCAACAATGGCCACACCGATCTGTTTCATCAGGGCATAAAGCTCTGTTTCGCAAACCTGTGTGCGCAATCCGGGGATGCTTTCCAGCTTATCCAGCGTGCCGCCCGTATGCCCAAGCCCGCGCCCCGAGATCATCGGCACCGCCGCGCCGCAGGCCGCCAGGGCCGGGGCCAGGATCAAAGAGACCGCATCGCCCACACCGCCGGTGGAGTGTTTATCGACCACTGGACGATCCAGGCCCGACCAATCCAGCACGCGCCCGCTATCGCGCATCGCGCAAGTCAAATCCGCGCGCGCCGATGCATCAAGCCCCTTGAGGATCACGCCCATGGCAAAGGCCCCGGCCTGCGCATCGCTCACGGTGTCATCTGCCAGCGCGCGGGCGAACCAAGACAGCTCGTCCCTGGAAAGACCTGCTCCGGTCCGCAATTTGGTGAGAATACGCTCTGCTGTCACTTAGGAACCGGCCTTTTCCATATGCTCTTGGGCAAAGGCCCCAGGGAGCAGTTCTGACACGGAGGTCACCTGTTCGACCCCGTCAAGCGTGGCCATTGTCACCATTGTATCGGGCTTCGCAAATTCTGCCAGTTTTTGGCGGCACCCCCCGCAAGGCGCGACGGGCAGGGGGGCATCCGCCACCACATAGACCTGGGCAATTTCTCGCTCACCGGCGGCGATCATGGTGGCAATCGCGCCTGCTTCGGCGCAAGTGCCCTCGGGATAGGCCACGTTTTCCACATTGCAGCCCGTGTAAACGCGCCCTGAAGCGGCCATAATCGCAGCCCCCACCAGAAAGTTGGAATAGGGCGCATAAGCGTTTTCGCGCACCTTAAGCGCCTCTTCGCGCAGGCTCATGCGAGACCCTCTTGGCTGGTAACGGCAGCGGGCAATGTGACCTCCAATAATTCAATATCTTCCGAGACTTCTTTATAGCTTACACCTAAACCGGGTGGCAGCGCAAATGCATCTCCTTGCGACAGAAAGGCGGGCTCTTGCCCCTCGGCCTCAAGGCGCATGCTGCCAGCCATGACAAAGGTGAAATGCAGATCCGCGTTGTGGCGCATGGGGCTGCTTTCCCCTGAGCCGCGCCGCAGCACCTGCACCCCGGCAACGCCGCCGGTATTGTCGGCAATGCCGGTATCACTGGCGATAAAGCCGGGGATATGCGCGTTTTGCCACTCCGCCTGCTCGCCCTGATAATGCACAAAGCGCTGCCCGTCCCAAAGCCGATCTGGGGCGTAGCTCTGCGTGGGCAGGGGCATGTCGTGATCCAGCGTAGTCAAATGTTCGGCAGGCACGCCGATTTCAATCACTTCAAGCCCCGCACTGGCATAGAGCACGCGGTGGCGGATTTCAGGGGGCTGGATCACGCAGGAGCCTGCGGTGAGGCGAAAGGGCGGGCCTTGATCCTCATAAACCAGATCGACCCAGCCTTTATAACAGAAAATCAGCTGAAACCCGACCGAATGGAAATGCACATTGTCGGGCACGGGGCCTTCATCGGGGATGCGGATATGAGAGGCGATGATTGCGCCGCCCAGCCGATCCGGGATCAAATCACGATATTGCATGCCCGCGCGCCCCACGACCCAAGGCGCATTCTCCGCAAGGCGGCGCACCACAAAGGCGTGCTGAGGGGCAGGGATTTCAACAGGAGGGGCAAGCGGGGCGATCTCAATTGCGATGCCGCCCGGCGAGCTCAGCGCGGTCTTACCCCCGGCTATCAGCGCAGGCTCATCGGCCAAAATGCGCAGCGAACCCGCGCCAATCTCAGCGCGGCGCAGGCGCAGACGAACCCCAAGCCCCACCAGCAAAGCATCGCTGGGATCATCGGCAGGCATGATCTGATGCATCACAAAGCCCAGCTCTTTGGTGAAAAAGGTGATATCTTCTGCGAATGCAGCGCTTTGCACGACAGCTTCTGCGCGAATATTTTGCATTTTCATGACCCAACTGTTGCCAGCCTGCTCTGGTTGCATCACTAAAGAGACAGGCCAGAGCAAAAGCTCATGGTCCTTTGATACCGCATTTGCGCCGGGAGAAAAGCCTTAGCATGTCCGATACCCCAAACCTTCGCCAAGCCGCCCTTGATTATCACCGCCTGCCCAAGCCGGGTAAGCTCGAGATTCGCGCCACAAAGCCACTCGCCAATGGGCGTGATCTGGCGCGGGCCTACTCCCCTGGTGTGGCGGAGGCCTGTCTTGAGATTAAGGCCGATGCAGGAGTGGCGCGCGACTATACGGCGCGGGGCAATCTGGTTGCGGTTGTGACCAATGGCACTGCGGTGCTGGGGCTGGGCAATATCGGCGCGCTGGCCTCCAAACCGGTGATGGAGGGCAAGGCGGTGCTCTTCAAGAAATTTGCAGGCATTGATTGTTTCGACATCGAAGTGGATGAGAGCGATCCTGAAAAGCTGGCCGAGATTGTCTGCTCGCTAGAGCCCACGTTTGGCGCGATTAACCTGGAAGATATCAAAGCGCCCGATTGCTTTGTGGTCGAAAAGATCTGCCGCGAGCGCATGGGCATCCCGGTGTTCCATGATGACCAACATGGAACGGCGATTGTGGTGGGGGCCGCGGCCACCAATGCGCTGCATGTGGCGGGCAAAAGCTTCGAGGATATTAAACTGGTCTCGACCGGGGGCGGCGCGGCGGGCATTGCCTGTCTGAACCTGCTGCTCAAGCTGGGGGTAAAGCGCGAGAATGTTTGGCTCTGTGATATTCATGGGCTGGTTTACGAGGGGCGCGAGGTCGATATGAACCCGGCCAAGGCGGCCTTTGCCCAGAAAACAGATAAACGCACACTGGATGAGGTGATCATAGGGGCGGATATGTTTCTTGGCCTCTCCGGCCCTGGCGTCCTTAATTCCGATCATGTGGCGTGGATGAGCGAGCGACCGATCATCTTTGCCCTGGCCAACCCAACGCCTGAGATCATGCCGGAGGAGGCGCGCGCCGTGGCTCCCGATGCGATCATTGCCACCGGGCGCAGCGATTTTCCCAACCAAGTCAATAATGTGCTCTGCTTTCCGTTTATCTTTCGCGGCGCGCTGGATGTGGGGGCGAGCACGATCAACGATGAGATGCAGCTGGCCTGCGTTGAAGGCATCGCCCAGCTCGCCCGCGCCACGACCTCTGCTGAGGCCGCCGCCGCCTATAAGGGCGAGCAGCTCACTTTTGGTCCCGATTACCTGATTCCCAAACCCTTTGATCCGCGTCTGATTGGTGTGGTCTCCGGCGCTGTTGCCAAGGCGGGCATGGAAACCGGTGTGGCCGCGCGCCCTATCGAGGATCTCGAGACCTATCAACAGCAGCTTGAAGGCTCTGTCTTCAAATCCGCCCTGCTCATGCGTCCGGTCTTTGAGGCCGCTGCCACCGCCTCGCGCCGCATCGCCTTTGCCGAGGGCGAGGATGAACGGGTCCTGCGCGCCGCCCAAGCCATTCTTGAGGAAACCACCGAAAAACCGATCCTCATCGGCCGTCCCAATGTGGTCGAGTCGCGCTGCGTGGAGATGGGCCTGGCCATACGGCCGGGGCGCGATTTTGAACTGGTGAACCCGGAAAACGATCCGCGCTATCGCGATTATTGGACCTCCTATCACAAAATCATGGCGCGGCGCGGCATCACCCCAGATTTGGCCCGCGCGATTATGCGCACTAATTTAACGGCCATTGGCGCGGTCATGGTGCATCGCGAAGAGGCCGATAGCCTGATTTGTGGCACATTTGGCGAATTTCACTGGCATCTGAACTATGTCACACAAATCCTGAACCAAGGCTCGCTGCACCCCGTGGGCACGCTCTCGATGATGATCTTGGAAGATGGTCCGCTCTTTATCGCCGACACCCATGTGCACACCGCCCCAAGCCCGCAAGAGCTGGCCGATATCGCCGATGGGGCGGCCCGCCATGTGCGCCGCTTCGGGCTAGAGCCCAAGATCGCCTTTTGCTCACGCTCGCAATTTGGCAACCGGCCCGAAACCTCTGCCCGCCGCCTGCGCGAAGCGATGGAGGTGCTGGACGTACGAGGCTGCGATTATTGCTATGAGGGTGAGATGAATGTGGATGCTGCCCTGGATGCCGATCTGCGCGCCCGGATCCTGCCCGAAAACCGCCTGGAAGGCGCGGCCAATGTGCTGATCTTTGCCCATGTGGATGCGGCCTCGGGCGTGCGCAATATCCTCAAGATGAAGGGCGCTGGGCTCGAGGTCGGCCCGATCCTGATGGGCATGGGCAACAAAGCGCATATCGTCTCGCCCTCCATCTCTACCCGTGGCCTTTTGAACATGGCCGCCATCGCCGGAACCCCTGTGGCGCATTATGGGTAAACTCCTGCGCCATGCGATCATTTCTTTAAAGGAGCCTTGCGGTATTTCGCCCCTTGGAATAATTAACAAACTGTGGCATGCGCTGCCCGTTTGAACTGAACAGGGAGCCACTTAACCATGTCAGAAACCGATTTTGAACCGATGAGCAAAGCCGAAATTCTTGCCGCGCAAGAGGCTTGGGCGAAATATGTCACCGAGCAAGATGTGGAAAACCTGCTTGCCCTTTATGATCTTAGCGAGCCGGGCCAGTCGCTGCTGTTCAAGCCGACCTTGGCCGATGTGATCCGCTTGGACGAAAAAGGGGCGCGGGCCTATTTTGTTGGGGGTGATGCGGATTATCCGCAGGATACAGGCTTTCTGAACAAGGGATGGACACGCGTTGAGTTCAAAAGCGCTGCGGGCCCGATCCAGAGCGCTGGTGGCTTGGAATATAAGGATATGGGCCATTATGCCTTTACCGATGGGGCAGGGGGCGTGACCCATGTGGATTACACATTTGTCTATCACAAGCGAAATGGCCGCGTGCTGATCTGCCTGCATCACTCTTCGCTGACTTGGTCTGCGGATGCGTGAAATCTAAGCAGGTATTCGTGGTTTCCCCCACAAATACTTGCTTAGTGTTCTTTGATTTTGCAGGATTTTTATCCCAAAACCGGTGTCCACTTTTGGGAAATCTTGCTTAGGTGGAGCGCCTCTTTTGGGGCGCTGCACCCACGCCAAAACGCCCCGCATGGAGCCATTCCACCGGAGTTGCACATCAATATAGGGGAAAAGTGAGTTCGGACAGGGAACGGGCCCGTCAGACTTCGATGATCACCGCGTGTCAATAGCGGAGAAACAGCGTTTGCTCATCATTTTCCTGTCCGCGCCATCGCGACGAAAGAGGCTTAGCCAGGCTCCACATGCCCGTGCTCCAGCCACATTGACAGCGCGCGTCTTAGAAGCTTCGTGCGAGGAGTTCTACGCGGGATTGGTTAAGATTGCGTGAGAGATGCGCGCGGTGGCGCCTGACATCCACCCCAGCAAAGTGGGGGTTTTGCACCCCCACACCCCCGCAAGGTATTTACTGGCCAAATGAAGGGGGGCGGGGCCGAGGGGGGGAGAGGCTAGAGTAGAAAACGATCCTATTGAGCTATCTTGATCTGCTTGCACTTTAACGATTAAGCTGACGCGGAATAGAGTGCTCAGGAGTGCAGATCTATGAGTTTTGTTGTCGAAAAATGCGCTGAATCAGATTTACCGTTCTTGCCCGGTGGCGGATCGCCTAAAGCGACAATCCCAATTTTTTCGCAGCCAGATCCAGAAGATATTGAGGAGGGTGAAACCGAGCCTTACGAGTGGATGGATCTACGCTATGTGAAAGACAATCTGGGCCGTCTTATCGACGCGGATGAGGTCGTTTTGCAGGTTGCGGATGCAACGCTTGTCCTTACTTACCCGCTTGAAAAAGTGGCTATTCGTCGGCTTAGTGCTGAGAATGGGACCGGTTTCACGCGCGGCGAACTTATGCAGCGGATCGACGAGACCTATCGCAGAGTCTATGAGATCGAGGAGGCGAGCCAGTCATCGCCAACACCGGATGTTGAGAATCGCGGGGCGTTCATAAACAGACCCGCCTCTGATGGCGAATTTGGCATCTGGGGGCATGATTACACCGATCTTGGCGTTTCTGGAATTGAAGTCCATGAAGCCGCGGGTGAAATTTGGCTTGATCCCGTGATGGAGAGTTAGGGGGCGCCGTGCATGAGCCTAAAGATCCTATGGGCCCCACCGGGTGACTTTGCCTTTGATTCTTGCCCAGCTATCGGGGCTTAGGGCCAGTCCCAAAATGCGTTCCGGGTTGGTGGGGGGCGGCATGGCGACGTGTTCAAGTTTTTCAAATCCGAACCGGCTGTAATAGGGCGCATCCCCGACCAAAAGAACCCGCGCCCAGTGCGGCCCTGCCAGCTCAAGGCTTGAGCGGATGAGGTTATTTCCGAGCCCCTCGCCCTGCCGTGTGGGGTGCACCGCGATGGGCCCGAGCAAGAGCGCAGGTGCACCACCCACGGCAACAGGCCAATAGCGGATCGCGCCCGCAAGAATGCCCAGCTCATCGCGGGCAATCAGGCAGAGTTCGGGCACGGGCGCAACGCCCTCACGCAGACGATAGGAGCTGAGCGCCTCGCGCCCCGGTGCAAAGCATAGATCATAGAGCGCCTCGACCTCCCAGCGATCCTCTTCGCGCTCTTGCGCCAAATGATACAACGCGCAGCCCCCCTCACAATCTGCACTCTTTCCCTGGCGCTTGGCCTAGCATGGGCCTAGAAGTTTGCCAAATGCATTGAGGAGCTTACCCATGTTCTATCGCCCCAAAGATGGCCACGGTCTGCCGCATAACCCGTTTAACGCAATTGTCACGCCCCGCCCCATCGGTTGGATTTCATCCCAAGATGGAAATGGCGTGCAGAACTTGGCGCCCTATTCCTTTTTCAACGCGGTGGCCTATGTGCCGCCCCAGGTCATGTTCGCCTCAACCACGCCAAAACCGGGCGAGACGGGTGAAAAAGACAGCCTGAGCAATATCCGCGAAACCGGGGTTTTTGCGGTAAATATCGTGTCCGAGGCGCTGCTGGATGCGATGAATATCTCTGCGCAACATTTCGGCGCAGAGGTGGATGAGTTCGAACAGGCCGGGCTAGAGGCGGCGCGCTGTGAAACCATCGACTGCCCGCGCGTGGCTGAGGCGCCCGCCGTGCTAGAATGCCGCGCAACGCAAATCGTTAAGATCGAGGGCGAGACCAACCACGTTGTGTTCGGCGAAGTCACCGGCGTGCATATGCGCGATGACTGCCTGGTTGAGGGGCGCTTTGATGTGACGCGTTTTGCCCCGGCCAGCCGTTTGGGCTATCGCGATTATACAATTGTGCGCGAGGTGTTTGAGCTGGCCCGGCCTGATGAGTAGGCTTAGCCCAAGCGCTCTTGCAGGGACGTTTCGATGCGGGGCGGGACGAATTGGCTGACATCCCCGCCCAGGCGCGCGATTTCCTTGACCAGCTTTGAGGCAATGGCCTGGTGCTGGGGCTCGGCCATCAAGAACACGGTTTCAATGGATGAATCAAGGCGGCGGTTCATGGCAACCATTTGAAATTCATACTCAAAATCTGCTACGGCGCGCAAGCCGCGCACGATCATCTGCGCGCCCACATCGCGGGCGCAGTCGATCAGTAGGTTCTCAAAGGGATGCGCGACGATCTCAATGCCCAGAGATTGCGCCAACTCAGCGGTTTCGGCTTCGACCATGGCCACGCGCTCTTCCAGCGAAAAGAGCGGGCCCTTATCGCGATTGATCGCCACGCCGATCACAAGCTTATCCACCAGCGTTGCCGTGCGGCGGATGATGTCCAGATGTCCCAAAGTGATGGGATCAAAAGTCCCAGGATAAAGAGCGACGCGCATATGTGACCCCCACAAGTCTGTTTGCCGCAATCGAGCAAAAGGGGCGCGCAAATGCAATGGGCGTTAATGTCCCATGCTCTGCGCGCGCCTTTTGCGGCTCAGAAGTTTGCCGCATCCAGTGCCATGACCGTCTCCGCACCGCTTTGTATGCGTGCCAGATGCGTTGCTGTCATGGGGAGTTGGCGGGCCATGTAATAACGCCCAGTGGCAAGCTTAGTCTCATAAAAGGCGGTATCGCTCGCGCCATTGCCAAGCGCCTCTTTCGCGGCCCAGCCCATGCGCGCCCACATCAGACCGAGGCAAACGTGGCCGAACATATGCATGAAATCATATGAGCCCGCGAGTGCGTTATTGGGGTTGGTCATGCCGTTTTGCATGAAATACATGCCCGCCGCTTGCAGATCTTTGGAGGCCGCTTTCAAAGGTTCTAGGAAGTCTTTGTCAAATGCTTCATCCTTGCCTTTCAGTTCGCCAATCTGGTTTTTGACCAGCTCAAAGAACGCCATCACATGCTTGCCGCCATCCTGCGCCAGCTTGCGCCCGACCAGATCAAGCGCCTGCACACCATTGGCACCCTCATAGATCATCGCAATCCGCGCATCGCGGGTATATTGGGACATACCCCATTCTTCGATATAGCCATGCCCGCCATAGATTTGCTGGGCCTTGACAGTGTTGTCATAGCCGACATCCGTCAAGAAACCCTTAATCACCGGGGTGAGCAGCGAAACCAGCCCATCCGCCGCTTTGTCACCGGCGCGATGCGCTTGGTCGATCAGCGTTGCGCCCCATAAAATAAAGGCCCGCCCGCCCTCAGCAAAGCTCTTTTGATCCATGAGCGAGCGGCGGATATCGGGATGCACGATCAGCGGGTCTGCCGGGCCATCGGGGTTTTTCGCGCCCGTCACATCACGCCCTTGCAAGCGGTCCTTGGCGTATTCCAGCGCGTTTTGATAGGCCACATCAGCCTGCGCCAGCCCTTGCATGCCCACGCCAAGCCGCGCCTCATTCATCATGGTAAACATCGCGCGCATGCCTTTATGCATGTCACCAATCAGATAGCCGGTCGCCTCATCGTAATTCATCACACAGGTGGAATTGCCGTGAATGCCCATCTTTTCTTCGATCTTGCCGCAGGACACACCGTTACGCGCCCCGAGGCTGCCATCATCGTTCACCATGAATTTCGGCACAATGAAGAGTGACACGCCCTTAATCCCCTCGGGCCCGCCCGTAATCTTGGCCAGCACCAGATGGATAATATTCTCGGCCATGTCATGCTCACCCGCGGAGATAAAGATTTTCTGGCCCGAGATCTTATAACTGCCATCCTCTTGCGGTTCGGCCTTGGTGCGCATCATGCCCAGATCCGTGCCGCAATGGGGCTCGGTCAGGTTCATGGTGCCGGTCCATTCGCAGCTGACCATTTTGGGCAGATAGGTGTCTTTCTGCGCGTCCGATCCATGCGCCAGGATCGCTGAGGCCGCGCCATGGGTCAGGCCCTGATACATAGTAAAGGCTTGATTTGATGCAGAAAACATCTCGCCCACGGCGGTGCCCACCACATAGGGCATGTTCTGCCCGCCATATTGTTCGGGCATATCCAGTCCCGGCCAGCCGCCCTCTTTGACCTGCTCAAACGCCTCTTTGAACCCGCTTGGGGTGCGCACAACGCCGTTTTCCAGCGTGCAGCCCTCAGTGTCGCCCACCACATTGAGCGGCTGTAGCACATCGCGGCAAATCTTGCCCGCCTCGGTCAGAATCGCGTCGGTAAAATCGGCCTCTAGCTCATCATAGCCGGGGATCTCAGAGCCGCTCACGTTCAGCACATCATGCAGAACGAATTGCATATCTTTGGTGGGAGGGGTGTAACTCGGCATGGTCGGTGTCCTTAAATCGGATTATTCAGCTGCTTTTTTAGGTGTTTTCATGGAGGCGATGATTTTTTCGCCCCATTTTAGTTGTTCGCGCAGATCGGCAATGGCCTCGTCCAGCTCACTGCGCTGGTGTTCCATATCCGCAAGTCGCTGGCGCGCGATGTCATAGGTGCGCTCCAATTGGGTTTGTTGTTGATCGCCCATGTCATAGAGTTCAAGCAATTGGCGAATTTCTTCGAGGCTGAACCCAAAGCGTTTCCCGCGCAAAATAAGCTTGAGGCGCGCGCGATCCCGCTTGGTAAATAGCCGCTTTTGCCCTTCGCGCATGGGAAAGAGCAGCTCTTTGGCCTCGTAAAACCGCAACGTGCGCGGGGTCACATCAAAGGCGTCGCACATTTCGCGAATGGTGTAGGTCGTTTCGGTCATTCTTGGCTCGATCATCTGCCGCAGGTCGCGGTGCTGAGCCCAATATAAGACCACGTTACGTTAACGTAAGTTATACGTTGCGTCACAAATTGTGCTTATGGTTAATCACGTAGCGTCAAGAAAGATCGGCGCCAACGGCCTCTTTTACATTGGCAAACCCATCGGCTTCCAGCAGCGCGTCAAGCTCTTCTGCGATTTGCACCGCAAGGCTGAGCCCGCCATAAACCAAGGCGGTATAAAGCTGAATCGCTGACGCCCCGGCCCGGATTTTCGCATAAGCTTGCGCGCCCGTTGCCACACCGCCCACCCCGATCAAAGGGATGTGTGTTTGCTTTGCCAGCTGGGCGAGCACCTTGGTGGATTTTTCAAACAGAGGCTGGCCCGATAGCCCGCCTTTCTCGCTGGCATGCGCGCTTTTTAGCCCGGTGCGATCAAGCGTCGTGTTGGTGGCGATGATCGCGGCAACCCCTGTTTTTTCAGCAATATCAGCAATTTCACTGATTTCTGTGTCGCCCAGATCCGGGGCAATTTTCAAAAATACTGGGCAGGTGCCCCGAACCTGCATCACGCCGGAAAGCAGCGCATGCAGCGCCTCGGCCCCTTGCAGATCGCGCAGCTTTTCAGTGTTGGGGGAGGAGACGTTAACAGTTGCAAAGTCCAAGTGATCCCGGCAGCGCTCAAGCACTTGCGCGAAATCCGCCGCACGATCAGCGCTGTCTTTATTGGCCCCGAGATTGAGCCCGATCACAGCATTTTGTGGCCGTTGTGCTAGGCGCTCAGCAATGATTTGCATCCCCTGATTATTAAAGCCAAAGCGGTTAATCGCCGCGTGATCTTCGCTTAGCCGAAAGAGGCGGGGCTTTGGGTTTCCCGGCTGCGGGCGCGGCGTCGCAGCGCCCACTTCGATAAAACCAAAACCGGCTTGCGAAAGCGGCGCAAGCGCTTGTGCGTTTTTGTCAAACCCAGCGGCGAGCCCCACCGGATTGGGCAAGCTGATCCCCGCAATCTCGGTGCGAAGCCGCTCAGAGCGATAGGGCCCAGGGCAGGGCGTTAACCCCATTTGTAGTGCCTTAACCGACAACCCATGTGCGCGCTCTGGGTCAAATCGGTGAAGGAGCGAAAGCCCAACCCTTTCAAACAGGCTCATGCGAAACCGGCCCCAATATCTCGCGGCGCAGTCCTAATCAGCCGCGAGGTTTCGACAGCCGCTTGACGATGAATGACCGCCTTTTTGTATTCGGGGTCGGTCACCATAGCCAAAAATGCGCCCGCATTCGGATATTCAGCTATGAAGCAAGCCTCCCATGTCTCGTCACCTGGCCCAATTAACATCGCTTCGAACCCTCCGCGCCAAACAATGCGACCACCGACGCGGGATAAAACAGGGGCGCTATCGGTTCCATACCGCGCGTAGGCCTCGGCGCCACTTAATTCGGCCTCAGCAAGTTCATGCCCGTCTGGGTAGGCAGCCTCCTCGCGAAACTTGACCAAGTTCAACATGTGAATCTTGGTGGTGCGATCAAGCGCCTTAAACGCCTCAAACTGCGCGCGCTCAGGATCGACGAAGCGGCTCATAACCCCTCCGGGAATTGATGGACCCCGTTCACCTCAGGAAGTGGGTAAGTGTCTATCACGTCTCCTATTTTCAAGTCTCGATAAAGATGCGGAAACAAAGCGCCTCCGCGAGAAACCTCCCATTTCAACGCATCTCCTAGCTGCGCCTCGTCCACCGCCAACAGCACGAGATCCCCTGCGCCCGCAAAATGCTTTTTCGCGGTGTCCCGCATCTGCTGAGCAGCTGAGAAATGGATGTACCCATCTGCTATATCTACCGGCGCGCCTTCTGTCGTGCCGTCTTGTTGCAACTGTGCCCATTCATGGGGCCTGAAAATTTTGTAGATCATAGGTGTGAAGTGCCGGTTAACGAGGCTTGCGTCAACCCTTTCAATTTGAACTAAGTTTGAAGTGAAAAGAGGGCGAGGGCTAAGAAACTCTTCACCCTGTTTGAGTAGTCTTCAAATGTTAGCGTTTCGAAGGGCATGTGATGACTTTTTCGCCAATCATACTTGGGTCAGGCCAAACAGGTTATGATTACCTTAAGCGCACGCGCGAGAGCCAAGAGCAGTTGATGGCACAATCGGGCGAGATCAAGCGCAACATTGACGCGGTGAGAACGCGCATGGCTTCTATTCAGGACACGGAGGCTTTGCTCGCTGATCGCGAGGTGTTGCAAGTGGCGCTTTCCGCCTTTGGTTTGGAAGAAGACATTAACAACACGGGATTTTTACGCCAAGTTCTCGAGTCTGATCTTAACAATGGGCTCTCTTTTGCCAATCGGCTAGCCGATAGCCGGTATCAAGATCTGGCGCGAAGCTTCAATTTTAAAGGCACGAGCGGGGCGAATCTACCGGGGGCGGGGGCTGCGGACACGATTTCCCCGCGCTTGCAAAGGTTAAGCTCTGTGGATGAGTTGTTTGAACCAGCAAATGCAGGTCTTCTGGAACAATCATTAGAAGCCTTTGACCTGCAAAGTGACAAAGACCGGACAGAGTTTTTAAAAGTTGTTCTGAGGTCGGATTTGGATGAGCCAACTTCCTTGGCCAATCGTTTAGGTGAGCAAAAATACGTAGATTTTGTTGCATCGTTTACAGGAAAGCAGGACCTTCTACCCGCTGCGTTTGCGGGCAAGGTCTCTGACAATGTTGCAAATAAACTTCGTCAACTTACTTCTGCCGAGGATCTTGTCAAAGATGCGCCTTTACTGAGAAGTGTGTTAACGCAATTTGGCTTGGAGGATGCTGCGGGTAATACCTATTTCTTACAATCTGTTCTTGAAAGTGATCTGAGCGATCCAAAGTCACTTGCAAATAAAGCCAATGATTCAAGATATTTAGATCTCGCGCAAGCATTCGATTTCCATGCAAAACGGGCTGCTTCTAATTCCATCTACGGATTTGCTGAGCTGGCTCAATCGAAACCGGATAGCCTAAAAACAGCAGACGCATTGCTTGCTGATACCGAGCTTCTGACGGCTACGTTGAACTTATTTGATTTGAGTAATGAGATCGGAAATACGGATTTTTTGAAGACGGTGCTTGAATCTGATCTTCGAGATGATGCTTCCATCGCGAATCAGCAGAGTGACAGTCGTTACCGCGCTTTGTCAGCAGCATTTGGGTTTGGCGAGAGGTTAGCCGATCCAAATGATACCGACGAAACCCGTGTCGAAAAGTTAATCTCAGCTCTCGAAACTCGAACGCAACCCGCTGCTGACGCGACAGAGTTTTTTGACGACCCCAGCTTCTTTCTGGCGGCGATGAACATATTTGACTTGCCACAAGGGAGTGAGGAAACGGCCTATACACGCCGTGTTTTGTCCAGCGATCCTACCAGCGCAACCTCGTCATATGCGCTTGCATCTGATGTTGGGTATCGACTCTTGCACGATTCGCTGAATTTCCAATCAGAGACGTCCGCGCATACCTATCCGCCAGGCTTTGAGGAGGCAGTTATTGAGAGCTATTTGCAGCGTCAATTCGAGGTCGCCGTGGGCAATGTTGATAACTCAATGCGCCTTGCACTCGGGCTCGAAAGATCGCTTCAAGAGATCGTTGATGGCAATAGTTCGAATAACGGTCGCTGGTTCGCGGTCATGGGCGCGCTACCAGTGAGGGCCGTATTTGAGAGCAGCTTTGGTTTGCCGGACGCGTTCGGTCAGCTCGATATTGATCAACAGCTTGATGTATTTAAACAAAGATCACAATCGATACTTGGAACTACGGAGGTAAGCGATTTCTTGAAAGCCGATGTCTTCGATGAACTCCAGCGCCGCTATCTAAGTAGCCAATCAATCGCAACAGGATCGAGCGGTGGTGCAATCAACGCGGCCGCATTGCTGTTAGCGAATGCGGTCTAGATCCAATGTCTTCGATCGCAGGAATGTGCCAATCAAACGTCCAGCTCTTCAACAAATTTGGCGTTTTCTTGAATATACTCAAATCGCAGCTCGGGCTTTTTCCCCATGAGACGCTCGACCAGATCGCCGGTTTCCCCCGGTTCGTCCTCATCAATACTTACACGAATCAGCTTGCGGGATTTGGGATCCATCGTTGTTTCTTTCAGGTCTTTGGCATCCATTTCCCCAAGTCCTTTAAAACGGCTCACGTCGATTTTTCCCTTTCCTCCTAACCCTTTGTCCAGCCAAATATCCCGCTCTGCTTCATCAAGCGCATAGATCCGCTTGGCCCCTTGCGTGAGACGGAACAGCGGTGGGCAGGCCAAATAAAGATGGCCATGATCAATCATCGGGCGCATTTGCGTAAAGAAAAATGTCATCAATAGCGCAGCGATATGGGCACCATCTACATCGGCATCGGTCATGATGATAATTTTGTCGTAACGCAAATCATCAACATTGAACCTTGTTCCGAGCCCAACGCCCAAGGCCTGGCTAAGATCGTTAATTTCCGCATTGCTCCCAAGCTTTGACGAGGCTGCGCCCAGAACATTCAGGATTTTCCCGCGCAAAGGTAGGAGGGCCTGGCTCTTGCGATCCCGCGCCATCTTTGCCGAGCCACCCGCGCTATCCCCCTCTACGATAAAGAGTTCCGTGCCCGCACGATTGGTGGCGGAGCAATCCACAAGCTTGCCGGGCAGGCGCAGCTTTTTTGTGGCGGATTTGCGGGCCGTTTCCTTCTCTTGTTTTCGCTTTAGGCGTTCTTCGGCCCGCAAAACCAGGAAATCCAGGATCGCCCCAGCAGATTTTGTATCCGCCGCCAGCCAATTATCGAAATGATCCCGCACTGAGTTTTCCACCAAACGCTGCGCTTCGCTCGTGGCCAAGCGATCTTTGGTTTGCCCCACAAATTCGGGCTCACGGATGAAGCACGACACTAGCGCGCAGCCACCCGTTATCAAATCGTCGCGGGTGATTTGCGCTGCTTTTTTGTTTGAAACTAACTCCCCATAGGCGCGAATCCCCTTCAGAATCGCAGCCCAAAACCCGGTCTCATGGGTGCCGCCCTCAGGTGTGGGAACCGTGTTGCAATAGCTTTGGATGAAGCCATCACGAGAGGGTGTCCAATTAATCGCCCATTCGACCTTGCCCGGCGTGCCAAATTTCTCTTGAAATTCAACGACTCCCGCAAAGGCCGCGTCGGCATAGGTCGACGCCCCGCCCAAAGTGTCCGACAAATAATCCGCCAAACCTCCGGGAAAATGAAATGTAGCTTGCGTCGGGGTTTCCCCATCATCAATCGCCGATTTCCAACGAATCTCGACCCCAGAAAACAAAAACGCTTTTGAGCGCACCATCTTGAGCAGGCGCGCGGGTTTGAAGCGCAGTTTGCCAAAAATTTGCCCATCGGGATGAAAGGTAAAGGTCGTGCCGCGTCGGTTTTGCGTTTGGCCGACCTCCTCAACGGGGCCAAGCGGAAGGCCGCGGGAAAATCGTTGCTCAAACACCTTTTTATCGCGCGCGACTTGTACGATCACCGAATCAGACAGCGCATTCACAACCGAGGCCCCAACCCCGTGCAATCCGCCCGATGTTTGATAGGCTTTGCCCGAGAATTTCCCGCCTGCATGCAAGGTGCATAGGATCACCTCAAGGGCAGATTTGTCTGGGAATTTGGGATGCGGATCAATCGGAATGCCGCGCCCATTGTCGCGTATCGTGACAGAATAATCGGCCAAAAGCTCCACTTCGATGCGCGAAGCATGGCCCGCCACAGCTTCATCCATCGAATTGTCAAGCACCTCGGCCACCATGTGATGCAATGCGCGCTCATCGGTGCCGCCGATATACATGCCAGGGCGTTTGCGTACCGGTTCGAGCCCTTCGAGAACTTCGATAGAGGATGCATCATAAGTGCTTGATTCAGCAGGGGAAAGTAGGTCTTGGTTCATCTTTGGCTCGATTGTGGCTCTGTTCTTTATTGGGGTCACTATGTCATCTGCGGCGCGTTGAGGAAAGGGCTTGTTCAAAACTTGCTGCGGGGCGGATCACAAAAAGGCGTGCGCCGTAGGCGCTCAATTTGGTTAAAGATGGATTGAAGCGTGCGAGCCCATAGGGTAAGTGCTGCCTTATGATGAGGTATTTCGTTTTATTTACAATGTTTTGCGCGCCTCTGCCAGCGGTTTCCCACCCGCATGTGCTCGTTGAAACCACGCTCCACATCATCGTCGGGGCCGATGCGCAAATGCAAGCTATTGAAATAACCTGGAGTTATGACGAGCTTTATTCCTTGTTGGTGTTTGAGGATATGGAACTTGACCCCGATTATGACGGGGTGTTGACACAGGCGGAGCTGGCAAAGCTTAACGGCTTTGACATGAATTGGGTGCCGGGCTTTGAGGGGGATGTTTTTGCCTTTAATGCAGGGCAGCCGCTTGCCCTGGGACCAGCTATTCCTTTGCAGACCTCGGTCAAAGAGGGGCGTATCGAAACGCGGCATCGGCGGGTGCTGTCTGGTCCAGCCGCGGGCCTGCAGTTGCAAGCCTATGATCCTGGGTATTACACTGCCTATAGCCTTGCTGGCGGCGTGACCGTGTCCGGGCCTTGCACAGCGCAGATCATTCCGGCCGATTTGAATGCGGCTTATGCGCGCCTGGATGAATTGCTTTACGCGATGCCGCAAGAGCAAGCAGAGATCGATTTTCCACAGGTTGGCGCGGATTTTGCGGATCTCGTTAAGATATCATGCGTCGGATCAAGCGAATGAACCGGGGCCTTGCCATCCTCATAGTTGTTTTGGGCGCAGCCCTGATCGCCTGGCTTTTTGTGTTGGGCGGCTCGGCCCGGCTCACGGCTTGGGCCGTTTCTGAACAACAATCGGTGCAATCGGCGCTTGCGGGGGCCTTGCGGGCGGTCAAACGCGGCGAGGCTTGGGCTTGGGTCAGCTTGATAGGTCTTTGTTTTTCATATGGTTTCTTTCATGCTGCGGGTCCAGGCCATGGCAAGCTGGTGATTGGCGGATATGCGCTTGGCAGTACCGCCAGCCGAGGGCGGGTTGTTCTCATAACCCTTGCAGGTTCGTTCGGTCAGGCCCTGACGGCAATTATTCTTGTGAGCATCGGGGCTTTGGTCCTGGGGCTTAGCCGAACTCAGATGGTTGCGCTTGCGGATGAGCAATTTGCTTTCGTAAGCGCTTTGGCCATTTGCGGGGTCGGGGGCTGGCTGGCTCTGCGCGGAGTTTTGCGATTGTTGCGAACGCCTGCGCATTCTCATTCCCATAATTGCTGTCATAGCCATGGCCCGAGCCCAGAGCAGATCGCGTCCATGCAAAACTGGCGGGATTCTGTTGCGATCGTGCTGGCAATCGCCGCCCGCCCATGCACCGGTGCTCTCTTCGTTCTGATTATCACCTATGCCATGGGGATTTGGTTTGCGGGGATTTTAGGTGTGCTTGCCATGAGCCTGGGCACCTCTTTGGTAACTTTGGGCGTTGGGCTAAGCGCTTTTGGCCTACGTTTGGGTCTCAGCGACTCTCTGCAATCCCGCTTTGGCATGGCCTTGATTGAGATCGCGGCGGGCGCGATGATCTGCTTGATCTCAGCTCAGCTGGCCTTGCGTCTTCTGTCATAAATTCCCGTTATTCGGGTGTTATTTGCAGATTGAACCCTTTATGGTCGCGACATCCGAAGACGAGAGCAGGGCCTATGGATATTGTCCTTCATACCGGGGCGCAGTTTACCGAAGAAGGGCGGTTGCTCAAATGCTTGCTGCGCAACAAAGAGAGCTTTGCACAGCGCGGGATTGCTGTGCCTGGCCCAGGAAAGTATCGGCAATTGATCTCGCAGAGGCTGGCGGCTTTTGATCAGGGGGCTTCTCAAGAGCACTCGGGCCAGCAATTGCTCGGCTCGATCCTGGAAGGGCAGCGTGCGAAACGGGTGATTTTGAGCCTGCCCAATCTATTTGGACTTCCCAAAGGCGCGTTGCGATCTGGGTTTTTATATCCCCGCGCCGCCATGCAGCTTGATCGCCTTCAGCGTCTGTTCGCCCCGCATTCGCTGCATATGTTCATGGCGCTGCGCAATCCGGCAACGCTCCTGCCTGATTTGGCCCAGCATGCAAAAATTCCAGACGCGGCAACCCTTCTGGCGGGTGTCCCGGCCCAGGATATTCGCTGGTCCCATAGTATCAAGTTCTTGCGCAGCCAGTTGCCCCAAGTGAAAATCACGATTTGGAGCTTTGAGGACGCGCCTTTTCTTTGGGCTCAGATCATTCGCGAAATGGCGGGTTTGGCCCCAGGTGAAAAGATTATTGGTGGCTTCGATCTCTTGTCTGACATTTTGTCGCCTGACGGGATGGCACAGTTTCGCGGGCAGCTTAAGCGTCAGCCGAGCCTAGATGAAACCGGAAAACGCCGCCTTATGGTTGAAATGTTGGAAGCTCACGGTGTTGGCGAGAAAATCGAGGCTGAGGTTGATTTTCCTGGCTGGTCCGCGGCGATGATAGAACAATTAACCCAGCTTTATGAGGCGGATTTATTGCAGCTCGCCCAGCTTCCGAACCTGCGATTATTGGTGCCGTGACGGAGCGCGTTCTAGCTGTAAATCGTCCGTAAGTGCGCCGCGAGGGGCAAGAAAATCTCGCGCTTGGCATTTTCCCCCAAGCCGGTGTCGAGACTGGCCTCGACAATTTTCTGGTGCCTAAAGCCAGGAATATTCTGGGCTTCAAGGTCTGAGCGCAGTATCATTGATGCCTCGTGGCCACGCGCACGCGCCGCAAGCTTTGGAAGCGGGATTTTCACAGGGTGAAAGGCAAAGGCCACCGCATCATCTTCCCAAAAGAAGTAAATAGATGCCCGTTTCGTGCCGACAACATCCGCGCCATCCAGCAATTCACGGGCCAGCCTTTTGCGCTCCCCCCGAACCTCGGGTGTTCCATATTGCTCTTTACGCTCTTGTTTTGTTTCAGTTTTTGTCATCATCTGCTCTTGCAAGAAAAAGGCTCTTTGCACAGCAATGTCGAAAAAGATAGACACAACGATCAGAACCGCACAGGCAATCAGGATCATAAAAATAATCGCCCACATGGTGGGCCAAGCGCATCCCGGAACACATAAATCAAGGTTTAGCAGATGCGGCGCCCAGGCCGAGCCGAGGGCGAAGAGCACAAGCATCAATATCGAAAATCGAACGAAGGTCGCAAGGAATGTGACAAGCGATTGTACTTTAAAGATTTTTTTGATTCCGTTGACCGGGTTCACCGCATCAAAATTGAGCTGAACCTGTTCCATCGAGAAGACGAATCCATTTTGCGAAATGATTTTGAACAGAACCGCTGCGGCGGCCGATGCGCCGAGGATTGCCAAGAACGGGAATTGCAGGTCAACCAGATAATAGGAAATTTGTTGGGAATAGTCGGGCGCGCCTTTCCCGCCCAAAAACGCGAAAGCTCGATCAAAAGCATCCGACAATTGCCGCAGCATAAAGGACCAAAGCGCAAACACCATGACCAGCCCAGCCGACAGCCCGATATATTCAGAGGCGGTCGGCGCTGTGGCGATAATGCCCCGTTCTCGCAGCTTGTCGAGCTTCTTATTCGAGGCCTGGTCCGTCTTTTCTTCGGATTCACCGCTCATCAGATAAAAACTCCTTAAGGAGGATCATGGGCTCGGGCGCGTTGTCAAAGGACAGAGTGATCACACGCGCCACACCGATCACCAGAATCGGCATCGCAAGAATAAAGACGAGGCTTTTGAGCAGGAAATCGAGCTGGGGCACCTCAATCTGTTTGGAAAGGCGCACAACCATGCTGAGCCCAAAGTCAATCAGAAGCAAAATGACCATGATAGGCATTGCGATAATTAACAAAAGCCAAAACACATTATGAATGATTTGGCCGAGCATGGCTGATATGTTGGGATTCAGTTGAAGCTTGGGGATATCTGGGGGAAAGAGCCGAAAGCTCTCGTAAAGCGTATCGACGACTAGAATGAGCCCGCCCATTTCAACGAATAAAAACAGGGCCATGACGACCTTGAGATTGGCGAAACTGCCGACCTGCGAATCTTCGGGGGCCTGGATCACCGGGCTTGAATCCCCGCGATATTGGTCGATCACAACGCCCGCGCCCATGATCGCGAAGAAGGGGAGCGAAGATAAAAGCCCGATGACGGACCCCAAGAGAAATTCACGTAACGGTATGGTGAGCACCATGAGGCGTGCGCTCTCGCCAATCAAGGCAGGATAGATGTCGACTGCTGGCACGAGGGTTGGCATGGATAAGATGACCGCGAGAACGGTGCGCATCAGTGTCGCAGGGCCGAGGATAAAATAGAGGCCCCACAGGCTAAAGAGTACACCAAGCGCGCGCATTGAGGCGGCGGCCAAGATGAAAAACGTCATCGGCAGGGGCAATTCGGTGAGCTTTTGTGCCGCCTCGATCATGGTGGCGATCTATTGCATTTGCCAGAATGTTGCGAAGACCGTATGTGAAGCCTCCAGCAACGGCGAGGTTAACGCGCTGCCCATCATGAGAAAAGTAACCCCAATCGCGACGATTTTTACTGTCTGTGCAAGGGTTTGGTCCTGAATCTGCGTCACCGCTTGCAAAAAGGAAATGATCAAACCGACGCCTGTTGCCACGGCAAGGGGAACGCCTGCCAGCACGGCAACAGCACCGGTGAAGGTGATCAATTGCTGGATGAACTCCGCGGCACTCATTTAAGCGACCGTATAAGAGAGCATGAGCCCTTCGACCAAGCGCGCCCATCCGTCGACCACAACGAAAAGCAAGATTTTGAAAGGAACGGAGAGAATCGTCGGCTGCACCAATTGCATGCCCAGAGCAATCAAGATGGCGGTAATCGCCAGATCAATCGCCACGAAAGGCAGGTATAAGATAAAACCAAAGGCAAAAGCAGATGTCAGCTCGGTCAGGATGAAGGCGGGGACCATCAAAATGGTCATGTCCGGGCTGGGCGTTAACCCTGATCCAGCCCAGGTTTCCGTGGCGACCTCTAGAAAGAAATCTGCATGATCGGGGTCGGTATGGCGGCCGATAAAGTCGAGAAATGGGGCAACCCCAGCGCTCCAAATGGCAAAAAGACCATCCGCACCCTCACCTATGGGGCCAAGCGCCTCAATCGCGGCAGTGGATTCAATCACGGAAGGCATGGCAATAAACACGGCCAAAAACATCGAGATGACCATAACAATCATATTCGAGGGCACTTGCTGCAAACCAAGCGCGTTGCGCACGATCATAAGGACCACGGATACCTTAATGAAGGCTGTAAATGAGAGCAGCGCCACAAGGAAAAACGACGCTAAATAGGCGATGACGAGGGGGGATACTTGCTCCATCTTCTAAAGTAGCCTCGTGATTTGAACACCAACCGTGTTTTCAAGTTGTACCAAGCGGCCCTCTGCAATTGTGTTGCCAGCAACTGAAAGGGTCACTAGATCCACGCGCCCGATTTCGAAATCTACCACGGAGCCCGCGCGAATATCCTCGATATCGGAAATGCTCAGCTCTTCGCGGGCCAATTCCACAGTCACTAGGGCGGTCGTATGACCTCTTGCCTCTGTGCCCTGTGTCATTCTTGTGCCTCCATATGCATGACGTTCAGCCAATGCGGATAAGTCGTCTTCATGCCCGTTTGCAACCAGTTTTCCATCCCGCACGGATAAACTGAGAACCGAGTCACCCGTTTTGAGATAGAGCGCAAATTGCCCGCTATAACTCCAATCTTGGTCAGGAAAGTAAACCGAACCTTCCCGCAATTGTTGTATATCCTGCGCACCCAGAATCGAGATTGGTCCCAGGAATACACAAGGAACCTTAAGATGTCGCAAACTTCGCGTCTCGCGCTCTGGAAAGGCGGATAAGAGTTTTTCAACGGCTCCGGCGCGATCTTCGGCGTCGAAATAGGCGGTAAATGTCGCTGCGGGCACTTCGCCCAGAACTTTCCATGCCCCGAGTTGATTAAACGTATCAAATTCAACATTCTGCACGACTTGTGTGATTTGTATTTCGGCACCGCATATCGTCTCTAGCTGTGTCATGCCATCGCCAAAAATATGTTCGATAACCAAAGCTAAGCGATCAGAGGAGAGGGCGTCAAACGCCTCGGTAAAGCTGTCCAGCCCCTCGAACCAAGTGGTCAGCTCTGTATTCAAGCAAATGGACATTTGCTCCCCGTTCACGGTAAAGCCGATGACGGTACCAATGGTTTGCCCAGGAGAGGTCGTGTCGCGCTGCGTGTATGTCCATTCTAACCCGCCAAGCCGCACCTTTCCTTCAATCGCGCGTTTGGACAGGGTATCCCATTGATCCACAAGCGTTTGTTCAACGCGTGGCAGAGCAAATTGGGGCGCTGCAAGTTCTCTTGAATTAAGAATGTTCATTGCGTGCCTCCATGAACAGAGACGCTGCGAAGTCGTCTAAAATTTCATCTTCGGCCAAGGCCTCTGCGGCTATTTGCTCTGCGCGCAGGGTTTCTTTTGCTACTTTCGCAACGGCCTCCTCGCGCCCGCTGGCTTCGGCGACTGCGATGGACGCCTCTTTCAGTGTCTTTTGCGCGATCTTGAGGTTTTGTTGTGCCGTTTCGCAGTTCCTGACGGCCATTTGTCTTGCATTACGGTGGCGTTGCAACGCGCCTTGTATTTTTTCATACATCAAATGCGGGTTATGTAGCTTTGCGCTCTCCTCCATCACGTCTTTGATCACGTCCTGGCCAATAGATTCGATTTGATCAACGGCTTGAGACCAGCGCTTTGCTTCTCCCTCCCAGTGAAATGCTGCGGAACGTGCCGTTGCTACAGCCGCCTGAGCTTGGTCGACCTTGCGTGCCCGCACTTGGCGCAGGCGTTCTAATTGGGCACCGCGGCTCATGACAGAATGTGCCTCATCTGTTTCAGGGTTTCGTCAAAGGGCGTGGCCTTCATATCTGACTGGCTCAGAAACTGAATGACTTTGGGGTAAAGTGCCAAGGCGCGGTCGGTTTCGGGATCTTGCCCCTCCTTATATTCGCCGATCTGCACGAGCAGCTCCACCTGCTCATGGCGCGAGACAATGCTACGCATATCGGCGGCCATTTTCGTGTGCTCGGGCGTGACCACCTCTTTCATCATGCGGCTAAGGCTGTCGAGCACATCAATCGCGGGAAAGCGTCCCTGGGAAAACGCTTTTTGATCTAGCCCGATATGGCCGTCCACCAAGCTGCGGGTTTCTTCAACGATGGGGTCATTGGCAGCATCGCCCTCGGCCAAGACCGAATAGATCGCCGTGATTTGCCCATATTCGTTACGGCCCGGTCGTTCAATCAGTTCCGGGAGCTTGGCAAAGACAGAGGCGGGATAGCCGCGCCGCGTTGGGGGCTCACCAGCGGCAAGCCCGACCTCGCGCATCGCCCTTGCCACACGCGTTAAGCTATCTAGGATCAAAAGCACGGATGCACCTTGATCGCGGAAGCCTTCGGCAATCGATGTTGCAACATTGGCGGCGTGGATACGTTCAAGAGCGGGGCGGTCTGCGGGCGCGGCGACAACAACCAATTTGCGGCGGGTATCCTCGGGAATCTTGCGGGAAACAAATTCTGCGATTTCGCGGCCGCGCTCCCCGATGAGGCCAAACACGACGACATCGGCTTGAATATTTGAGGTAATCCCCGCAAGCAAAGACGATTTCCCAACGCCAGGAGGCCCAAAAATCGCGATCCTTTGCCCGCCAGCTAAGGTCATCAACCCGTCAATCACGCGCAGACCCGTGGGGATGGGGGAATCGATCAAAGCGCGCGACATGGGCGGAGGCGCCGGATTATGCACGGGCATCATGCGCCATTTCGAATTTGGCGGTTTTGGGGTCATCAGCTCGCCAAGACCTGTGACAATGCCGCCCAAGAGCGATGTAGAAAACGGAAATTCAAGGGATTTGCTGTGTTTTTTGACCAACATCCCTTGACCAATCCCATGAACAGAACCGAGCGGCGTGACCAGGGAGAGTTTGTTCTGAAACCCGATCACCTCCCCAAGCAAGGGTTTCCCCCCGGTTTGGAACGCGCAGATATGGCCGATCTGCAAATCCGGGGCGGCGATGCGGGCAATCGGGCCTTGGATATCAACAACGGTTCCGAAATGTTCGACCGTAGGTACATTTTGCATGAGCTCTGTGACGCGAGAGAGGCGGGTTGCGATGCGAGAGCGGGGGGGATCATGCAGCATGTGGATCCTCACCCAAAAAATGTTCGATAGAGCGCAGAAAGGTCTCGATCTGCGTGTTGACGCCAATGTCCAAGATGCCTTGGGCGGTCACTAGGCGGATATCTTCTACCTCAAGCGAGCGGTCAATTTGCACCTCGCGAATCGCTGCTTGCAATTTTTGATCGCTCTCAACAATGTTTGCCAGTTGGCGCTGTAATGTGGGATGGCAGCGCAGGACGAGGTTCCATCTATCACGCACCTCATTAAGGCTTTGCGAAACAACTCCTGTCAGAATGTCCTCTTCAGGAATGGTTCCAACAATGCGCTTGATCGCGAGCCGGATCAGCGGGATAACCCAAATCTCGGCCTCATCCAAATCGGCCCGTATCTGGCGCGCTTGCTCGAGCAGATGGCCAAGCGCGCGTGCGGTCATATCTACCGCATCCTCGTTAAGAAACCGTTCCAGAGATTGATCTGCAATTTCTTTAAGCTGCGCCTCATGTTGTAGCGCGCGCGCCTCAGCTTGTTGCATCATCTGCTGCGCTTGCTCTTGCGCGGTGGCGATAATCTTCTCCGCCTCCTCGCGCGCATTCACGCGTTCAGCAATGTCTTCAGTCAAGCCCGCATATTCGATTGCGGACATCACGCGACCGATTTTTACGTCAATAGCGCTCATGACACACCTGCCAAAAGACAATCTGCCAAGGGCGGCATGATCTCAGCACCCCGTTTTGATTCTGTATATTGCGAGGGGGCGAGAAAGAGGTTGAATCTTTCACGGATGTCCTGCGGCGTTTGTAGCATCCAAGCATGAATGCAATTGCGGCCACTTTGCTGCAAGGCGGCTTGAGACAGCTTGGTATTTGGTTTGCGCGGCGCCCCGCTTTCGATGGCGAGCTCTGCCGGGACCATGCGAAAACACCGGCGCACGGTCGAAAAGTCGAGATTTGGCAGGTTCATCTCAAAACTGTTCCAGGTGATCCATTCTAGGACCGTCGCACGATGCCAAAGACATCCCGCGTAATCAGCCAGTTTGGTTTCTCCGATAACCATTATTGCACTAATCATCGAATGGTAGGCGTCTGGCACAGTCTCGAGCCTGGCGGGTTGACCCACGAGCTCACAGATATTGGCAGCAATACGTGGGGTTAGCCGTGGATTGGAGGCAATTTGATCAGCAAGTTTCACATCGGAAAACCCTTCTTTCCAAATAGAAAGAAGTTCCGGGCGCAGATCCTCTAGCCCAGGTGCGGTGAATTGCGCCAATCCTTCAGGAAGTTCGGCGCTTTCATCGCTTGCTTTTGCCCCCTCGTCGCTCATCAGGATTTAGATCCGTAACGTTGTAGATTGCGAACGCCCAAAATGCCAAGTCGCACAATGATGAGGGCGATGATGAACATGGCAACTTCCAAAAAGGGAAAGCCGCCCCCTGCCGCGCTATAGGCAAGAATTCCAGTTGTTCCCGTTGCCATGGCCGCTCCGCCGGGGGCGAGCGCCTCTTGGGTGGGCTGGACAACGAAACCAGGTGTTAGGAAAAAGGCTGTGGCGACATCTTCAATCTGCAGATTGGGAACGGCAAAGGCCACAAGCGTTTTGATCCTCCCTGCATAAACCGTTGGATCGAAAGACTTATCATGGAAAATCGCAACCGAGGCGCGTGCTTTTTGGCTGGTTTTGCCAAAGCGATCTTCTGGCGGCACAACAACGTGAACTTCGGCTCGTTCGACCCCCTTAATCTGGGTAATTGTATGTGATAATTCCTCGTTCAGCGCATGTGCAAATCTCGCGCGTTCTTCAAAAGGCGTGCCCACAACCCCGCTATCTCCGAAGATGTCACCCATAGACGCAAATTGCTCGCGCGGGAGCCCGGCATTTTTCAAAATGGTTACTGCCACCGCCAAATCCGCCTCATCGACGGTCACAGAATAAGTGGTCGCGGTGTCGCGTTCGCGCTTTGCAGGGATTCCCGATAGGAGAAGCTGCGCAACCATCTCATTGGCATCTTTCTCCGAAAGTTCGGAATACAATACCTCTTGGCAGCCAGCCAGAAACAACCCGGCAAGCAGTAAGGTTGCGATGCGCAGTTTGGAGAAAAGCTTACTCATAAACATAGCTATGTCCTTATTACTTGAACTACGCATTTCGATTCGAGAGTTGGATGCGTGCGACAGGGTGTACATGGATTTCCGGTGAAAGCTCATGGGGGGCGAGCACCGGAAACGAAATTCTGTTTGCAGAGAGATAGTTGCGCATGCGTCGACGTATAGGGGCAGAAGCAATTACAACCGGGGGGGTTTCTTGTGGGGGCAATTGAGCGGTTAGATATCTAAATTGCCCCAGTATTTGCTCGGAGCTGTTTACGTCGATGGGCAAGCCATCGGTCCCCGCTGAGCTGCTGTTTGAATTGGACTGGGCGACAGCACGGTTGGCGGTTTCCTCGACATTCGGGTCAAGTAAGATTGCGCCCAACATGCCATTTCCATTGGAGAGCGAATGGCAAATCTGGCGTTTGAGAGATCCTCGCATCCGCTCTGCCATCGCAAGGGCGCCGATATTGCCTTCGACCATAAGCCAATGGGTATAGGTTTCGACGATGAGGCTGGCAGGGCGCAATGGGACGCCATCCTCGACCATATACCTTAGGGTCAAGAAAAATGTATTATTTTCAATCTTTTGGTCGAATTCTTGGCGCGCCTGGGCGTTTGTTTTTGACAGGCTGTCCAAGAAGGCCGTGAATTGCTCTTGCGAGAATAGCGTTCCAATATTGCCCTCCACGATGCGGAACACGATTGCGGAAAGATGGTCTTCCACAGACAGTACCGGCATATCGGATTTTTGCGCGGCATCCTCATATTTTTGCGGAACCCAATAGGCTGAGAACTCGTGCCACCTGGCTCGTTGGGCTTCACCTTGCGGGCATCCCAAGACTTCTAAGAAATTCTGTTCACATCTAATTAGGACGGTGTCTTCGGGGACCGTTTCAAAAGACAGGGGAACCTCGTCGAGGAGGACTTCAAATTTGTTGGTCGCGTCTTCGTCTTTTGAAATTATGATCGGAGGTGGGTTCAAAAGGACGCCGCGTACCTCGTCATACCGGTCAAAATAGCCTTTGATTTGATTATCGAGACGCTCCAGATCCAGCCGGTCAGCCAGCGACGCCCCGAGGCGAACAAAGAGCCGGTCATTGCGCGGGGTATCATCTGAATTTGCAGCCTCTCCGCCTGTTTGCTCCGCCTGATGTTGCGCGGCTTTCTGGGCGGCGTCTTTTTCTTTTTGCGCCTCAGCGGCCGCTTCATCCGCAGCGGCTTGTTTTTCGAGCATCAAAACTTGGCGAACAGAGAAGGATACAAGTAAAAGAACGCCCGCAGTGATGGTGAAATTGATAAAGGGGAAGCCCGGAATCAGGCCGATCAGGATCACGATTCCAGCCGCTGCGGCGGGCACCCGCGGATCCGTGACAAGATCGCGCCAAATGTCAGAGCCTAGGTCAACATTGTCTTTGCCTTCAATACGGGTGGTGATGATACCCGCGCAAAGGGCCATAAGCAGGGCAGGGAGCTGCGCAACCAAGCCGTCCCCCAATGTCAGCAGAGTGTAAGTGCGAATCGCCTCGTCAAAGGAGAAGTGGTGGATCAGCATCCCAACGCTGACCCCGCCAATCAGGTTGATGAAAATAATGATGAGGCCCGCAATCGCGTCCCCTTTCACGAATTTCATCGCACCATCCATCGAGCCGAAAAAGGCACTTTCGCGCTCAAGTTTTTCCCGTCGCTCAAAGGCTGTTGCTTTGTCGATATTTTCAGCCCGCAAATCGGCGTCAATGGACATCTGTTTGCCGGGCATCGCATCAAGGGCAAATCTTGCGGAGACTTCTGCGACGCGCTCAGCACCTTTAGTCACCACCAAAAACTGGAAAACTGTGATGATTAAAAACACAATAAGACCGATGGCGATATTGCCAGCGATCACAAAATTACCAAATGTTTCAATAATTTGGCCGCCCGTTGCTTCGCTTAGGATTTGTCGCGTCGTTGCAATGGAGAGCGCTAATCGAAACGCGGTTCCCAAAAGAATAACGGTTGGAAATGTAACGAAATCTGCAGGATGCTTAAGATAAACTGCCACAATTAGGAGCAGCACAGCCAGCGTTAAATTGACCGACAAGAGCGCGTCGATCATCGTCTCCCCGAGAGGAACGATGATCAATGCCAGCATGGCAAGGATCAGTAGGATAAGGGCAATATCTTTACGCATTCACGTCTGGCGCTCACCTAAAACAAAGAAATGGGACAGATTTGAAATCCTCCCACCTACAAGTGCCGCAATATGATTTCAAAACGGTAAAGTTCGGATGGGACGTTTCCGCCCCATCCGAAGTTTTGTTTAGCCTTTACCAGCGTTGTCTTTGTCCGCTTTGAAGGGCTCAAGCGTTTCAGTAAACTCAACCTTTTTTTCCATCATTTTGACGTAAAGGTCTGTGAAGCGCTCTTCGATGTTCTCTTGGTTTGTATCTGAACCGTTACGCGCTGCTGCGCCGTCTGCTGTTCCTGCGATACCCATAATCTTTCCTTTCACTAGTAGTGTTTGCTGTGGGGAGCAGGTGCAACACTATTGATGCACCTGCCATTGGTAAAAACGCCTTTCTATGCGTTTGCTGTATTGTAGTCATGGCACGCGCCACGGCTACAAATTAGTATTGGACATTTATCTCAACTTCGAGGCGGATGCCCATATTGCTGCACTCTTTCTCACAATCGCTTGTGAGCTGCTGGCCCGCTGGGACAGATGGCTGCTGTGCGAACAGTCCCATCATCGCCAAGATGTTTTGCATGGCCTGTTGGATGATGCGATCAATGTTCGAGTTATCCGCCTGGGTCGTAGCATTTTGGTCCGTCATGTAGCCAGTTGGCTGCATATAGGTTGTCTGTGACCAGTTGTTTGGCGCGTAGCTTTGGTCTTGCGCGTTGCCGCCACCACCATAGTTCTGCTGACCACCCATTCCCATACCGGCGTTATACGCTGGCATCTGAGGCATGTGATAGGTTTGGCCGGTCATCATGCTGCCGCAGAGTTGCTGAACGAATGTTTGAACAATCTGCATGATGGCTTGCGTCAACTGGGCAACCAATTGGCCGATGAACTGAGAACCTGGGTTTACCTGGCCGCCGCCGTCAACCGGAGGGCACCATCCGCCGCCTGGATTGACCGGAGGTGTCCAAGCTGGAGGTGTCCAAGCTGGTGGGCACCAATTCGTAGGAGGCGCTGGCGGTGTTGGTGGGCACCAAACCGGGGGCTGATAGCACCATGAACCGCCGGTGTCTCCGGTATCGCCTTTATCTCCGGTATCACCTTTGTCTCCAGTGTCACCTTTGGCTCCGGTATCACCTTTGTCTCCAGTGTCACCTTTGGCTCCGGTATCACCTTTGTCTCCAGTGTCACCTTTGGCTCCGGTATCACCTTTGGCTCCGGTATCACCTTTGGCCCCGGTGTCACCTTTGGCCCCGGTGTCACCTTTGGCTCCGGTGTCACCTTTGGCTCCGGTGTCACCTTTGTCTCCAGTGTCACCTTTGGCTCCGGTATCACCTTTGTCACCAGTATCACCTTTGGCTCCAGTGTCGCCCTTGGCTCCGGTGTCACCTTTGTCTCCAGTGTCACCTTTGGCTCCGGTATCACCTTTGGCTCCGGTGTCACCTTTGGCTCCGGTGTCACCTTTGGCTCCAGTGTCGCCCTTGGCTCCGGTGTCACCTTTGGCTCCGGTGTCACCTTTGGCTCCGGTGTCACCTTTGGCTCCGGTGTCACCTTTGGCTCCGGTGTCACCTTTGGCTCCGGTGTCACCTTTGGCTCCGGTGTCACCTTTGGCCCCGGTGTCACCTTTGGCCCCGGTGTCACCTTTGGCTCCGGTGTCACCTTTGGCTCCGGTGTCACCTTTGTCTCCAGTGTCACCTTTGGCTCCGGTATCACCTTTGGCTCCGGTGTCGCCTTTGCAACCAGTGTCACCTTTTTCGCCTTGAGCGCCAGTGTCACCTTTTTCGCCTTGAGCGCCGGTGTCACCTTTTTCGCCTTGAGCGCCGGTGTCACCTTTTTCGCCTTGAGCGCCGGTGTCACCTTTTTCGCCTTGAGCGCCGGTGTCACCTTTTTCGCCTTGAGCGCCGGTGTCACCTTTTTCGCCTTGAGCGCCGGTGTCACCTTTTTCGCCTTGAGCGCCGGTGTCACCTTTTTCGCCTTGCGCGCCAGTGTCACCTTTTTCGCCTTGAGCGCCGGTGTCACCTTTTTCGCCTTGAGCGCCAGTGTCACCTTTTTCGCCTTGAGCGCCAGTGTCACCTTTTTCGCCTTGAGCGCCGGTGTCACCTTTTTCGCCTTGAGCGCCAGTGTCACCTTTTTCGCCTTGCGCGCCGGTGTCACCGGTCTCGCCTCGAAGATAACGGCGCAGTTCTTCGTCAGAAACTATACAGTCGCCATTGGTGTCTGCGGGAGTGAACAGCGCATAGCGTAGCTCTTCGTTCGAAACATAGTTGTCACCATTTCTATCGGCTTCAGCATAAACGTTATCGCCTTTGTCACCTTTTTCACCCTTGTCACCTTTGGCGCCGGTATCACCTCGATCACCCGTGTCGCCGCGCGCGCCAGTGTCGCCAGTGTCGCCTTTTTCGCCCCGGTCACCTGTGGCGCCGGTATCACCGCGCTCGCCTTTATCGCCGGTGTCGCCGCGCGCGCCAGTGTCGCCTTTGTCGCCTTTGTCGCCACGGTCGCCTTTGTCTCCGGTATCACCGCGCTCGCCGGTGTCGCCGCGCGCGCCGGTGTCGCCTTTGTCGCCTTTGTCACCCTTTTCACCCTGCGGGCCAGGCTTACCGCCGCCGCCGCATTGGTCGCACTGTTCTTTCACTTCTTCTGTGAACTCGCCAAATGCGGCTGTAATCTGTTGGCCTGCTTGGCCAAGCCCTTGGCCAGCGTCCATAGCAGTATTAAAATCGGCCTGATCTGCCGTATTTGTACTGACGCCACCAGCGCCTTCGTTTAGAATCTTAGTCATAAGAGCCCCTCGCACTCGTTAAATTGCGGATCACTATTCTACCGCGGTTTCTTCTGACACATTCGCAACTCTGTCAGAATCTAATACACCAGCCCGTCGAACTCTGACGGGTTGCTCGGCAACTATCGGCTTAGCTTCAAGTGAGGCTATGACACTCTCGGACAAAGCTAAGTATTTGATTGGGCCGGAGAGAACCATCGCCTTTCCGCCCGCAACCTGGGTTATGTCATATTCTGGAATCAACAGCCCCGCTTCCTCTAGCGCTTCAAGCACATGCTCGGGCGTCAGATTGGTGAGCTGGATCAAGCGTACCTCGCTTTCATCCGCAGGGGAGACAAACACTTGGCCGTTAAAGGCAAAGGCCTGCATTCCTGTTTCTTCCATCAATTCGTCAATGACTGCGCCTGGAGTTCCAGACAGTTCCACATCGCGGATGCGTGTACGTCCGATGCCATCTGCCGAGAAATCGAGGCCAAGATCGCGGCCCATGATTGTTAAAGCAACTGACAGCGGCATGTCTGCAAAGTAAACGGAGTACTTGCCGACTTGTTCTGACGCCAACGCAGGGATGGACGTGACGCACATGCAGGCGGCACTCACTACCCCGCGAAAAATAGCTTTTGAACTTAAAGCTTGCATGTAAACCTCTAAAACTCGTTACTGCGGTCACGTCACACCCCGCCCATGCAACTTGCGATAAATGAACGGGCTATTCCAGAAAATTCGAGAGAAACAATCTGTTTCACGCCTATTGGCTGCGAAGGGGAAACCAATGACTTTTCATAGCGGTGATTTGTTTCTTAGAGGGATACAGTGGATTGTCACATGTTTGGTCATAATGCTCTCTTAACCTTATTTTTCTGCCTCAGATCGACGAATTGATTCGTTGTGCCCCGTCACGGGACGGTTTCAAATTAGGGGTGAAATTTGTCGATTTTGGGCAAAAAACTCTGACAGCTCGAAACTTCTGTTTCAATTTTAGTTTGTATTTTGCCGAGTTGAGTTCTTGCTATGAGTGTGGGGGTAAGCCGGCCATAACCGGCGCCCTGCAGTCTGAACTCAATTTTTGGTTGATCGCGTGCTGAACATTCTCTGCCACGGCCTCAATGCGATCCTGGCCATCGATCACCACAAAACGCTGTGAAAACTCATTCGCAAGCGCGAGAAACCCGGCCCGCATTTTGCGCTGAAGATCCAGCCCAAAGGTCTCGAACCGGCTGTCATCATCCCCGCGTGCCAATGCCCGATCCAGACCAGCACTGGGATCCATATCGATGAGCACGGTCAAATCGGGTTCCAGCCCAATCATTTCGCGATGCAGCAGATCCACCGAGGCGCGCAGATCCTCCCGTGAGAGCCCCTGATACATGCGGGTGCTATCGGCAAAGCGATCGCAAATCACCACTTTACCAGCATTAAGGCTTGGCAATATGGTGCGCTCCAGATGATCGCGCCGCGCGGCTGTGAACAGCAGCAATTCGGTATGCGCAGACCAGCGATCAGGATCGCCCTGCAACACAAGGCTGCGGATTTCTTCGGCTCCTGGGCTGCCTCCGGGTTCGCGGGTGAGGACCACATCTTTGCCTTGCGCCTGCAAAGCCTCAGCCAAAAGGCATGCTTGCGTGGACTTGCCGGAGCCGTCTATGCCCTCAAAGCTGATGAAGAGCCCGCCAGAGGTCACGAGGCCGAACGATCCTGCCAAGATTTGAACAAGATCCGCGCAACGGTCACAATTCTGGTCATAAATCCGCCCTCGGGCACATCTGTTTCAGCGACCAATGGGATGCGCAGGGCCTCATCAAGCCCGTCGGGATCCAACACCAGTTCCGCAAGCACATCCCCAGCAGCGATGGGCGCTTGTACAGGCCCTTTGAATACCACTTCGGCCTCGATCTCGGTGCCACTACGCACAGGCAACAGCACACTCAGATCCTCGCTGGGCACAAGGCCGACGGTCGAGCTTTGCCCCATCCACACCGGCGCCTCTGCCAGCCGCTCTCCTTCCTTTGCGATAGAGCGCTCGGCAAATTGGCGAAAGGACCAGTTCACAATCGCTTCGGCCTCTTCTGCGCGCGCCTTTTGCGTTTCAAGCCCGGAGATGACGAAAATCACCCGCCGATTGCCCTGCTTGGCAGATCCCACCAGCCCATAGCCCGCAGCTTGCGTATGACCTGTTTTGAGACCATCAGCGCCAATATCTAGCCGCAACAAGGGATTTCTATTGAACCTGTTCTGCCGCTCATTTTCATCAAAGAGAAATTCCCGCTCGGCAAACATCGGATAGAACTCTGGGAAATCAACAATCAGGCGATGGGCGAGCAAAGCCAAATCTCGCGCCGACATCAGATGCCCAGCCTCCGGCCAGCCATTGGAATTGGCAAAGGTCGAGTTCGTCATCCCCATCTCAATCGCCCGCCTTGTCATCATGCGCGCAAACCCTGCCTCCGTCCCATCAGGGCTCAGCGCCTCAGCAATTACTGCACAGGCATCATTGCCCGACAATACGATGATCCCGCGGATAAGGTCTTCTACTTTCACTCGTTCCCCGGCCCGCAGAAACAGGGTCGAGCCGCCATAATCCATCGCATGCTGGGACACTGGCAGCGTTTCACTCATACGCAACTGCCCATTGCGGATCGCCTCAAATGCCACATAAAGCGTCATCAATTTAGACATCGAAGCCGGGGGCAAAGGCGTATCGGCCCGCTTATTCAGCAAAACAGTGCCCGTGTTCTGATCAATCACAAAGGCAGAGGTCGCTTTCGTTTCAAACGCGGGGCTTGAAGTGGCGCTCAGCAACAAAACACATAGAATAGTGACAAGCCGGGACACGAGAACTCTCCTTATTATCTAGGGACAGGATAAGCGTCAGCAAATCCTTGCTGCTTGGCTGTTTGAAGCATCACGGCCCGCTGCGAAGATGTCATGGCTGGGCCAATGAGCACCCGCCAGAACGTTTTTCCACTGGCTTCCTCTCGCAACACGGTCGCCTCAAGCCCGGCCTTTAGAAACCTGTCAGCAGTGCGATTGGCATTGGCCTGCACGCTAAAGATCCCCACTTGGATATAGGGCTTAGCCAAACGCTGGGCTTGTGGGGCAGGGGGCGCAGGTTGAACTGGGGCCGTGCTCGCTTCAGCCGTATTTGGGGCAGGGGGGGCTGAGGGCTGGCGCTGATCAAGGGCCGAGGTCGCCACAGCCACAGGATCAAGCGGCGCTTCGCTCGTCACAGGCTCTGTTTGCGGCGTTTCTTGCTTGCGCAAAGCCGTCACGTTCAACACGCTCGGAGCTCCCGCCAAAATCCCCAATGCAGATGCCGCATCCGAAGAGATTTGCAACCGCGGCCCTGGGTTTTCCCGCTCGCGCCGGAACAATGCCCCGATGACAAATTGCCCATTGCCCGTGTTGCGAATAATCACGCGCTCGGGCTCTTTCACATCTGGATGCGCCACCCAAACACCGCCCAAAGACGGCCGCCCGTCCCAAAGCCCTGGCTCGGTTACGGCAAACACCTCCGGCGCTTCTATATCGCTCTGGGTGGCCGGCCCTGTCGCCTCTGCGTCCACATCGACCTTCAAAGCGTCCCGACTTGAAAATCCACCTGGGCCCGACTCATCGCAACCCGCCAGCACTAAAACTGCGGCGATTGCTGCACCTATACTCGGTTTTACTGTCACAATAACCCCCAACTTGTCCCTGGACTTGCGTCTCTTATGTTTCGTTTGCTCTTGCAGCTAATCCTACCGCGAAGAACGCCTTGTGAAAAGATGCCATAGAAAAGCGCAGAAAAATTCTGTGATTTTGTGACCAAACGCTTGCAAGATCCGCAAAGACCAATTAGAGGCTCGCGCTACCACAAGGCCGGAGGAGTGGCAGAGTGGTCGAATGCACCGGTCTTGAAAACCGGCGAGGGTGCAAGTCCTCCGTGGGTTCGAATCCCACCTCCTCCGCCACTTGCCCCTGAGAAACGGTTCTCCCGATCCGGCTACGGCCGGATTTTTCCGTTGTTTTAGAGGGTTATACGGGTGGGGCTGAGCACTGGCCCTAGCGGCAGGAAGCCCGGAAGTGGTCTCTCGGGGTCGATATTCTCCGTAGCTCTCGACTACGCAAGTTCGGTGTAGAGCATCTAAACCACTATAAAGTAATGATAAATGAACGGCACAACCTGAACACTTCGACGTCGGTCGCATTCGCCGAGGTGGAACAGAAGTCGAACCTGACCGTGAAAGGTGGCCTGACGATCAAGGCCCGAAACCAATGTTCCGCCTTTGTCCCGGCGCGTTGTCGTGTTACCTCGGAAAGCAAAAACAGGTAGGTAAGCAGTTGGCGCAGAAATCAGAGATCGAGTGGACGGACGCAACATGGAACCCAGTCACCGGGTGCACGAAGGTCGGTCCCGGTTGCGACCACTGCTATGCGGAGCGCTTCGCCGAGCGATGGCGCGGCGTCCCGGGACACCCCTACGAGCAAGGTTTCGATCTTAGGCTCTGGCCGTCGCGTTTGCAGCAGCCGTTTTTGTGGAAGCGGCCACGGATGATCTTCGTGAACTCCATGAGCGACCTTTTCCACAAAGATGTGGATCGAGCGTACATCGATCAGGTTTTCGAAGCGATGGAGTTGGCAGACTGGCATGTCTTTCAAGTGCTGACAAAACGCAGTTCTCTCATGCGAAATTACGTAAAGACACGTTACAACGGTGGGCCGGTTCCCGCGCATATCTGGCTGGGGGTGTCGGTTGAGGATGCGGCGCATGTCAGTCGCATCGGCCATCTGAAGGACGTGAATTCGGATGCGCGCTTCGTCTCTTTCGAGCCTCTTCTCGGACCAATAGACGAAGTCGATCTTCGCGGCGTTGCATGGGCAATCGTTGGCGGTGAGAGCGGTCCTGGTGCTCGACCCATGCGGCCGGCCTGGGCACGAAGATTACGAGACATATGCGAGCGCGACGGCGTCGCATTCTTTTTCAAACAATGGGGCGGCGCGCGGCCGAAGTCTGGAGGACGGCTCCTAGATGGTGAGGAGTGGAACGGTTTTCCGACGCATGTCGTGCCGCCGAAGATACTTGAAAAGATTTCAGCGTGAGTTTTCACGAGGAGCCAGATTTCATTGAAAAAGTCACACGTAGAAAACACGGTCGGGCCTTGGGCCCGTCAAAAGCTCGACGGGCTTGAGGCATACCTCAATGCCTATACGACCGCGTTGAAGAAACAGCGGTTCGAGCTCGTTTTCATCGACGCTTTCGCGGGCGCAGGGCGTTCTAGGGTCCGGGACGCCTGGGACGAAGCCGATGAGGACGACGTGCTGTTGCTCGACGATGAATTCGTAGCTGCCGAGGCGCAGTTCATCGAGGGGTCTCCCCGCAGAGCGCTGGGGTTGCAGCAGCCTTTTGACAAGCATTTTTTCTTCGACGCGGACGCTGGGCGCGCGCAACTCCTTCGAGATCTGAAGACCGAGTATCCAGAACGGAAAATCGATGTGCGCGTCGGGGACGCAAACCGCCTGATCCAAGATATTGCGCCCAGCTTAGACAGGCGGATGATACGGGGCGTTGCCTTTCTTGACCCATATGGACCGCATCTTGAGTGGCGAACAATCGAAGCGTTGGGTCGGACCGGCAAGTTCGAAGTCATCATCAATTTCCCACTCGGTATGGCGATCAATCGCCTGATCACGAAGAACGGCGATATCCCTGAACGATGGCGGAACGGGTTGAACGACTGCTTCGGTAGCACCGAATGGGAGCAGCTGGTCTATCGAGAGCAGTCTGATTTGTTCGGCGAGACCACAAAGCAAAAGGTCGACGATGCTGCCAAGCGGCTTCTTGAATACTATGTCGGTCGGTTAAGGACGGTTTTCGGACATGTCGCCACCCCGAGCGCCGTCCGCAACACGCGGGGTGTGCCGATTTATTTTATGCTGTGGGCCGGACCGCATGGGCTTGGCCATAGGATTGCGGACTACGTCCTGTCTAAAGGCGAGAAAATCGCCGTACCCAAAAAGCGTTAGAAATTCGCGTTCCTCAAGAAAAGAGACCGCCGCATGGCTCGCAATGGAGCGCCATCGCAGTGACTCTCCCGTCTGAACTCCGCTCACTCAATCACAATACGCACTCTTGTGGACTGCTATCTGTTCGAAATATCGTTGCTTATCAATAATTAAATGGGGCGGACAAAGTGGCCAAATCGCAGAAAACGCAGGTGATCGAGCATTTGTTCAAGAAGCACTGGAATGCTAAGAACGGTGCCCTCGACAAGACGCTTATGAGTCTCGACGACGTGGCTCAAGCGATCCGCGAATGCAACAAGCTGCAAGGCACGACTCTCAGCGACCGAAACCCAGCTAACTTCATGAAGGATTTGCTCAGAGGAGCGAATGCTTCAAAGAACTGGCCTGCTTCGGTTGCGGCGCGACGGTTCACAGGGATTCAGCGTACTGGCGACGGTGAGTGTTTCGAATTCATCCCTTATCGACCTGGTCAGTCGGAGCCGTTCCCCGACGCATTCAAGGTTCGAGAGGATGCCCCGCGTTTCCTAGTGCAGTCGATCAGCCTGCCGCTAGCCACAAAGTCGCTCGGTCGGTCTGATGAAACATGGCTAATCCAGACGGCCATCAATCTCCGGGTGGTGGAGACGCACTTCGCGGTCGCGCCATCGTTTCCGCTCTTGGAGCTGACACATCTGCAGATGGGCATCAAGCTTCGCTCCACGGAAATCGATGCGCTGTTTCTCGGAAAGGCCGGCGACCCCAAAAAGCCAGATTCTGTGCTTGTTACCTGTGAAGCGAAACAGGCCAAAGATCCATTGATCCCCAGCCAGATCATCAACCAGGTTCAGGCCGCCTTTGCAGAAGCGGAAGTCGATACCGTAGTCCCGATTGGCCTCCGTACCGTTAAAGGCGTCGGATTCTATCTGACAGAATTCGAGGCAGTAAAAAGAGCCGACGCTCACGCTCTGGACGAACTGACGTTAGCCAGCGACGCCATCTACGAACTGAGGCCGCCCGTTAAGGGCATTTGAAGCCTCAATTTCTTCCTGCTTTCGCTTCTTGGCGCCGCTCTTCTTGTCCCGTCGACCTATTGGGTTTTCGACCTGGAAGTGCGCTGCGGCCTCGGTGTTGCCCATGCTCAGGAGCCGCTCGTCGCCGAGGGCGATGGCCTCTGTCGGGCGAGTGGGTTCGATGCCTAGGGCTCGAATGACGGCTGCCGCGACGGCGCGTGCAAGTGGCGGCGGCACGGCGTTACCGATCTGGCGGGCCCCATGCCATTTGGTTGCATTGAAACGGAACCAGTCGGGGAAGCCGTGAAGGCGTGCCATCTCTCGCACGGTCACGCAGCGTGCGTACTTATAGTGGATCGGCCTCGGGCTAGTGAACGCGCCTCGTGACGAGTCCGTCCCGGCGCGAAGTGTATTGGATACGCCGTCCGCCGGGAGCCTGAAGAAACGGGAAATAGGCTCAAGCCGACCCTGTTCGGTTTCTCGAAAACGGCGGCGTGAAATCTCGGTATGCTCGGTACGTGCGCTCGAAGTCAGCAAGTTCGGATCCCATTTTCTAGGATGCCCGAAGGCCCACGCATCGTTTCCAAATCCTCGCAACAGCTCTGCGTATTTGCTAGGCTTCCCAAAGGCAGACGTCTCCACGGAATCCGACGATCTGAGCTGCTCGAAGAGTTCGGCGTCGGGTAAATCGGCGAGCGCGGCCTCGCACGTCGTTTTATCGGCAATTGCTGCAGGATAGTCTGGAACATCTTCGCCTTTTTTAACGCCCATCAGGATCAGTCTCTGGCGGTCCTGCGGCACGCCATAATCGGCCGCATTTAGCACACGCCAATCCTTTTGCACGTCATAACCGGCTGTTTCGAATTCTTCGATCAATTCGACTAAGAATTTCCGGTGCTTTCCGACCGTGAGCCCTTTCACGTTCTCGAAGACGAAATAGGTGGCATCGAGCTCTTTGACGATGCGCACAAAATCCTTGACGAGAGCGTTTCTGGGATCGTCCAAGGCACGCTGGCCAATGAGAGAGAAGCCTTGGCATGGAGCGCCGCCGAAAACGACATCCACGTGACGTTTGCCGATCCCGGCTTCGGCCCTGATATCGTCGCCCGAAACGTCCGTGACGGATTGCGGGAGAACTGCGCACAGCGGGAAGTTGTACTTGTGGACTGCCGCGTGGACGGGGTCGATCTCGACGGCCGCGACCACATCGAAGCCGGCTTGCTCGAAGCCGAGGCTCATACCTCCAGCCCCAGCGAACAGGTCGACTCCGATCGGTCTTGCCATGCCTTACCCCTTGTCGTTTTCACCCAACATATCGGTGTGGTGCCGGATTGACCAGCGAAACCTAGCTTCTCAGGAAGGCTTCGACACGGCCGACGGCTCCTTCGAGGTCCCTCAGTTCGCACTGCCAGACAACGAGCGTTTCCCATCCAGCTTGTCTTATGACTTTCCTTGGCTCCTGGGGCAAAAGGGAGCCACTGCCCGCCACATCATTTATGGCGGGCAGTGGCGGCGGTTGGGTCGCAAACAGCTTGGTCTACCAGGACCGTTGAGAAGTATGATCAACCGCCGTCTTCACCACAGGGCCTGAACGGATACGCGTGTGACAAGTCACGCATGACAAGCATAGGACATGGCGAAGATGACAGAACATAGCATCGGTGTAGACATTTCAAAATCCCATCTGGATGTCTACCGGCTGGAAGATGATGAAGCGCAGCGCTTTGAGAATTCGGCGGCGGGATTTCGCGCGCTGACAAAATGGCTGGGGACGGCAGCAACGGCACGGATCGTATTCGAACCGACGGGGCCGTATCACAAGGCGTTCGAGACAGCGCTCGGCGAGAAGTTCCCTTTGGTCAAGGTGAACCCGCTCCAGGCACGCCGGTTTGCTGAGGCGTATGGCACCCGCGCCAAAACCGATGCCGTAGATGCTCGGATGTTGGCCCGGATGGGGGCTGCGTTCAACCTTGAGCCTCAAGCACCTTGTTCTAAGGAAATTCGTGTTCTCAGGGATTTACACGTTGCCCGTGCCGGGCTGATCAAGGACCGCACGCGACTGCGCAACCGTGCCCAGACCCAAGATGTTCCTCTCTTGAAACGCCAAACCAAGGCGCGGCTCACGCAGGTAGACCGTCAGATTGCCGAGCTGGACGCTGAAATTGCGGCGCTGATTGAGGCGCATGGGGCCACCGCACGCAACCGCGATATTCTCTGCTCAATACCTGGGATCGGTGCAGCCACCGCCGCAGCAATGCTGACCCTGTTGCCAGAGATAGGTACGTTGCAGCGCAAACAGGTGGCCAGTCTGACCGGTCTTGCACCCATCACCCGACAATCCGGTCAATGGCAGGGAAAGTCATTCATCGGAGGCGGGCACAAGCCACTGCGGGATGCGCTCTACATGCCCGCGCTGGTCGCAATGCGCCACAATCCTGATCTCAAGGCCAAATATGACGCCCTCCGAACAGTCGGAAAACCCGCAAAAGTCGCCATCGTCGTCGTCATGCGTAAGCTCATCGAAATGGCAAACGCACTGGTCAAGGCTGATCGAATGTGGATGCCAAAAAACGCTTGATCAAGACGGATACTTCTCACACCTGTTCTCACCCTTGTTATTGGTCTGAGCATTGGATTGCTTGTTTACACGATCATGGGCGCATTATTGGAGGTGAATGAGCTTGCCTTTTGAGCGATCGCGCAGATCCAAAAATCAAGGCGTGACATTGCTGGAAACGCTCCTGGCTTTCGCGGCCCTTAGCACGGTTTTGATTGGACTTTATGGCACCATCATCAGGATCAACAGCGCCGAGCAGGCCGCGAGGGCCCAGCTACATGTAGCGGATTGAGATTATCCGGGCTTGGGATTGAGATCATAGCTGATTTTGGATCAGATTATTTGAGACTGTAGCGCACTTTGAGATCGCAATATTTGAGAATGAGATCGGATTATTTGCGACGGGATCACATTGCTGAGACGGGGATCGCATGCCCGAGATCATATTGAGAGCCCGGCCAAGCGCATTTGATCCGCCAGTTCTCGGGTGCGCGAAGTGTCGAGTTGGCCACTCAGGAAGCGCCGGATTTCTGTTGGTTTGGCCTGGAACTGATCTGCCAATACCTTCACCGAATAGCCTTGGCGCGTGAGGCGCGGTTCGAGGTCATCAAAGTCAGGAGCCAAGGATGCTGACACGATGTCTGAGGTGATAGGTTTCTGACCAATTTGGAAGCCTGCCTCGAAGGCGCGGTTCAGATATTCTGAGAACTGCAAGGGCGTCGTCAATCTCTCTGCCATCAGATCAAGGGCGGCGGGTTCGATGGCATCGCTCACATCCGCGCCGTCCTCAGAGCACTGCTCCAGCAGCCAGTCGAGATATTTGCGTGCATCTTCGCCCAAGCCTTCGAACGGCAGGATATCTGTTCGGTGACCGATTTCTTCCATGGTGGGGCGGCGCAGGTCATTGCGCAGCTTCGGGTGGCCGACCAGAATGACAGATAGATTGCCGCCGCCACGTGCAATAACTTCCATCAACCGTTTCAGGCCAACAAGGGTTTTGCCGTGCAAGTCATGCGCCTCATCCACGAAGAGCGCGACCGGTTTGCCGGAACGGGCGACGAGCTTTTGCAACTCGCGTTCCCGCTTCTCGCCTTGCGTGGGGATCTTCGGCTCTTTCTCACGCGACAGATCGTAGAACAGGGCTGCGATCAGCGTTGGCACCGTCGTGCGGGTTTTATCCACGGACAGGCTTTCAGCGACGGTTACTTTCTTCTCGCGGGCAATTTCGTCCTGCAGACGATGCAGGAACACGGTCTTACCAATGCCGACCGGGCCGGTGATGGCGACCAGTCGCCCCGAACCAAGGCCCGAACGAACAGCATGTGTAATGCGCCGATGGTTTTCGGTTTCAAAAAACCCGGCAGTGCGCCAATCTTTGATAAGCCCGTATCGCTCCATGATCTCTGCGTTCAGCATATCAATTGCTCTCCTCTTTGGTGGCCGGTCTTTTGCCTGAGAGCCGGGCGGTCACTTCTTGTTTAATGATTGTTTTGTCGAGTGTTCGCTCAACGAGTGCATTGACGAATGCCAGATCGTCTTCGGTCAGTCGCGCAAGCGGCTTACACAGAAAATCAGCAATACCGCGCAGCGCATCCAGGCGACCCTGATAGGTGAACTGACCGTAAGGGTCGGGATCGACAAAGGGCTGGCTGTCAAAAGACAGAACTTCGGCGGAGCGGGCCAAACCGTCGTCAACGCCGGTGAGCGCCGCTCTTGGCACAGAGATTTTCTTCGCCAGATCACCGATCCGGTCAGCACGTGCTTGAGTCTGTGTTTTCCGTGGCTTGCGGTAACGATGCAGCGGGATTGGCCCACCTTCCGGCCGGTAGGGACCATAGCGCTTGTCATTCCATTCAACGAATAGCTCATGATCAAACAGGCCCCACCAGAGGGTGACGGTTTCGCCGGCAAGATCGGGATCGACCTCGTAGAATGTGCCATCAATTCGGATACGAGCGTCACCGGCAACTTTGCGTGTTTCCGGTTCCCGCGCAAAGGCGCAAAATCGTTCCCAGGAACACATCTGACGAATGCCGGTTGCAGGCAAATTGCGGAGCCAATCTTCGATCCGGCTGTGCGGTTCTCGCCGATGAGGTTTGGCATTGTATTGGTCAATGAACCGCCAGAGCCAGGCGTTTGCTTCAGCTTCAGTTTCCGGTTTGTGGAAGTGGTATAGCGTCTCGTGGGCTTCCTTGATTGTGCGGAACGGACGCTCGACCTTGCCCTTTGAACGCGCCGTCGGGCGGCGTCCATCGGAACCGGCGGGATCGTGGGTCATGACACGCACGCCAAGCCGCTCCATTACCGTGTGGAACACGCCGCTTTTGGCAATAGGCCCATTGTCCAGATAGATGGCCTCGGGGATGCCCTGCAAGGCAGGGCCATCCCTGTCCTTCGGAGCCATGGCGTTGAAGAGGAATCTCAGCCCACTTTCGACATCCTCACCGTAGACACAGCGATATTCCTGATAGGACGTGCCGGATCGGTCATCGACCACGCTGAACAGCATCGGTACCGGCAGGCCCCTACGGTTTGGGTCGATCCAGGATGGCTGCTCGATTGCCTTGAGATCAGATGGGCTGATGTCGAATTGCCAGAGAGCGTTCGATGTCCGCGCCTCAAACCGTACTGCCGCCGGTGGCCGGGTCATGCGGGCGTGGTCATATCCCCAGAGGCGAAGATAGCGATTGACTGTCACCGGATGCAGTGTGCCCTCCTGTGCTTTGACCAAACCCTCTGGTGTCTCGACACCGAAGTTTTCCAAGAGCTCAATCGCCCGAGCGGTCGATAGCTTGCGCCCCTTCTTATTGGAGGTGCGGATCTTCAGCGCCGGGATGATTTCACAATACCGCTCCATATCGGCACGCGGGGTTTTGCGAGGTTCGCCCCGATCAACACGGCGCAACCCTTTGGGGCGCAATTGGCCGGCCAAAGCGCGATAAACAGTTGCGCGTGATACACCATACATATTGGCAGCGCCTTCAATGATAACCCGGCGCCCCGGATCGCGCGGCGCAAGATCATCGAGCCTTCGTCGCAAATCGAGCAAAGCCTCTGCTGGTATGCCGCCGCCTTTGCTCATGAGGCCTCTGCATCCAACAGTTTCTGACCCGGCGCTTTCACGCTGCCATCGCCATTGACGTACTCGTAAAGCGTGGTTGTTGTAATTCCGAGCCGTTTGGCCAAGTCGGACGCGTGGGTGTCCCGGTCAGCCATCGCCGTCATCGCCATGCGCAACATGGTGACATCCATCTTGCGGGGCCGGCCACCTTTGCGGCCTCGGGCACGCGCGGCAGCAAGACCGGCACGGGTGCGCTCGGCGATCAACTCACGTTCAAACTCAGCCAAACTGGCAAAGATGCCGAAGACCAGCCGCCCGTTGGCCGTCGTCGTGTTAATCTCTGCACCGGCCTCGGCCAGCACGCGCAATCCGACACCTCGGTCGCGTAATTCGTCGACCGTCGCAACCAGGTGCTTGAGATCGGGGCCCAACCTGTCGAGCTTCCAAACAACAAACGTGTTCCCTGGCTGAAGCGCTTTGAGACAGGCATCGAGGCCGGGCCGATGATCCTTTCGTCCGGATGCCTTGTCTTCATAGATGCGATCCGCAGCGACACCAGCATCAACCAGAGCATCGCGCTGCAAATCCAGGAGCTGGCTCCCGTCTGCTTTCGACACCCTTGCATAGCCAATGAGCATTTGTATTTTCGCTCCACCAGATTAGATAAGCCGCACCCTGCAAGCTAATGAAGTTTTCCGCAACGGTTTTTCTGGTGGTCAGGAAGGCCCAACCCTGCTATCGAATCCACAACAAGATTAACGTCCGATTTTCTGGCGTTTGGAATATCCATTCGTTTGGGTGCCTAACGTCGTCAGAAAAGCCATTCCTGAAATCAACGCCACATTTAGCCCTGCACCATTGCCTTTTCTGCCTGTAATCTCACCGCTCAGATTTCAGTCTCAACAATGCGATCCTGTCTCAACTAAAGCGGTCTCAGTTTCAAATAATTCGATCTGGTGCTGATTTATAGTCTCAAATAATCTGATCCGAAATCGGCGATGATCTCAACTCTGAACCCCGATAATCTCAATCCGCTACACATACCCCCATGGTCGCACCATCCCCCAAATTCAGCAACCGCCCCACACTTTGCGCTACTCTCACCCAAACTTGGGGAAGTTACCTTGATTGTATCTTTCCATAAGTTGTTCAGCCGCTGGTTTATTGAGTGGCTCCTTGGTCAAGGACCTGATTGTCTCAATATCTTGGTTATAAAATTCGACAAGTTCGTCAAAATAGGCTGGATTGCCCAAAAGAAGCTGAACCAACAGGACCTCATTTGGCCTAAAAAAGCCTATCGGCTTATCCACAAGTGACTGAATCAATGCCTCCTCAGAGGAAATGTCGAATAGCTTGGTTATTTCAGCTTCGGCCAAGGAAAAGATTGAACCCAACCTTTCGGGAAACTCCTCAAGCCGTACATAGTTCAATTTCCCCTGAGATCGCATCTCATCCAGTTCACCCAAATAAGGATGGCGATGATCATAAACAGTGCATCGGCCCCAATTTAAACTTTGCTCAATCCACCTTTCTGGTACCCTAGTTATCGCCCAGTTACTCCTTTTAAATTTGTCGGCTTTGCCAATAAGCCTATGCCCTGCATGGAGGCTGAACTGGAAATTCACAAAATCGACCTTGGAGGACATTCCTGTATAAATGTCTATGAACGAGGCCTTCGAAACGACTTTGATAAAAGATTTCTTGGATTTAGCATATTTCCAGCCCGGCGTACTATCCGCAAAGTCGATCAGAATCTGTTCGCACGCTGCTTTAATATCTGAAATTTTTTGCTGCATGATCTTAACCTATTCTGGAGTTAAAATAACGACGGGGGTATCTGCTGGAACATTCCCACCTAAATTGGCATTGTTCGCATTGTTGCCGACACCTGTGACCGTGCCTTGACCAACCTCTGGATAATTTACCGACTGGTTTGTAGAAAGGGACCCATTCCCAGTCTTGGTTTCAACTAACGCAATTCCCTGACCGTTTGATCCTAATGGTATTGTATCAAGCCGGTTTCCGTCAAGGTCATAGGCTTTGAACCCATTTGGAACAGGAGTGCTCGTTTGCCCTGGTTCACCCTGGATAACAGTATCAACCCGGCATCTCGTTCCCGTGCAACTTTGGGGCTATCCCAACAAAGGTCCCAAACCCACCACAGGATTTGAGTTGGTTTAGGGGTTGTCAGAATGCTCGGGGCGGAGCTGTTTGATGCGGTCGGTTGGGAAATATCTGTAAAATGCTGTTCGGCCGATTTTGAGCTGATCGATGACGTCACCGATGAACCAGGGCAAACTCATGAATGGGAATATTCTTATAAGTCTATGATTTTCTGCATATAATCATTGCCCTACTCAGCGGCTTTGCGGCGGCCTTTGATGGATCCTTTTTGCGATTTGTCGGATTTGACCAGGTTGATCGCGATTTTGCGGATGACGGACAGGTTCGCAGCGGCGTTGCGGTTCCGGACCCGGCATTCGTCCTCGCGAAAACCCACGTCCAGCACGCGGGTGCAGGCTGTTTTCAATGGCTGGGTGGTTACGAGCCGCGGCGGCGAGGGCGGGGCCGTCCAGAGCCGCCGATGTTACGAAGTATCTGATATCGCTGGAAACTTCGCCGCGCCCGCCGCCATGGACATGGTTATACTCCATCGACCCGAAAAGTGGACACCGGTTTTCGGATAAGTTGATGGATAGAAAGGAAAAGCTACGGTGCAAAATTCGGACTTCTCGGTGCGTCGAGTATAACGCTGAATATGGTTTCCACGGCGATAACCTTTCTTAACCCGGGCCAGCCGTCCAGGCTGCCGATCAGGCCCGGATCATCGGTGACAAAAGCACGGCGACGGACCGAACGAGGGTGGCCATCATCGAAGGCATCAAAGGCTGTTTTCATCGTCCCCTGCCTGCTAAAGGCGCGATCTGCGAAGAAACCTACCACCTTTGCATGATCGTTTTATTGTTCCCTTTCAACGCAATAAGATAGTCAGTGCCTCGCTCTGTGATCTCCTTAGCCAGCGTTTTTCGGGCATAAAGCGCGTCCAGCGAAATCAGCGCACCGGCCAAATTCAGCCTTTCCAACATTTGTAGAAACGCTTCGACCTCACCAGATTTCTGGGCCACGACCTTTTGCGCCAGCGTTAACCCTTCGAGCGTCGCAAACGCGCTGACAACGTGCAGCGGCGAGGTGCCTTTGCGGCGATCAAAGGACCGGCGCATCGCCTTGCCGTCCACCGCAACCTGGCGTGGCTCTTCGGGGCCGGAGGGGCTGAAAACGGCCCGTGTCCAGGCCAGAAAACAACGTTCAAACGCATCCGCGTTAGAGCGCGTCGCGTTTAATTGAATTCAAAACGCCCTGCCTCTCGTGGGCGCTCGAACGGGCGTTTTGAAACTTGATGAACCCTATTTGCCGCGATGCGCGTTAATCAACATGAACACCCGCCGGAACGTGTCATGCGATGGGATGCCGGTTGGCAGGGTCAAAAACTGACGCAGCCACTTCTCCTTATGATGCCCATAAAGTTCAATATCTTCAAAGCTTTCCGCATGGGTGAGCACCGCACAAACCGTGATCGCAAGCACGTCTTCAAGGCAATGCAGGGCCTTCCCAGCCTGCCGAGGCTCCTCCACCTCACCAAAACAGGTTAACAATTCTCTGAACATCCACTCGCCTCCATTTTGGAAACAAGCCTCCCTCAAATCACCCCCAATTCACCCCTGACAAACTGACTCACCAGTTTCATGCGTTTGCCCTGGGCCTTGCATGGGTTCGCCATGACGTGGACTGGTTGCGGCCTGACCGCTCCGAACCTGGGCCGAGCCTGGCCTGCACCGCTTCCCCGGGCTAACCGCCATCGGCATGCTTGAGGCCACAGTCGAGCAAAAGGGCCAAACCAGCGTCGCGCGTCGCGATTTTCTGTCATCGGCTCGGTTGACCGCAGCAGCCCTGCTGTACGCAACACGCGCCCATCGGGGCATCGAAACCGCCTGACTTGGGTCATGGATGTGGTCTTTCATGACGACCTAATGCTGCTCAGATCCGCAAATGGCCCTGCAAACATGGCTCTGGTCGGGCATGCCGCACTCAATCTCTTCAAGAATACCAAGGGCAGCATCAGTATGAAAAACAGAAGAAATTAGCTGTGTGGGATGATGCCTACCTGCTCAAAACAATCACCGAAACGGGATAGAACTTTCAAGCGATTCCCGTGGCAAAAGACGCCATTCCAGCATCGGATACCGCACTCCGGCACAAGCAAGGGTGGACATGAGGGGCAAAATGGCGGCTTGATGGAATAAGCCACTGGTCAGGATGCGGTCCACGTCATGAACCGGCCCAAATCTCTGCGGCTACTACTCGTTCAGTGCCTCAAGCCATATGATGGTCAATGCGCCTCTTATTGAGTGCTGCTTGAAACGATCATTCGTATAGCCGGGGTGTCCGGTCGGCATATCGCTGCCTGGGGAAGAAAGCCGATTCTGTTTCCCACATAGGACTTCACCAAACACCCGGATAGATTGTTCTTGGATTAGGAACAGAGCAGCATTTACCTGTGATAGTGTTCATAAACCAGGCAGCACCTTAACCATATTCTACGAATGTAAAAACCGCCCATCTGAATCGAATTTGATTTGATTTTCGGGCATGAGCGTCGAGCAATTATACATACAAAACAATACCATACGCAAATCCCCCGGAAAAAGCGATTGTTTCAGGATTGCATTTTCTTCCTGCAAAACGGTCCGTCCTTAAAATTTAAATCGTTGATTAAATAGATCCGCCACAATCTATTCTTGCTTAGTCGGCCCCCACGGCGACCATAGGATGAAAAACCGGATACTACGAGAACGTGCCCTTATCCCCACTCAGGGCCGTAGCCTTATGGGATCCATTGTTGAAGCGAATACGGCCTTTAGGTGCGTAGTAGAATGTGAAGAGGTAACGATATGACCTGGATGCCAGGACTTGCCAATAGCGGTGCGAACTGCCCCCAAAACCAAGCAGATCAGAATGCGAATGCTCAAAGTGAATGGCAGCAAGCATTTGCCAATCCTGTGACGTCTTTTGCGCAGCCGCAACCGGCAATGGGTGATCTCCAGGCTTACGGGCCACCGGCGCCAGCCTATGTTCAGCCGCAAGCCTATGCGCCTGCAGCCTGCTATACGCCGGGTGTTGGGCAAGTTGCGCAGCTGCAGCAGATGTTCGCTCAGATCACCATGATGATCCAGAACATGATCCAGAGCCTGACCGCGCTGATCCAGCTCCCTGTTCCAAACCAATGCTTTATGCCCCTGATCAACGCCTATTCCGGGATGATGACCAACATGCTCTGGCAGGGCGGCGGACAGATGTTCCAACAGCCAAACCAATGGGCAAACACGGGTGGCGGTAACGTCGATATTGACGTCGATATCGACATCAACATCAATTACGGCGGCGGGTGTGATACGGCACCAGCTCCTGGCGATACACCAATCAATGACCTGCCCATGATTGACCAGCCTTACCTGTCTCCCACCAATTACTTCACAGATTTGGGCAATGACACATATCTGATCAAAGGCGGCGATTTCGCCAATCACACGGCCGAGTGGGATGCGGATCTTGGCAAATTCGTGGTCTATAATCCCGAGGGAGAGGCCGTCGCGCTTTACGAACACCCTAGCGGCGAGGCCACAATTCGCAACCCTGACCACGTCCCAGGCCCCGACCCGATCATAGATAACGAAGGGATCATCCTGCCAACGCCGACCCCGAACGATATGCCTCAGGTCAAAGTTGGCGAATGGCTGGCCCCCCATGATGGTGTCACTGAGAACGCCGATGGCAGCTTTAACATCACGGCAGGTGACTATGCCGGCCACACAGCCGAGTGGAGCGCGGAATACGAGACCTTTGTCATCTACAACCCCGATGGCGACATGGTGGCGCGTTATAACCCACCAAATGGCGCAGATGCCGGTCAGCTCACCGCGCCGCCATATGTGACCCCGAACGATATGCCATGGATCAAAGAGGGCGAATGGCTCGCTCCCCATGATGGCATCACTGAGAACGCTGATGGCAGCTTTAACATCACCGAGGGCGACTTTGCAGGCCATCTCGCCGAGTGGAGCGTAGAATATGACACATTCGTCATCTACAATCCCGATGGAGACATGGTGGCGCGCTATAACCCACCAAATGGCGCGGATGGGCTCATCCCAACCCCAGCGGATATGCCGCAAATCAGCGCGGGCGAATGGCTGGCTCCCCATGATGGCGTCACTCAAAATGCCGATGGCAGCTTTAGCATCACCGACGGTGACTATGCCGGCCACACAGCCGAGTGGAGCGCCGAGGACAATGCCTTTGTGATCTTTGACCAAGATGACGCCATGGTCGCCCGCTACATCCCACCAAACGGCGCCGATAGCCTGGCTCCAACCCCCGAAGATATGCCGCAGGTGAAAGAGGGCGAATGGCTGGCTCCCCATGATGGCGTCACGGAAAATGCCGATGGCAGCTTCAGCATCACCGACGGCGACTATGCCGGCCATACCGCCGAGTGGAGCGCGGAGGATAATGCCTTTGTGATCTTTGACCAAGATGACACTATGGTCGCCCGCTACATCCCACCAAACGGCGCCGATAGCCTAGCCCCCACGCCCGAAGATATGCCGCAGGTGAAAGAGGGTGAATGGCTGGCTCCCCATGATGGCGTCACGGAAAATGCCGATGGCAGCTTTACCATCACCGACGGCGACTATGCCGGCCACACAGCCGAATGGAGCACTGAGGATAATACCTTCGCCATCTTCAACCCGGATGGGGATCTGGTCGCGCACTATGATGCGCCGGATGGAACCGATCGCTTGGCCCCAACACTCGCTGATGCGCCGCAGCTCAGCCAAGGCGAATGGCTCGCCCCCTATGGCGGCGTGAGCGAAAACGCTGATGGCAGCTTTACCATCAACGAAGGTGATTATGCCGGCCACACAGCGGAATGGAGCGCGGATGATGGAGCCTTCGCAATCCTTGATGCGCAAGGCGACCTCGTCGGCCGCTACACCCCGCCAAATGGCGCGGACGGGCAACTGGCCCCAACACTGCGTGACGCAAACCAGGTAAAAGCCGGCGAATGGCTCGCCCCCTATGGCGGCGTGACCGAGAACGCTGATGGTAGCTTCAACATCAATGAGGGCGAGTATGCCGGTCACACAGCCGAGTGGAGCGCAGACGACAGAGCCTTCGCAATCCTAGACGCACAAGGCGAACTCGTAGGCACTTACATCGCACCACATGGCGCGGATCGCCTCACTCCAACCCTAGCCGATATGCCAAAAATCAGCCAAGGCGAATGGCTCGCGCCGTATCAGGGCATCACCCAAAACGCTGATGGCACTTATGACATCAACAAAGGCGAGTATGCAGGCCACACAGCCGAGTGGAGCGCAGAGCACCAGACCTACGCCATCTACAACCCAGAAGGCGATCTGGTCGCAAGCTACACCCCCCCAACCGGCACCGACATCCAAATGCCAGTCACTGAGCTGCCCCTGCTGCCAGACCGCTTCCTCTCGCGTCACGGCCAATACACGAAAATCGGCCATCAGCACTATCAAATCAATGGTGGGAAATATGCTGGCCACACCGCGAAATGGGATAACGACATTGGCAAATTCGTAGTCTTCAACCGCGATGGTGATGCGATAGGCGTGCAGAAACCTGCCTATGGCCATGGCAACGGAGACCCTGCGAAAATCGCTTCCCCCATCGCATTCGATCTGAATGGTGACGGGCAGATCGGCACCACCGGCGAAAGCACTGCCAAAGAGCGTATCGACAACAATGTCGGCGAAACCGTGCAGTTCGACATTGACGGCGACGGCGATTTGGACACTGTTGAGTGGATGGCGGGCGACGGCGATGGCTTGCTTGTGGATAACCGCGACGGCAATGCGGCAAATGACATGGACGGCGCGCGCCTCTACGGAGACGAGGGCGGCAAATACGAGAACGGCTATGTGAAACTGTCGCAGCTTGACACGGATGATGACGGCCAAATCTCTGGCAAAGAGCTCGAAGGGCTCGCCGTCTGGGTCGATGATGGTGACGCTGTTGTCGAAGACGGAGAGATGATCTCTGCGGCCGAAGCGGGGATCACACGGGTCTCAACAGAAATGCAGCTCGAGAAAAACGAGCGCGGTGAAGACCTGATGCGCTCAGATGCGACGATCGATGGCGAAGAGGTCATGACCGAAGACGTTTGGTTCGCAAAAGACACCTAATCATTTGAATTGGAGTGAAAACAGATCAAGTTGGGTCAAGCGTGCCGGTATTCGCGCTTGAGCTTAGCGAGAGGACGCGAAGACTGGCTCAATAGGGTCGTTTTCTACTCTAAGCAAGATTTCCGAAAAGTGGCCACCGGTTTTCGGGAAAAATCCTGTAAAATCAAAAACCCTAAGCAACTATTCGTGGGCCAAGCCGCGAATGGCTGCTTAGTCTCGATGTGACTGACACGGCCTTGTTGCACAAATCTGGAGGGGGATTCATCTCATGGCCCCAGCGTGATAGCTGGGGAGAATGAGCAGTTGGTCCCCCGACAAAGTACCAGACGAAGAACTCGCCCTCGTGTAACGCGGCGCGCAAGCAGCGCAGTTCGCTATCGATTTGGTGTGATCCTGAGATGATCTGGGAGCGGCCGCCGAGCGGCATGTCGCGGAAATCCAGATCCGTGTTGCCGTCCTCAATCGCTACACCGCTCTTGGCATATCCGTCACAGAGCCCGAAGGATAAGTATGCCCAGGGAAAAGGTCAGGGGAGAGGGAAAGTCTGCCCTTCAACCGATTTGTGCAACAAAACCACGAAAACCCGGTCTCGCGCACGTTAGAGGGCGTCTTTGGTATTCCGGCGAAGGGGAATGGTGGGTGATGAGAGACTCGAACTCCCGGCATCTTCGGTGTAAACGAAGCGCTCTACCAACTGAGCTAATCACCCGTGAGCGCGTCTTTACGGCAAGTTCGACATGGTCTGCAAGCCCTTCTTGCAAAGTTTTATAAATTCTTTTTCATGCCCCGAACGCCCCTGTTTTGCAGATGGCTTTGGTTAGGATTTTTGGATCCAGCCGCCGCCAAATATGCGAGAGCTGTCCCTGTCGTAAAAGACGCAGGCCTGACCTGGTGAGACGCCTTGCTCGGCGCATGCCAGCTCGACAATGGCACTCGTTTCCGAAGTTGGGCGCAGAATCGCATCAGCGGGGGGGCGGGTGGAGCGAATCTTGACCGCGATCGGCCAGCTTTCCTGCGAGGTAAACGGCGCATCGCCAAGCCAGTTTATCTCAGCAATCGGAACGGTATGCGTGGCCAAGAGTTCTCGTGCGCCCACAATTACTTGTGCCTTATCCGTATCCAGCTTGACCACATAAAGCGGGTCTTGGTGCCCGCCGATTTTCAAACCGCGCCGCTGCCCGATCGTGTAATTGATAACGCCGTCATGGTGGCCCAAAACCGTTCCATCCACATGCACGATCTCTCCGGGTGCCATCGCCTCTGGGCGTAGCTTGCGAATAACAGAGGCATAATCCCCGTTAGGCACAAAGCAAATATCCTGGCTATCCGGTTTATGCGCCACCCCAAGCCCATATTTCTCGGCCAGTGCGCGGGTTTCCTCTTTTGATGCTAAGTGCCCCAACGGAAAGCGTAAATAGTCCAGCTGATTCGGCGTGGTCGAGAACAAGAAATAGGATTGATCGCGCGTTGCATCTGCGGCGCAATGCAGTTCGGGCCCAAACGCCCCCTCTTTGCGTTGGATATAATGTCCGGTCGCCATGCAATCCGCGTCAAGATCCTTCGCCGTTTCCAGCAAATCCTGAAATTTGACCCGTTCATTGCAGCGAATACAGGGCACCGGGGTCGCGCCAGCGAGATAACTATCGGCAAATTCGTCAATCACAGCATCTTTAAATTTGTTCTCATAATCTAAAACATAGTGTGGAAACCCCATATCTTCCGCCACGCGGCGCGCATCATGGATATCCACCCCGGCGCAGCAGGCGCCTTTTTTCGCCAAAGCGGCCCCATGATCATAGAGCTGAAGCGTGACCCCAACCACGTCATAGCCCTCTGCTTTAAGCTGCGCTGCGACAACCGAGCTATCGACCCCGCCGGACATGGCAACCACCACGCGCGTGTCGCTTGGGTCTTTCGCAAACCCCAATGAATTTAGGACTTCGGTCATCTTGGTTTCCATTCCCACCTATGAGATCGACCAAAATATATGAAAATACGAAATACTCTCAACCCCGCAATTCACGCAAGATTAAGAGGAAGGGCGCAGATTATCCCCATAACAAGGGTACAGTGTGATGTTTTTAAAGAAAGTTGAAGGTCCTAGAGCGGTTACACTGCCAGACGGGACAGTAATGAGTCGAGCTGACTTGCCTCCATCTTCTACCCGTAGATGGGTCGTTTCGCGCAAAATCGCCGTAGTTCGCGGCGTTTTATATGGCTTGATCACGAAAGAAGAGGCTTTAGCGCAATACGGGCTGAGTGAAGAAGAATTCGCAAGCTGGGTTAAAGGCGTTGCAGAACATGGCGAAGACGCTTTAAAAGCGACAGCTTTACAAAAGTATAGACAATCTTAGGTTGTTTTGACATATTGTTTTTGCTATTAACGACGACTTAACTCTTTTGCGGGAATGATGTATCAACCTTAATGCTTGAAGCGGAGCTACATAATGCGCGTACTGCTCGTTGAAGACGATCCTACTACATCAAAGAGCATCGAGTTGATGCTGACACACGCCAACTTGAACGTGTATTCAACAGATCTTGGCGAAGAAGGAATCGATCTAGCGAAGCTGTATGATTATGACTTGATCCTGCTCGATCTTGGGCTTCCCGATATGAATGGTCATGAGGTGCTGCGCCAGCTACGCCTTGCACGTATCGAAACGCCTATACTGATTCTGTCTGGGTCCGATGACACAGAAAACAAATTGAAGGGCTTCGGATTTGGCGCGGATGACTATTTGACCAAGCCTTTCCATCGGGAAGAGCTCGTTGCGCGCATCCATGCGATCATTCGCCGCTCCAAAGGGCATTCTCAATCGGTCATCGCGACAGGTCAGATCTCGGTCAATCTCGACGCGAAAACGGTGACGGTCGAGGGCAAGCCGGTGCATCTGACCGGAAAAGAATACCAAATGCTCGAGTTGCTTTCACTGCGCAAGGGAACAACTCTCACCAAAGAAATGTTCCTAAATCACCTTTACGGTGGCATGGATGAACCAGAGCTGAAAATCATCGACGTGTTCATTTGCAAACTTCGCAAAAAACTTAGCAATGCAACGGGCGGTGAAAACTACATCGAAACCGTGTGGGGCCGAGGCTATGTGCTAAGAGACCCAGAACCCTCAATACTGGACGACACACCTCTCGCAATTGGCGCATAACTGACCTAACTTAAATTAGCCTCGATGTGACCTGCCTCGCCAGTGTTATGGTGCGCGCGCGGCACGCGCCAGTGTTTTGGAGGCCCACATGCCCTATAGCGCAGTGACATGTTCTGATCCCGAAATTTATGCGCAGATGGTTGTATTCATACCTCATCACCCCGAAAACTGGGCACCGGCTTTCGGATAAGGTGATGGGTTAAAGGGGAAAAGAAACACCCGAAATTCGGCTTTCCAGGTGCGTTTGGTATATTTACGAAAATTTGATGCTCCGGGATCAAAATAGCGCGCGCACAGTATTTGGCAGAACGGGTGGCTGCCTTTCCTGTTTGTCTGCTCACTGCTTTCTGCGTGAGATCAGGAAGCTGGGATACAACGGGAGCTATTTGTCGCTGAAGCCGTTTTGTCAGAGGTGTGTTTGCCATCATGGTCGCAGTTTGAGCGCCGTTTTGATGCGCCATCAGGTCAGCAGGGGCGGGGCGCTCTTTCCCGTCTGCAAATTTGAGAGAATGAACGTCCAGCTTGTACGGCGATGCTGGCTCTAGTCCTCTGCTTTGTCCGTCAGAACGCGCGAAGCAGAGGGCTAGGCGCGGCCGCCCGACGCCGACAAGAGCGCAGGATCTACGCCCAATAGCCGGACTGCTTCGGCCCATTTTTGCGTGGCGATTACGCCAAAGAGGAGCTTGGGGTCGGCTTTCACAGTAAGCCAGCTGTTTTCTGTGATTTCGCGCTCCAGCTGCCCAGGCCCCCAGCCCGAATAGCCAAGCATCATCATGACATCGTGCGGTCCACGCCCTGCGGCGATATCTTCTAGAACATCAAGCGTTGGGGTCAGGGCGACTCTGGGTTCGACTTGTAGCGTGCGTAGGTCGGATTTATACT